>JABMJC010000086.1 GCA_013201405.1 Desulfobulbaceae bacterium
CCGTGACCAGTTCCTGGCTGACGATTTCCCATGGTTCCTGCAGCCCGAGCCCTAAGGTGATGATATCCCGACTGTTCATGAAGCCTCCCGTCATTTGGTGTGGATTTGATCCCTGTATACATCAAATCCACACCAAATGACGAGGAGCCCTCGGATTTTGGTCACACCCAAGAGATTCATGCCAATGGCCACGATGAGTAAGCCACCGACCGCGCTCATGTTAACCACGGTTGCGGCGGTTAAAAGGGGTTTGAGCAGGGTTGCGGCCATGGTGATGCTCCCCTGATAGAGCAGCACCGGCAGGGCAGAAAGAAGCACACCCGCACCCAGGCTGGAGGCAAAGACCACGGCAATAAGACCGTCGAGTGAGGCCTTGGCAAACAAGGTTTGGTGGTTGCCGCTCAGGCCGCTTTCCAGGGAACCAACAATGGCCATGGAGCCCACGCAGAACAGCAGGCTGGCACTGACAAAGGCATGGCCAAAGGTTGATGTCGCCGTGGCTGTGGAGATGGAGGCAGATTCACCACCATCTTTTTTTCTGCTTGCCATGCGTGCCTGCAGCCACTGACCAAAACCATGCATGCGGCCTTCGATATCCAGCCACTCGCCCAACACGGTGCCGATGACCAGGGAGAAGATCAGCACCAGAATATCGCCTCCAACAAGGGCACCCCTGACACCCACCAGGGCCACGGCCAGGCCCAGAGCCATGCGAATACTTTCCTCATAGCGCGGGCCAATGCCTGTGCGAAAAAAAAGGCCGATCAGGCCGCCTGCGACAATGGCCAGGGCATTGACTATGGTTCCCAACATTGATGATTTCCAAGGTGGTGGCGGTCCTGCGACCAAGTTGGCCCATCTGCTTGCAGGTTGTGGGTTTTGGCTCTGACCGCCGGTGGTGCCGTTTGCCACGGCATTGCGCAACAGCCCTATGCTGTGGTGATCGTCCGCAGGAGCAACAGGGTATAACCCAGATAAACACTCACAAGAAGCGCACCCTCAAGGCGGTTGATCCTGCCTGGGCCCTCTCCATGCCGGGGGGTCCAGCCCAGGAGTAGGAGGGAGGCGGTCAGGGTGGCCATGAGCAGAATATCCCGGCCAAGTACGTTTGCGTCAACCGGCATGGGCTGGATAGCGGCGGCAATGCCCACCACTGCCAGGGTGTTGAAGAGGTTGGAGCCAAGAATGTTGCCCAGGGCGATGTCATGTTCGCCCTTTCGGGCAGCCACCAGTGAGGAGGCCAGTTCTGGCAGGGATGTGCCAATGGCCACAATGGTTAAGCCGATGACCACCTCGCTGATGGCAAAGTTGCGGGCGATCGCGACAGCAGCCCACACCAGCACTCTGGAACTGAGGATTAGAAAGATCAGCCCGGTAAAGAGTTGCACCATGGCACGGCCGATCTTTTCGGCAGGGAACGGGGAGGTCTGTGCCTCCATTTCGCACAACAGGTCCGGCTCCAGGGCTTGGTGCTTGCCGTGCAAAGCCTGGCAGATGTTGACCAGCATCAGGCCAGTGAACACCAGTAGCAAGACCAACGCCTCGATGCGGGTGAGCTGATCGTCCCAGGCCTGCCATGCAGCCAGCACAGTCACGGCGAGTAAGATGGGCAACTCCCTGTGCAGCACCGGCCGCGGCACATTCACCGGGCGGATCAGAGCGGTCAGCCCCAGGATCAGGGCGATATTGACGATGTTAGAGCCATAGGCATTGCCCAGGGCAATGCCGGGATTGCCTTGATGGGCAGCCAGCACCGAAACCACCATTTCCGGTGCTGAGGTACCAAAACCAACCACCACCATGCCGATCAGAAGCGGTGGCATGCCAAAATGGCGGGCACCTGCAGCTGTGCCAACAACAAAATAATGTGCACTGACAAGCAGGACGATTAAGCCGACAACAAGGGCAAGAAGCGCGGACAGCATGCCGTTTTTTTATGGGTGTTTTAGGGTGGCGTTGGTATCCGGATCAGGCTAGCTGCGCTGTCTGGGCTGGAATGGCCGGATAAAGGGACAGAAGGGACCCACTGTGGCCCAGATGGTCTTTTTTTGGTGCAGTGTCGGCATGGTCAACACAGAAATGTGGTTTTTCCCTGGGAAAAACAAGGGTGCATGCTCCATGCAACAGCTCGATTTTAGCCGCACTGAAGGCTTGGTCTATGATCTGCGCAGGCCACAACTGGCTGCGCCCTCATCTCCGGCACGCAGGCTCTCGTATTCCTGGTTACGGCGCATGAAACCATCCACATAGCTGCATTGGGGCTGCACCTTTTTGCCCTGCTTGCGTGCATCATCCAGGGCAAAGCGGGTGAGCTCGGCGGCAACATTGCGGCCGCGCAGTTCAGGGGGCACAAAGGTATGGGTAAAGACGAGCACATCCTCGCCCCTGTTCTCATATTCCAAAATGGCGAGCGTGCCTGCCATGGCCAGCTCGTAACGCTTTTTCGTGCTGTTGCGGATCACCTGGTTCTGCATTGTTTCCTCCGGCTGAGATTCGCAGGTACCATCACTGTGCCTGCCCAGGGGGCTGGGCCTCGGTTTCTTCCATCGGCATACCCAGGGCCAGGCGCAGTTTACGGTCGATTTCCTCCATAAGCTCGGGATGCTCCTTCAGGTACCTCTTGGCATTTTCCCGGCCCTGGCCAATACGTTCATCGTTGTAGGCGTACCAGGCACCGCTCTTGTCCACCAGACCGTGGGTGACTCCCAAGTCGAGCAAATCGCCGGTACGCGAGATGCCCTCGCCGTAGACAATGTCAAATTCCGCCAGTTTGAAGGGTGGGGCCACCTTGTTCTTAACTACCTTGACCTTGGTCTGTGTGCCGATCACCTCCTGGCCTTCTTTTATTTGGGTGCTTTTCCGGATATCGATGCGGACCGAACTGTAGAATTTGAGTGCATTGCCGCCGGTGGTGGTTTCGGGGTTACCGAACATCACCCCGATTTTCATGCGAATCTGGTTGATGAAGATCAGCACCGTATTGGTACGATTGAGCACTCCGGTGAACTTGCGCATGGCGTGCGACATCAGGCGCGCCTGCAGACCCACGTGCTGATCACCCACGTTGCCATCGATTTCGGCACGGGGTACCAGTGCTGCCACCGAATCGACTACGATCACGTCCACCCCACCGCTGCGCATGAGGATCTCCGCTATCTCCAGGGCCTGTTCGCCAAAATCCGGCTGGGAGATGAGCAGGTCGTCCACATTCACACCCAGGCGTTCGGCATAACTGGTATCGAGTGCGTGTTCGGCATCGATAAAGGCGGCATTGCCACCCCGGCGCTGCGCCTCGGCAATGACGTGCAGGGCCAGGGTGGTTTTACCCGAGGCCTCCGGGCCGTAAATTTCCGTAACCCGCCCACGCGGCAGACCGCCCACGCCCAGGGCCAGGTCCACAGAAAGGATACCAGTGGGAATAACCGGAATATTCTCCCGTTCGTTTGAACCCAGGCGCATGATGGCACCCTTACCAAATTGCCGCTGAATCTGGGAGATGGCGTTTTCCACACTTTTTAACCGATTTTCCTGTAGTTCGCTGCGTTCAGCCATGCCTGCTCCTTAGTCGTGCTCAATATGCATTAGTAGTCAGTAGAGAGCGGCGCACCATGTCCAGGGCCCGCTGTACGGTTTGAATCTGTATTTCCCGGCGGGAGCCATGCAGATGCACGCATTGGGTGCTGACCCCGTTTTTGTCTGCCAGGGCAAGATACACGGTACCCACGGGTTTGTCGGCACTGCCGCCATCTGGCCCGGCAATACCGGTAACTGCAATGGCCACATCGCCCTGCAGTCGGTTTAGGGCCTGCCCGGCCATGGCCCTGGCACAGGCCTCGCTTACGGCGCCTTGGCTGGCCAGTAAGGTTGGATCTATACCCAGAAGATTTTCCTTGAGGCGGTTGGAATAGACCACTACACCGCCCTCAAACCAGGCTGAACTGCCCGGAATCTCCGTGATACAGGCAGCCAAGAGGCCGCCGGTACAGGACTCGGCCACAACCAGCCGCTTGCCACACTGCGCAAGCAGGTGCCCCACAGCAAGGGGTAAGCCCTGTTCTCCCTCGCCAAAGAGGTTGTCGCCCAACTGTGTGCGAATAAAGGCATCGGCCTGTTGGTACAGGGCATGGGCCTGCTGCGGGCTGTTATGCCGCGCCGTAAGGCTGACATCCACTTCCCAGCCAGCCGGATAGTAGCCGATTTCTATGCCTGCCTGCTCCTCCAGGGGTTTGAGCATGACATTGATGGCCAACTCCTTAAGGCCGCAGCTTCGGTAGATTTGCTGGTGCACCGGTGGAGGAGGCGCCAGGCGGAGTAGTTCGGGAATCACCTTGTTTTCGAACAGGGTTGCCATCTGGGAGGGGACGCCCGGCAGGAACCAGATGGGTTTTTCCTGATAAAAGAGGAGATAGCCGGCCATACGGTATTCGTCATCGAGCAGGGTCGCATTTTCCGGCAGGGTGGCGAAACGGGCGATGTTGGCCATGTTGAACTCGGCCTGCCTTCCCTCGGCAGCCAAGCGCGCCTGTAGCCTGGCTAACACCTGTGGATGTTCGGCTGTGCCCAGGCCAAGGGCACTGGCTGCTGCGGCTGTGGTGAGGTCGTCATCGGTGGAGCCAAGCCCCCCGGTGACCAGCACAAAATCTGCCCGGGCCAAAGCGGTTAGCAATGTTTGCCCGATCAGGCCGGTATCATCGCCGATATTTTGCATGATCCGCACCTCATAGCCAAGCAGAAACAGGCGCCGGGCCGCAAGGCGGCTGGTGCTGTTCATGATTCGGCCCGAGATGAGTTCATCACCGATGGCTATTATTTCTCCCCGCATGTCTGCTCCTTGGTATGCTTTGCCACTGTACCTGTTTCTATTATCTCGCTCAAGCATCCCGTTGCCTGTGGTGTATTTCCGGGTTGCCTTGCCGTATCGGTGTTACCCGTAACTTCCGTTATACGTTGGCCCCGGGGCTGGCCACCAACAAGGCTGTCCAGTCGCACTGTAACCAAACTGCGCACCAGTGATGGCGGCCCGGCAAAAGTGATGGGAATATAATTTTCACTGAAACCCTGCAGCCAGCCCGGCTGATTGCGGAGGCGGCGCTCCACCAGTACCTGAAAGCTTTGCCCCAGGTGGGTCTTGTAAAAACGCTGGCGCAGTTTCGCATCGAGCCGGCGCAACAGCTGCACACGCTGGGTCTTGCTTGCTGCCGGTACCTGGCCTTTCATGCTGGCCGCGGGCGTGCCCGGTCGCTTTGAATAAGGAAAAACATGGAGATAGCTTATGGGTAAGCTGGCCAGCAGGTTGTGGGTGTTGGCTGCCTCTTCTTCGCCTTCACCGGGGAAGGCGCAGAGTACATCACAACCAATGGCTGCCTGGGGAAGTTTTTGATGCAGACGCAGGATCACCGCGGCAAAATCCTCGGCACTGTACCTGCGCCGCATGCGCTTGAGGATGCGATTGTCGCCACTTTGCAGGGGAATGTGGAAGTGGGGCATCAGGTTGGCGTTTTGTGGGGCCAGGTGAAGGAACTCTTCACTGATTTCCGTGGGCTCGATTGAGCTAAGGCGGAAACGAAGCTGAGGAAAATGGGCACACAGCTGGCCAAGCAGGCTGGCGATGTTTTCTTTTTTGGGCAGATCTTGTCCGTACTTGCCGGTATTGATGCCAGTGATCACCAGTTCTGTATACCCTGCATCTGCGAAGATCTCGGCCTGGGCAAAGACTTGATCTTTGGGCAAACTGCGGCTGCGGCCACGGGTATGGGGCACGATGCAGTAGGAGCAGAAGTTGTTGCAGCCATCCTGAATACGGAGATAGGCGCGGGTACGGCCGGAAAAATGGCGCACCGGCAGGTCAAAAATATCCTTTTTTTCCTCCATGGGGCTATGCAGCAATGGCAGCTGGCTGCTTTTTGCAGTCAGGGCCACCTGCACAATGTGCTCCTTATGGGCATTGCCAACCAGGACAATGCGCGGATCAAGCGCGCGCACTGCCTCGGCCTCGGCCTGGGCATAGCAGCCGGTGACCAACACCCTGGCCGCCTGGTTTAGCTGCAGGGCGCGCCGGATGAGCTGGCGCGACTGCTGACCAGCCCGGCCCGTGACCGCGCAGCTGTTGATGAGAACGATATCTGCTCCAGCATGCAAGGGCACTAGTGTGCAGCCGGCTGCGGTAAAGGCCGTGCCGAGGGCAGCAGATTCGAACTGATTGACCTTGCAACCCAAAGTGGCAATGGCCACGCGGGGCATGATGTTTTTTGCGGTCTTCTGCATGGCGCTATTCCGGCATGGGTGCAGGGAGTTGGCCGATCACCGCGCTACCCAGTACTTGGTCGTCTTGGTAGAAAACGGCAAACTGGCCCGGGGTAATGGCCCGTTGTGGGCTGGAAAAATGGAGCATAGCCGTATGCGGATCATTCATCCGCAATTCGCCCTCTGCACCTCGGTGCTGGGAGCGCAGTTGGATGGTGCCCTGCCAGGGCAGCGGCGGCGGGCCTGCTACCCAGTGGAGGTGGTGTACGGGGCAGCTCTGTTGGAACAACTCGTTCTCCTTGCCAACAATGAGCTGGTTGGCCTTGGCGTCGATGGCCACCACATACCAGGGGCTGCTGTCTGGCAGGCCCAGACCGCGGCGCTGGCCAATAGTGTAACGCCAAATACCGTGGTGAACGCCCAGCCGTTTGCCAGCTGTGCTGATAATATCGCCTGTTGAGTCGGTAAAACCTTGCGCAGCTAAAAAGGAGACCAAACCCTGATCCAGAAAGCAGACATCCTGGCTTTCATGCGGTGGCAGGGGCAGGCCAAGCTCTTGCGCGCGTTGGCGCACCTCGCTTTTTCGCCAGGTTCCCAAGGGGAAGATGCTTTTGCCCAGCTGTGCCTGGCTGAGCCGAGCCAAAAAGTAGGATTGATCTTTGTTGGAATCTGCCCCGCGTGCCAGCATGGGCCCGTTGCTAGTCTGGATAAGGCGAACATAGTGGCCAGTGGCCACCCTGTCTACACCACTTTGCTGCATGGCCTGGGCCAAAAGGCCAAATTTAATCTGCTGATTGCAGAGCATGCAGGGGTTGGGGGTGAGGCCCAGGCGATAGCTGCGGGTGAAGTACGCGATAATCTGTGTGCTGAACTCCTGGCGAAGATCAATACGCGTAAATGAGATGGCCAGCGCCTTGGCTATTGTTTCGGCCTGTGCGGCCTTTTCTGCTGCGCTTGGCAGGGGAAGTTCCATGAAAAAGGCTTTGAGTACATAGCCTGCCTCAAGGAGCAAAGAGGCGGCAACAGCGGAATCCACACCACCGCTCAAGGCTATGGCAAGCGTTGTTTTTGGCATGAATGGAAAAGCGAAGCAGAAGGAGCGTGGGGGTAAGCGGGTTACAACAGAGAAGTTAAAACCGGGCATTGCCGGCAGTTATCCATTTTTTCTTTTCCTGTTTTACCGGAGGAACAGTTGCAGAGTGTGCCACTTAGAAACCAGCACAGATGGCCTGATTGAAATTCCCAGGCTGGGCATTGGTGTTTGACGTTGCATTTTTTGAACTGCCAACAACAGTGACGTTTTTTTAAATCCTTGGAGCGCTGATTGATAAGCAGAAAAAACAACTGTCGTTCAATGTGCAGGGGCACAGTCCGCCAGCCCTGTTCATAGCTTTGCACCGCTTTGAGAGAGACGCCCAAAAGTTGCGCCAATTCTTTTTGAGTTTTTCCCAGGCTTGCCCGAGCCTTGGCAAACAGGTCTTTATCCATGTCCTTACGCAAATGATACGGTAAATAATTCTTTATTACCGCTCAAGCGCAGAAATGCAATGGATTTACCAGCCAGGTTTTAAAAAGACAGCAATGTTTGTGTTGTTCAATGCGCTGTCTCGTGCAGCCAGGCGACCAGTCTGTCCATACCTTCTATAGTATTGACCAAGGGGCGATAGTTTAGCAGGCGCTTGGCCTTGGCGTGGGAGAACCAGTGTGATTTGGCCAGCTGCAGGGCTAAAAACCTGGTCATACGTGGCTCTTGCCCAGACCGCAGTAGACTGTGGCTCAACTCCAGGATGGCACCAGTACCATAGGCCATGGGCAGCGGCACCCGACGGGTAACAGCTTTGATGTCTAGACGGGCAAAGAGTGCATTGATCCACGACCATAGATTAACCGGCGCCTCCTGGCCAATGAAAAAGGCCGCGCCCGCTGCGCTGGCGCTGGTGAGCAGGTTTTCTGCGGCCAGAAGATGTGCGTGCACTGCATTGTCGATGTAGGTGATGTCCACCATGTTCGTTCCCTCACCCACCATGGCCAGTTGCCCGGCTCGGCCGCGTGCCACCAGCCGAGGAATGAGATTGGTGTCGCCCGGACCCCACACCAGGTGTGGCCGGATGGCCACGGTTTTTAAGCGGGGGCTATTGGCCGCCAGCACCGCCTCTTCGGCCAGAATTTTACTGGCTGCATAGGCACAGAGCGGGCGGGTGGCATAGGGATGGCTCTCATCTATCCCGCGAAGATCGTGGCGATCAAAAACCACCGAAGGTGTGGAGGTGTAGACCAGCACTGGTACCTGCTCGCCTTGGCAGGCGGCTAGTACCTGCTTGCTGCCCTGATGGTTGATGGCCATATACTCTGCGCGTTCTCCCCAAATGCCCGCCTTGGCCGCCACATGAAACACGCAGCTTTTACCAGCCATTGCCCGGCGTAGTGTGGTTAGATTGCGGATATCGCCCCGGTGGCAGGGAATGCCCAGTTTTGCCAGTTCTGGGTAGTGGTTGCGGCCCAGGGCCTCTACATCAGCGCCCAATGCGTGCAGCGCCAGCACCAGGGCTTTACCAATAAAACCACCCCCGCCGGTCACCAGGATTTTTTGGCTGGCCAAATTGCTGAAGGTGTTGTTCATGACTGCGCAGTTCCTCTTTGTTATACCAGGGATTGGCTTAAGCGGTCGGCATTTGGCGGCCAGCCCACAGGGCCAGCTGCTCGCGGAATATCTTCGCGTTATGGCGGATATCCACAGGAAAAGAGGGATGCACCAAAAAGTGGCGGATGTTTTTGGTCAACTCGCTTGCCTGGGCCAGTTGCAGGAGTTCTGCCTGCAAGGCAGCGGGTAATTTGTGTGTTTTGCCTTGACGGACAAGCTCCACCACCAGCACCGGTGTTTGGGCAGGTGCCAGACCAATACCCACCAGGGCAGAACGACGCACCAGCGGATGCTCGTTGAAGATGGCCTCACAGCATACCGAATACATTGGCCCGGCCGTGGTCAATACCCGGTGCCCCTTGCGGCCGCAGAACCAGAGCCTGCCTTTTTCGTCCAGATAGCCCATATCCCCCATGCGGTGCCACAGCCCCTCTGCACTGGCAATTTTTGCCCGTCTGGTTTCTGATTCATTATGATCATAGCCAGGGGTGACCACTGGCCCACGCACCACGATCTCGCCAATACTGCCACTGGGCAGTTCCTCCACCTGGCTCCAGTGGGCAAGTTCTCCTTCCTGTACGGCAATAATCCGCACATCCATGCCAGGCAGCGGTCGGCCTACGCAATAGCCTCTGCCCTGCCGGGTTTGCTCCCACGTACCGTCTACACCCACCACTTCCCGCGCCTCGATGGAGGCCACGGGCAGACTCTCGGTGGCCCCATAGGGGGTGAAAATACGGGCTGTAGATGGCAGAATCGCCTGCATATCTGCCAGGAGTTCGCCGGATACCGGTGCCCCGGCCATGAGCACTGTGTCCAGTGGCAATTGCTGCTGAAGACGCAGACAGTGCCGGCTCACCACCTGCCAAATGGCAGGAGAACCAAAGGAGTAGCTTACCTGTTCGGCCATAATGCTGGCCACGAATTTGTGCGGATTCACCTGGGCCGGCCGGGTTGGATCCATATCCGGCAACACGGCTTTGGCTCCCAGGGCCGTGGAAAAAAGGCCAAAAAGAGTAAAACCGGGCTGGTCGGTATGGCCGGGGCCAATGCCATAGTAGTCACGAATCAGGCGCAGCTGGGCGTGGAAGATGCCATGGGTGTAGTGTACCCCTTTGGGCGGCCCAGTGGAGCCGGTGGTGAAAATAACCGCTGCCAAATCGTCCTGGCCGGCGGTAAAGGCGGGCGGTGGAGCAGCCTGGGGCAAACGGTCAAGCGCAACACTGCCCGGCAGCCAGCCACCAACATGAATACGTTTTTTCAGGGTGGCAAAAACAGTGGGGAAAAGGCGACTGAAGATGATGGCGCGGCCAACACCAATGAGCGCCTCGGGTTCTACCGCACGGATACAGCGCTTCAGGTTGCGGTAGCCCATGCCGGGATCGATAAGGATAAGCACTGCGCCCATATGGAGCAGGGCAAAGGTAAGGGCGACAAAATCAAGCGAGGGTCGCACCATGAGCATCACCCGCTCACCACGGCGCAGACCCCCGGCGTGCAGGGCGCCGGCCAGTTGTAGGCTCCGTGCGGCCAGGGTGTGGAAGCTGTAGTGTTGCCACTGTCCGTTCTCCCTGCTCACCAGGGCAATGGCCTCGGGTTGAGCCAGGGCAGCCTCGGTCAGCACCTGGGCAATATTGCAGTTGTGTTCCTTCATGGTGATGGCATGTTCCGCGCAAGAAAATCTTCGATTACCGGGGCGATTTCATCCAGGGCGTCTTCAAAGAGATAGTGCCCGGCCTGGGTAAAAAAATGCGCCTCAGCCAGGGGAAAGCGGCGTTGCCATTCAGCGTAGAAATGCCGATCAAAGCAAAAATCTGCCCCACCCCAGCAGAGGAGCATGGGCGTGTTGGTAAACTGCGGCAGAGCAGCTGCAAGGCTGCACAAGGTCTCCCAGGAGGGATGCTGTGCATCCATGGGGATGTCCTGCACAAAACGGAGCAGGGCAATGCGATTTGCCCAGGAATCGTAGGGAGCAAGAAAACGCCGAGCCACCTCTGGCCGCATTCTTTTGGTCACTGCCATGAAGGTGG
>JABMJC010000087.1 GCA_013201405.1 Desulfobulbaceae bacterium
AGTGCGCCGAACTCCTGCTCAAGCAGTGGCCAGTCGATCAGGGCTGCCAGCCGGTTCAGTTCATGGTTCCGGTTGAGAATGTTTTCGTTTTCCAGACGGTTACGGAAGATATCCAACTAAGACGGAGCAATCGACTTTTTTGGCGGCATAAAAAATCACCAGGAATTGAAGGGGTACAGTACAATATCCTGCAATTCATAATGCTATATTTTGGTGTTTTTATCCAGACATCTTAAATGGTTGAGAGTTGTTCAGGGTGGACTAGATAACCCACGCTTATCTGGAAGGCCTGCTGGGGCATGGAACAAATTCCGGAAATAATGGCCAGGATCAAGCTTTCAAAGACTTGAATGACTGCTTCAGCATCAGCTCTGGGTTTTTTGGTTTCCCCTGGTGATACCAGGCCACCTGTTGCACTGTTTTTATGGCAACATGCGAGGATGAACCAGGCTGAAGGTCGTTCCCTCATCTTGACTGGTGGTAAAGGAGACCGTTCCTTGGAGGAATTGCTCACCGAAGAGCTTCATGGAGTAGGTGCCTATCCCTCTGCCAGCCTGCTCTTTGGTGCTGAAGTTTCGTTGGAATATGCGGAGTGCAAATTTTTCAGGAATATATTGAGCATTCCAGACTTTTATTGTGAGTGTGTCTGGCTGTTCCTCAGCCCATATCTTGATCAGCCCATCTTCATCGCTGGCTTCAATGGCATTTATGGCCATATTTACGAGTATTCTCAGCAAGATAGTATGGTCAGTTCGTATTGAAATATCGGGAAATGGATCAATCTGTATGGTTTTATTTCCCTTTTTCGGGTGGTTTTGACAGAAGATCAAAAGTTCTTTTCTGATTACAGATAAATTTATTCCCTCCAATCTCTTTTTGTATAGAATAGAATCACTGAGCATGAGTGATTTATGCAGGTCTATTTCCTGCTGTATTCGATGAGAAATTGTATTGATATCACTTGTAAGTTTGGATGGTTGTGTCTTCTTGAGCAGCTCGCTTGATACTGAAATAACAGTGAGCATATTGTTTAGATCATGAAAGAAGATTTTTTCTATAGCTGCCCGCTGATGATCAATAGTTATGTCTTGTAAAAAGATAAGCAAAAATCTTTTCCCTGAGACAACTATGGGTTGGGTTTTTACTAAAAGTACAATGTCCAGATAAATATCCCCCCGTTTTGCTGCCAGGGTGCAAATTTTTTCGGCAGGTTTATTATCTTGCAAGCTTGCAAGAATTGCCAGAATAGCACCACAGGAGGGGCAAAATTTGGATGTACCGCAGCCGCTAGGCCCATGTTCTGCGTAAACACATCCCAAAACCTCTCCCGGCCGCAGACCAAGTACTTCAGAGGCGTTTTCAACTCCCAAGTCACGAAGGAATAGGTCGTTGAAAGCGACGACTTGTCGATTTTCATCCAAGATTGCCAGGAGTCCACTTGCAGAGTGTAAAATTCCTGTAACTATGGTGTCGTCGCTGACAAGGCGAACTTTTTCGTCTATTTCCTGGGGGCTGGATCGATGCGCCGGGGCAAAGAAAGTTTCCATCTAGATTACACGGTGTGTAGGAATAATGAGCCTGTCTCCACTGATGGAGAGTAGGGAAGTGTTCTATTTTATCATAAGTTGTTTTTGGCGTTTTTCTAGTATTTGACCCATATGCAGAGGTTGCTGTACTTTGCATCAGGTGTCGGCCATGGGCAAGCGCGAACCTACCGGTTTATTCTTGTGGTGATCGTACAGTATTTCTTGAACCATTGGCAAGTATGTAGCGTATTTTTTATGGTACCCAGTTACTCTGCTTGCTCTTTGTTTTTTGTTTGGAGGGGGGAGAAAGAGCGTGGTGATAGGGGAAGTGCTCGCATCGGGTTAATGCAGTAGATGCAGGAAATGGGCGCGGTAAGATTGTGTTTTTGATGGGAGATGCTGCGTGTTCAGCGCCGGCGCAGGTAGGAAGGTATGGCTTGTTTTTCCAGAAATTTTGCGAAGTTTTTCTTTATTTTCGGCAACTTGTAAAACTTGCCCAACATTTCGTTTTTATTGGTGCTTTTCGCCAAACTGGAGGGGTTGAAGTAGGCTTTGGCATTATCCACACTCAGCACAAAGGGCGGGCAATTATGTTGCACTAAGATGGTGCTCATCATCAGGGCACCTGTGCGGTGGTTACCTTCATGGAAGAGCTGCGGCCAACTCACCTGCAGAATGTAGGCACCGGCAGCTTTTTTCCAGGGCGTGTCTTTTCGGTGCTTTTCTGCCCAGGAACGCAAGTGGCGGATGGAAAACTCGCTCTGCTCGTAAAAGCGGTCTGTATTGCTGACAATATGTTCTTTAAAGTCTTTTCGTTTTTTTACATCAGAACCACACAATACGATGTTGTTCAACTCAAGGAAGTGGTGCAGGCCCTCCGGACGAAGCAGTTTAACGTCCTTTTTCAGCAGGTAGTTCACATACTCGTAGCCCGCCAGCATGTTGTTGAGGATTTCATCACGCATGGGCTCCCGGTGCATATCCAGGGCCTCGTTGATGGCCTCAAAGTTGCGTTGCACAGAAAGAAGGTAGTGCTCAACCTGATCCAGATCGATTATATGTTTACTGGGCATGGCCTCCGCATTGGTGCACAATACAATACAAACCAGAGGGCATCGACACCAAGGTTTGGGCTGTGCTTTCAGCGGACCTGTTGTACAGCCTGCCTGGCCTTTATGCTGACCGCTTCCGGCAATGGTATGTAGTCGAACTGCTCAGCGTATTTTTGACCATCACGCAGGCACCAGTCAACAAATTTTTTTATCCGTTCCCCTTGTTGCGGTGAGAGATTGGTCTTGGGCAGGAGCAGCCAAGTGTAGGTGATGATGGGATAAGAGTCCTGACCAATGGGATCTGGGAAGAACATGCGCAAATTATCAGGCAGCTCTCCGGCATTGTTTGCCAGGGCAGCCATGCCACTTGTCACCGATGGCACCACAAAGTGGCCGGCCTTGTTTTCCAGTTCCGCCATGGCAAGGCCCGTCCGTTTGGCCACACCATACTCGACATAACCAATCGCTCCCCATGAGTGTCGGATACGATTGGCCACCCCTTCATTGTAGTTGACTGCCATGGCATTGCCCGGCCAGTTCATTTTTTTGGCCGCAGTAAAGCCGGCATCATGCCAGCGTGGACTGATGGCCTTGAGATGGTTGCTGAAGGCCCAGGTCGTGCCAGAGGAATCTGCCCGGGTGACGGTGGTGATGTTCAGGCTGGGCAGCTTGCTCTCCGGGTTGAGGGCGACAATGCGTGGATCATTCCACATCTTGATGACCCCGAGGAATATGTCTACATATACCTCCCGGCTAAGACGCAGGGGTTGGTCCACGCCCGGCAGATTATAGGCTAAAACCACTGTGCCGGCGGTTGCGGGGACAAACTGCACTCCATGCTTGGCCCCCTGGGCCTCGGTATCGCTCATGGCCGTGTCGCTGGCGCCAAAGTCCACCTTGCCAGCCAGAAAACGCTTGATGCCTTCGCCACTGCCCACTTCATCATACGAGATGGTAAAGCCTGGGGAGGATTCAGCGAACTGTTTGATCCAGTGTTGGTAAAGGGGTGCGGGGAAGGTGGCGCCGGCACCACTGAGATCTGCCTGCTTCGTCTGTTGGGGAGCGGCCCAGAGAGAGGTGCAGTACAACATGGAGAATACAAGGATGTACAGGCACAAGGTGCGGATTCTGCGTTTCATGGAAAGCAACTCCATAGCAAAAAAGTGAGTGAGCTGGTTTTGCTGCTACCGAACAGCCCAATTAGGAGAATTCTCCGTGCAGATAGTCCTTGGTTAGCTGTTCTTGCGGGTTTGCAAAAAGTTCCTTGGTTGCTCCCATTTCCACCAGGTAACCGGTGCGTCCACCCCTGGAGATATCCACGGCAAAAAAAGCGGTCTGGTCAGCCACCCGCATGGCCTGTTGCATGTTGTGGGTGACAATGGCTACGGTGAAGCGCTCCTTCAACTGGACCATCAGCTCTTCTATCTGCCGGGTGGCAATGGGATCCAGGGCTGAACAAGGTTCATCCATGAGTAAGACCCGGGGCTCGGTGGCAATGGCCCGGGCAATACACAGCCGCTGCTGCTGGCCGCCGGAGAGTGAGAGGCCGTTATTTTTCAGTTTGTCCTTGACCTCGTCCCACAGGGCAGCCCCCCTAAGCGCCTTTTCCACCTTCTCATCCATATTACCCTTGAAGCGGTTGAGGCGCAGACCAAAGGCTACGTTTTCATAGATAGACATGGAAAAGGGGTTGGGTTGCTGAAAGACCATGCCGATATTGCGCCGCACAGCAACCGGGTCCACCTTTTTGTCGTAGATGTCCATGCCGTGGAAATACACTTTACCCATGAAACGAAACCCAGGGATGAGGTCGTTCATGCGGTTGATACTTTTGAGTACCGTGCTTTTTCCGCAGCCTGAAGGGCCGATGAAGCCGGTGATCTGGTTACGGGCGATGGGAACATGGCTGTCCCGTACGGCCAGAAAATCACCATAGAAAATTTTTTCTGCCTGACAGTCCAGGGTAATGGCCTCTGGGTCCAGATCAGCAGTGCCGGTGGCCGTGGCCTGTGCCACTGCCTCTATGCTTGTTTCTGCGGTTGTTTCCGTTGCAGTTGCTTCCATGACTGTCCTTGCTCCTGAGCGTGGGTTGATTACACAGTTTTCCGCCGCCCAATGGCGCGACTGATGAGGTTGAGGATAAAGACCAAAAGAACCAGCACCAGCGAGGCGGCCCAGGCCAACTCGATTTGGTTGGGGAAGGGCATGCCCGAATAGTTGTAGATAAGCACTGCCAAAGACGCGGTTGGCTCGTTGGGCCGCAGCCAGTAATCGGAGAACAGCGCGGTAAATAAGAGAGGCGCTGTTTCGCCGGCAGCGCGGGCTACTGCTAAAACTACGCCGGTGATAATGCCAGGCACAGCCACGGGCAGAATAATCTTCAGCATGGCCTGCGCCGGGGTGCAGCCCATGCCGGCCGCTGCCTCCTTCATTGGTTGTGGTACCATCTTTATGGCCTCTTCAGCCGTGAGCATGACCGTGGGTACCATAAGGATAGCCAGGGCAATACCACCGGCCCAGGCCGAGTAGCTGCCCATGAGCAGGACAACCGCCGCATAGGCGAACACACCGGCCAAAATGGAGGGCAAACCGCTGAGCACCTTGGCGCAGAAGCTGGCTACTGTGGCAATTTTGCTCTCTGGGGCGAGTTCGGCCAGATAAATGGCGGCTAAAATGCCAAAGGGCACACTGATCAGCGAGGCGATGCCCACCATGAATAGGGTGCCGACAATAGCATTGCCAAAACCGCCGCCCACATCAAAGGCCGTGGATGGCAGAGCGTAAAAAACCTCGAAGGTGATACGCTTGCCGCCGCGGTAAAGCAGCATGATCAACACAGAGAAGAGCGGGATGCAGGCGATGATCGCCATGCAGAAGGTTAGCGTGCTTAAAATGATGGACTGCAGGGCACGCGGCTCAAAGGGTTGCCGCTCCAAATTTGGAAGGTGGAACTCATTTTTTTGGGATGCCTGCTCACTCATGGCTCATTACCTCTTGATGCCCGTTTTATTGATAATGAGCGCACCCAGCATGTTCACCAGCAGGGTGATGAGCAGAAGCACGCAGGCTGCAAACATGAGAACGGAAATTTCCGTGTCGCCTGCTTCAGGAAAGTTCAAGGCCAGAAGCGCGGCCAAGGTGTTGGCCGGGGCAAAGACAGATAAACTGATCTGGTTGGAGTTACCCACCAGCATGGCCAAGGCCATGGTTTCACCCAGAGCGCGACCCAACCCGAGTACCAGGGCACCAAAAATGCCGCCAGCTGCAGTGGGCAGCATCACTCTGAGGATGGCTTCCCAGCGGGTGGTGCCCATGCCGTAGGCCGCTTCAGTAATCTTGTGGGGAATGGCTCTGAAGGCATCTTGGGAGATGGCGGCCACAGTGGGCAGAATCATGATAGAGAGCACCAGGGCGGCCGGAAACATACCTGGCCCACTCAAGCTGGTGGAGAAAAAAGGTATCCAGCTGAAATGGGTGTTGAAGAAGTCGGCAACTGGCCTGATGATCGGGATAAGCACGAAGATACCCCACAAGCCGTAGACAACGCTGGGAATGGCTGCCAAGAGTTCGATGATGCTGCGCAAAATGGTTTCCAGTATCCGGGGCAGAAAATTCTGGGTGAGGAAGATGGCAATGCTCACCCCAAAAAAACCTCCCAAAATCAAGGCCAACAAAGAGCTGTACAGGGTTCCCCATATTTCCGGCAGGATGCCGAAGGTTCTGGCATTGACATCCCAGGTGGTGCCAACAAGCATGCCGAGCCCGTATTCCTTGACGGCAGGAATGGCTCTGCCACCGATTTTGTAAAGGATATACGCCAATAAGAGCACGATGCTCCAGGTAAACACGAGGGTCAGTACGCGAAAGGCCCTGTTGGCAAGCATGTCGCCAGCGGTGGGAGGCTTGGAAATAGATTGCGACCGCTGCAAGGAATTGTACTCAGCCATAAATCAAGTCCATACGCAAGATAAGGATGGGTGGATAAAAACAGCAGAAACCCGCACCTCAGGCGAGGCGCGGGTGGAAATGATCTTACTTGTATTGATGCTGCTTACTGGATATTTCGTGCTGCTGTCTTCACTTTCTCAACAACCGCTGCAGGCAGTTCGATATAGCCAGCCTTGGTGGCGATTTTCTGTCCTTCGCCCAGACCATAGGCGATCATCTTCTGCAGCGCCTCGGCCTTTTTGGGATTGTTGTATTTTTTGGAGAAAATCATCCAGGTATAGGTCACAATGGGGTAGGCGTTTTCAGCCTCAGGATCAGATACCCACAGGAGCATGTTTTCGGGAAATTCTGCGCCAGCCAGGGCAGCCGGACCGCCTTCACCGCCAGGGGCAACATACTTGCCGGCCTTGTTTTCAAGCACAGCCATGGGCAGCTTGGACATATGGGCAAAGCCGTACTCAATATAGCCAATGGCACCTGGGGTTTGGGTAATGGTGGCGGTTACGCCATCGTTCTTGGGCGACTTGACCATCTTGGCTTCACTGGGCCAGTTCACCGAGTTACCAAAACCTACTTTTTCCTTGAACTCAGGAGAAATGGCGCTCAGGTGTTGGGTAAAGACGAAGTTGGTGCCCGAGCTATCCGCACGGGTCACTACGGTGATTTCCTGATCAGGCATGGTGGTGCCAGTGTTGGCGGCGGCAATTTTCGGGTCGTTCCAGTTTTTGATCTTGCCCATGAAAATATCAATATACACTTCACGCGGCAGGTTCAGTTCTTTTACGTCCTTCAGATTGTAGGCCAGCACAATTTCACCGGCGGTCATAGGCAGCATCTGTACGCCCTGCTTGACAGAGGCAATCTGTTCTTCACTCATGCCAGAGTCACTGGCAGCAAAATCCACGGTGCCGTTTTGAAAGTCACGCACCCCGGCTCCAGAGCCCTTGGATTGGTAGTTGATCTGAATATTCTTGTTAACCCGGCCAAAATCCTTGAACCAGGTGGTGTAGAGTGGGGCGGGAAAACTTGCGCCAGAGCCTGTCAAACGGGTGGTTTCAGCCATGGCCGGCACGCTCAAGCCAGCCAGGGCGAAGCAAAGCACGCCTGCTTGTAAAAGAGAAGAAAATTTCATATTGACCTCCAGAGATTCAGTGACGAGTGGTTAATGGTAAAAAGCTGACGACAGTTTAGCGGCACAGAGTTAGACGTTTTTTTATATTGTGTTAGGAAATGGTTTAAATGAAAGTGTATTCTGAAACGTGTTGCTGGTCTGGCTGTAAAAATATGTTTGAGGGGGTAATTACATGCTAGTTGTCAGGCTGCAGTAAAGTATAGAAAAATTACTTGTAAATTGTTAAGAATTTGTATCTTAGAGTAAGTTAGGTAGTAGAAAGACGGCTTGCATACCCGCCACGGTAAGCACGGATAGATTGGAGGAGTGATATGCGTTTGGGTTTTCTTGCTAAAATTTTGCCGCCAGCAGAAAATAGATTTTACGATTATTTTGAAGAAGGGGCAGAAGTTTGTCAGTTGTCGGCCTATCTTTTTTATCAAATCGTGCACTCCGACCCGAATCAACGCGAAGAGTGCCTGGTGCATACCAAGGCCTATAAACGCCGAGCCTCAGAAGCCCTTGAAAATTGTCTCAACCTGGTGAACAATTCTTTTATCACCCCGATTGACCCAGAAGACATTCAGCTGATTGCATCCAAGCTCTACCAGACCACCAAAGTTATCCTCAAGGCTTGCGTTAATCTGCGTATTTACAAGATTGACGACTATAACGACATCATCAAACAGCAGTCTGACCTCATCACCACATCGGCCGAAGAATTACGCAAGTTGGTTGCTACCCTGCGTGCGGGGGCGCCGGTCAAAGAAGTGGCACGCAGCAGTTCTAGAATAAAGGACATCGAAAATACCGGCGATGAAATTTTGTATGCAGCTATGGAAGGGCTTTTTTCAGGGCAATACGACGCCTTGTATGTGTTGCAGTTGCGTGACATCTATAAGGGCATAGAAAATGCCTTGGACATTTGTTCGGCAATATCAGATGTGATTGTCAATATTTCCCTAAAACACAGCTGACACTAGCCGGAACAGAAAACATGCTGGTGCACATCAGTCAGTTGCACAGGATTCTGCACGGCCTTGGCTGATTCTCCCCGGTATTGTTGGAGACTCCAAAGTTTGAGAAAATAGAGTCGTGAACACCAAGAAGAGATACAATCCTGAAGTTCGGAAGCGGGCGGTTCGCTTAGTGCTGGAGCAGCAGTAAAGTGTATACGCATATACGCATCCGCCTAGGCTGCCATTTGCTCCATTGCCAATAAAGTCGGTTGTACTCCGGAGACGCTGCGACGCTAGTGTAAAGAATCTGAGAGCCCTCAAGCAGAGCGGTTCAGAATTCCAATTGAACGATAATGGTTACAATAACTGGGGCGGGAAAATATTGCCCAGGAAGAGTTCGACCGCAAACACAAGTAATGGTGCGCTTTATTGATGACCACCGCGCCCAGTATGGGATCAAGTCGATCGTCGGGTTGTATAAAGCCGAGGTTGTCCGCCACCGTGGCCTCTGGCCGGGCCGGACAGGGGTTGGATAGGCGACCGACTTTAGAGTGGCTGGACTGGTTCAATGGTTGCCGGCTGCTGGGACTGATTGGTAACATCCCAGGCTTGGGAAAAGAGATGACGTATTATCCGCTTAAAAAAGAGTCAGGCCACCTTGCCTAACTCAAACTAAACCGTCTCCGATAAACACGAGGGGATTCATGGCTCTTCTTTTTGTGGTTATCTCCACTGCGCTGGTGTTTGAATACATCAATGGATTCCATGACTCTGCCAACGCCATTGCCACGGTGGTATCCACCAAGGTACTCAGCGCGCGTACAGCGGTCATTTATGCCGGAGTCCTCAACATGGTGGGGGCTTTTCTTGGGACCCATGTTGCAAGCACCATTGGCCAGGGCATAGTGGTTACAGACATTGTTACCCAAGGGGTAATTCTTTGCGCCCTGCTGACGGCAATAATCTGGAACCTGATCACTTGGTATCTGGGCATTCCCTCAAGTTCCTCCCACGCCCTGATTGGTGGATTGATGGGTGCCGCTATTGCCGAGGCAGGCATTCAGGTGGTTTTGATTGATGGTGTCACGAAAAAAGTGCTGCTGCCCATGGTGACTTCACCTGTTCTTGGTTTTAGCATTGGTTTTGTCTTTATGGTTGCCCTGTTGTGGTTGTGTGTACGTTCACGCCCCCATGTGGCCAATGTCTATTTCCGTAAGCTGCAGTTGGTCTCCTCTGGTATTATGGCACTCAGCCATGGCAGTAACGATGCCCAAAAAACCATGGGTATCATCACCCTGGCTCTGTTCAGCTATGGTGCGCTTCCTACCTTTGAAGTGCCGGCCTGGGTTATTGTTAGTTGTGCCATTACCATGGGGTTGGGCACAATGGCCGGTGGTTGGCGGATTATCCGCACCATGGGCAACAAGATGATCAAGCTTAAACCAGTGCATGGTTTTGCTGCCGAGACTTCAGCCGCAACCGTAATTCTCACTGCCTCACATTTCGGCATCCCTGTGAGCACCACCCACATTATTTCCACTGCCATCATGGGTGTAGGCTCCACCCGAGGCCATCATGCCCTCAACTTGAGCATTATCAAAAACATCCTGACAGCTTGGGTGCTCACCATTCCAGTGTGTATGCTGATCGCGACAGGCCTGTCTTTTATCCTGCCTTTTTAGCCCTGGAAAGTTCTAGTTTCACTTTGAACCGCTCTGGGTTTTCAGAAACAGTTTAGTTTGAGTCAGGCAGGACAAAAACAAACTCTACAGCCTGCACGCGCCCGAGGTGGAATGTATCGGTAAAGGCAGGGTGCACAAGAAGTTCGAGTCTGGGGTCAAGGTGAGCATTACAGATGCTAGCGGTGATCAACCGTAACAATTTTATAGTGGGCATGCGGGCCGAGCCCGGTAATCTCTACGACGGCCACACACTGGTCATCTGGCTAGGGCGACCGCGCAAGTAGAACGGTTCACCGGGCAGACGATCAAGCGGATTTTTGTAGATCGCGGCCATCGTGGCCACAAGCTGAAAGCGCCGCAGGTCCGGTATCTGTCAACATAGTTGTCGTGTTTAAGTAATCAGCTCTTTAACAATTAAC
>JABMJC010000088.1 GCA_013201405.1 Desulfobulbaceae bacterium
CGGGCCATGATTGTCCTCTGAAATATTCAGGCGACAACTAGGCTGACACATAGGGACGGGCTGTTGAGGGTGGATTGCCAAAGACACGTGATGGAAAATGCAGCCCAGTCTGGAGAAACATGTAGTACTGCGGCTGGCTCTCGCCATGAAAACCCACACAACATACTACTTTACAGGAAATAAATGATTTGTGATATTCGGAAACAGGGAGCGGATTTTCGTTCAGAAAACCAGTTGAAATGCCTTGTCATGATGAACGTATAGGATGCTGGAACCAGGATGGCGCAGATGAAAAGCACAATGGCTGAACGGTTGGAAAGCCTTGGTCGAACAATTCATTCATTTTTTTGTGCCTATGATCAGTATGTTCTTGCCTGTACTGTTTTACTGTTTTGGTGTTTTATTTTTCAGGAATATTTTTTGTTTGGCAAGCTGTTTTTGTTTGAACAAACAGCCTGGGATACACTGGTACAGTGCTATCCAATAGAATATTTCCGTATAAACAATGTAAAAAATTTTGTTTTTCCTTTTTGGTCTTTCCAGTTTGGCTTTGGGAAAAATATTTATCATGAGATGATAAATATAAGCCCCTTTGACGTTATTTATTTATTTTTTCAGGGGAAAAGTTATACAGAGGCAATTCCGACAGTATTTTTTTTACAATTCCTTGCTGCATCTCTTATATTTCAAGCATTTCTTAAAAAAATCGGTTTATCTCCACTCGTTTCCTTTGTTGGTTCGATTTTATATTCCTTTAGCGGCTATATGGTATTGAATGCTCATTGGTACCATTACTTGAATTATCCGATATTTGTAGCCTTATTCTTATTTTTCTTTGAAAAATGGTATAGAGATGGGTTTTGGTTTCCCCTGGTCGTCCTGGTGGGACTCGTTTCTTTAAAGAACGAACTGCATCTTTACCAAATGGCAACTTTCGGATTTTTTTACATTGTCTTTCGGTACATAAATGATTTTGGATTGAATAGACAAATTATTCGCCTATATACTCGCTTAATGCTTCTTATTTTGTTTGGTTTGCTGCTGGGGGCATATTTTTATCTTCCAGATATGTATATCTTACTCTCTTCATCAAGAGTGCATGGCGCTGTACAGGGTGATTCCCTCTTGTCTCTTTTTCAGAAAATTCTGCATCCCATAGAATTCAACGCATTTTTAACTGTTCTTCTGCGTACCATATCTCCAGATCTGCTCAACTCTTGGCTCTTGTATCGAGGGTCTTTGAATTATCTTGAAGCATCTACGTTCTATGTAGGTCTTTTTCCCTTTGTGGTCTTTCTTTCTGTTTTCTTTGTTAAAAATAAAAAATATAAATTGCTGTGGATTTTCCCGGTTGTTTTTTGGATGGTCGTATTTTTTCCTTATTTTACCAGGGCGTTGAATCTGTTTGTCAGTAGTACTTTGAAATATATTTCTTTTTATTTGGGATTTTTTATCCTTTTTCCATTTTTATTGGTGATGGATTCATTGCGCGAGCAAGAACATCTGCAGCGATTAAACAGATTTTCCATATTTTTATTTTTGTTGGTCTTGTTGGGAATTTTGTTGGCATCGTTATGGTATCCTGATTTTTTCAACCCAATAAACAGAAAAGTTTTTCGCTTGTCTTTCTCTTTTTTCACTCTATATGTTGTTTGTCTCTCTATCTGGAACAGAGGAATCCATGTTGTTAGATATGGGTTGCTTGTTGTTGTCGTTATTGAAGCTGCAATTTTTGCAAGGATGACAGTGAGCACGGCTCCTGGAGCACTGTATCCGTTTTTCCATGAGCGTGGGGAAAAATATTTTCGTGAAGATACGCGCAAGGCAGTAGACTTTATTCGGGAAAGAGATCCTGGTTTTTTCAGGATAGAAAAAGACTACAGAGATGTGTATTTGAACGATGCTCTTGTGCAAAATTATTTTGGTACTGAGTCATATTTGGGTTTCATCAATACTGGTATGAAGGATTTTTATGATCAATTTAAGCTTTCAACAAATTCACCCAATCTGAATTCCTACAGATATGGCCTGGAAAAGGAAGCAAGCCTGCAATCACTTCTGTTGGTCAAGTATTTTCTCTGTAAAGATGCGCAGTCCTGTGATGGCCTGCACGGCTTTTCTCTTGTGCATGTGGTCGATGGCCTCCGTATCTACCAGAACGACCATGTCCATCCCTTTGGCCAGGTCTTTCGCCGGCAAATCGGCCCGCAGTTTTTTCAGCAGCTTTCCCTTGCAGAAAAACTGGCACTTGTAGAGCATACGGTGGTCAGTTCTGCGGTGTTGCCAGGTATTCCCCAGTATGGTCATGATGGCAGTGGTGGACATGACGAGCAAGCTGTCCCATCTGAACGAGGTGCAAACGACACCTTTACCCTTACGCATTGGGATCAACAGCATTTCGCGGGTTCTGTCGACCTGGATCAGCCTGGGGTCCTCTTTTTTCCCACACCTTTTGACCGTGGCTGGCGCGTTCAGGTCAATGACCAAGGGGCAGAGCTACTGCAGCTTGATTTTGGTTTTTCCGGAATTCTTCTCTCCAGCCCTGGGCAGTATACCGTTGAACTCCGTTATATTCCGCCCTTGCTGCGGACGGGTTTTGCGCTGACAATCCTGTGTTTGCCCCTGGCGCTGTACCTACGCTGGCGTTATCCTACGTTTGCAGCCTACTGAAGCATTATTTGTTGCCATCGGCTTTTTTGGCCCTGATCCAGGCATTGATCCAGCTTTTCCCGATCAACAGAAAAAGTATTTCAAGGCCTACGCCCAAAAGGGCAAAAATCTTGAAGCCAAAAACCACATTGGGCCAGATTCTCTCCTGCTTAGGTGTGCTCAGCGCTGGTTGGAATGCCAAGGCGATGTGTGGATCGCCTGCCTGTGGACTGCTCTGCATAAGCAGGCTCTCACCGTGCTGCTGGAGGGATGTTGTCTGGTATGTTGTAAACTGCGCTGCAGAAAAACTTGCTGCCAGCTGTGCGCCAAATGGCTCTAATATGGCCAGATTAGAGATGCGTACCCTGCCGGGGCCGTCGAGGTAATCCAGGCGCAGGGCATGAATGGAGGAGGCTGGCAGATGTGCCTGGATAGCTTTGGGGATAGCCCTTTCCGGTAAAACCGCCCGGATACTCTCCTGTTCCCGGAATCCCTTGCCTGTGTCATAATAGATCTGCAGCACTGGCGGGCGGTTGCGGTTTTCTTCCACAGCGATGTCAAAGGAGACAATCAGCCTGGTGCTTGCCTGGTAACGGCCAGCCGCATGGGGTAGGGCAAAAAGGGCGGCCAGACAGAGGGAAACAAGCCATGAGTAGTTGCGCGGTTGCATTGTTGAGACACTCCATGAATCGGGCGGTGCGAGGCGTTTGCTGGATTGCCCCTGGTGAGAGTAATAAAAAATGAAACCTGCGGATACACAAGGAAAATGTGCAGCGCAGGTATAGCCAATTGTGTGCCCAAGTGACAGAGAGGAAACACCATGACAGCACCTGAGACCTACGAACAGCTGGATCTTTTTTATCTTGGCCGTGAGCTGGATCCCACAAGCGGCAAGGAGAGTGCCATTCCGCTGTTGGTGAAAAATCGGCACCTGACCACCCATGCCGCCATCATCGGCATGACAGGTAGTGGTAAGACCGGGCTGGGCATTGCGCTCTTGGAAGAGGCTGCCATCGACGGTATTCCGGCCATTGTCATCGATCCCAAGGGCGATATGGGTAATCTTTTGCTCACTTTTCCAGATTTGGCTCCAACGGATTTCGAGCCCTGGGTTGATCCCGAAGCAGCGGCCCGTAAAAAAATGACGATACAGGAATGGGCCGCGCACACTGCCACCAGCTGGCAACAGGGTCTGACCAGTTGGGATCAGGATGGCAGCCGTATCCGCCGTCTGCGGGAGAGCGCCGATTTTGCCGTGTACAGTCCGGGTAGTTCCGCTGGTCGCATGGTATCCATTGTCGACAGCCTGGCGGCGCCACCTGCGGATGTGCTGGCCGATCAGGATATGCTTACGGAACTGGTCAATGTTTCGGTTTCTTCCCTGCTGGGGCTGCTCGGTATCGAGGCCGATCCGATCAAGAGCCGGGAGCATGTGCTCCTGGCCACCATTTTACTCAATGCCTGGGAAAGGGGAGAATCCCTGAATTTTGCCTCCCTGATTGGGGCGGTGGCGCAGCCGCCTTTTGCCCAAATTGGTGTTTTCCCGGTGGATGCCTTTTATCCTCCCAACAAGCGTATGGAGTTGGCCATGCAGTTCAATACACTGGTGGCGAGCCCCTCCTTCAACAACTGGATGCAGGGAGAGCCGTTGCAGATTGAAAATTTTCTGTACACCGCTAGCGGCAAACCGCGCATCAGTATTTTTTCCATTGCCCACCTCAGTGATGGGGAACGCATGTTTTTTGTCACCCTGCTGCTGGGCCGCTTGCTTGGCTGGATGCGGCGGCAGGAGGGCAGTACCGGCCTGCGCGCCATGTTGTATATGGACGAAATCTTTGGCTACTTTCCGCCAACAGCCAACCCACCCTCCAAAAAACCCATGCTGCTTTTGCTCAAGCAGGCGCGCGCCTTTGGCCTGGGGGTGGTGTTGTCCACGCAAAATCCGGTTGACCTGGATTACAAAGGCCTGGCAAACATTGGCACCTGGTTTGTTGGTCGTCTGCAAACCAGGCAGGATCAAGGTCGGGTGGTGGCCGGCATGGGCGGTGGCAGCGCCAAATTTGATGCCAACAGGATCCGCAACCTGCTGGCCGGCCTTAAGGAGCGCTCGTTTCTTTTATATTCGGCCCACCGGAACGAACCAGTCCTGTTTACCACCCGCTGGGTGATGTCGTATCTTAAGGGCCCCATCTCCCTGGTCGAACTGGCCCGTTTGGCACCTGGCGCGGCACAGCCGGCCGCAGCCGAACAAACAGCAACAACTCCTGTTGGAGCAAGCATGGATGGGACACTTTCCTTTAGCGCGGTCAGGCCGCCTCTTGCCGGCAGTATCATACAATACTATGTGCCCTCGCCCATGCCAGCGGCAGAACAGCAGTACAGCGCCTCTCTTTTGGGGCTGGCTGCGGTGCGCAATGTGGACCAACGCAGGGGAATTGACCAAATTACGGAAATCCGCCTGCAAGTGGCCCTGCCCCAGGCCGGCGAAGGGGCAAGCTGGGAAAGGGCGCAGGCCTTTCCCATCACAGTTGAGCAGTTGCAGAGCGAGGCACCAGAGTCAGTACTTTTTGCCGATCTTCCGGCAGATATGAAGGTGCGTAAAAATTTCAACGACGAGGAAAAACGCCTGGCTGATCATCTTTACCGTACCCAATTGCTGCGTATTTTTCGGGTAAAGGAGCTGGGGCTGGAATCTGCACCAGAGGAGGCAGAGCAGGACTTCAGGCAGCGTATCGCCAGCGCGTTGGCAGCCAAAAAAGAAGCTGCCATCACCACCCTGGAGCAGGTCTATGGTAAAAAGCAGCAACAACTGCAAGATCGACTGCAACGGGCTGAGGCCAGGCTCGATAAGGAGCAAAGCGATGTGCGGGCCAAGGGCATGGAAACGGCCATCTCTGTTGGTTCGGCTATTCTGGGAGCCTTTTTGGGAAGAAAGGCGCTGAGCTCCACCACGGCCAATAAATCGGTGCGGGGAGTACGCAATGCCGGCCAGTTGTTGAAGGAGCGGCAGGATGTGCAGTTGGCCCAGAATGAGGTGTCGCGCCTGGAGCAAGAGTTACAAACCATGGTGGCCGAGTTGCAACAAAAGGTGCAGGAACTTAGCACTGGTTGGGATCCCGCCTTGGTCGAGCTTGAAACCGTGGCGATAGCACCCAGGAAAAGCGATATTTATGATGTTCGTGTCTGCCTGCTCTGGGAGCCAGTGCTGGATTTTTCGCCCAAGGAAGGCGCGCAGTTGCCGGTGCAGAGCGCCTGATCAACCAGAGATGATTTTGAGCTATTCTTCTACCATCAGTTCCAGCACGTGGCAGCCAAAAAGGACGGAGTAGTTGGATCAGGGAGTTGGTGGGATAGAGCAATTGTGTCAGGTTAGGCTGTGTCTGGAAGCGGTGCACTGCCCGGCCGAATGAACCGATGCGCCAACAAGCTGTGAACGATGGCCTGGACAGGCAGACCAATGACATTGGTGCAGGAACCATCTATCGAGGCAACCAGAAAGGCGCCCGCTCCCTGAATGGCATAGGCACCAGCTTTGTCCAGCGGTTCCTTGGTGTTGGCGTAGGCCGCCAGGGTGTCCTGGTTGAAATGACCGAAACGAACACGGGTCGTCGCATGGTCATGCAGCAGCACGCCGTGGCCCCGAGCCTGGAGCGCATAGCCGGTAATGACGCTATGGGTCTTGCCGTTGAGTAGTTCAAGAAAGCGCAGAGCTTCCCTATGGTTGGCCGGTTTACCCAGGATGCGGCCGTCAATGGTGACCACGGTATCTGCGCCAATGACACAGGCTGCTGCATCCTGCGTAGTTGCAACCTCTGCGGCCTTGGCCTCTGCCATGCGTACGGCAAAGGCTGCGGGTGTCTCGCCGACCAACGGGGTCTCATCAATGGTGGCGGGAATACACGTACAGTGCAGGCCAAGGGCTGCAAATAGTTGCTGCCTTCTGGGCGAGGCAGAAGCAAGGATGAGCGGGCAGGTGGCAATAAACATACAAACAGGTTGTGTGGTCTAGGCAGAGAATGGATAATGGACCTCTTCCAGGAAAAGACCGCAGGCAGGTGCTGTCTGTCCAGCGGCCTTTCTATCCTTGGCTGCAAGGATCTGTGCCACGCTCTCTGGTGAACGTTTCCCTTGGCCGACTTCAATGATCGTACCGGCAATGATGCGCACCATTTGCCGGAGGAAGCCATCGCCTTGCAGGCGGAGCGACCAGCCATATGCCATTTGCGTCATGGGCTGGCATTCTGCCTGCATCAGGGTGCGTACTGCGCCGCGGCCGCCGGGGTTTGACAGGTCGCGTGAGCCAGAGCGTTCGAAGCTGGAAAAATCGTGCGTACCCAGGAGTTGCCCCAGGGCTTGTCGGGCTGGTTCAGGATCAAAAGCACCTGGTAGGTGAGCCATGTACAGGCGGTGTGTGGGCAGCATTACCGGCTCTGTATAGAAATCGTAGCGGTAGGTTTTTGCCCAGGCGCTGAAGCGACTGTGGAAGCCGGTGGCTGCCTCCTGGGCGTTTAAGATGCGGATGTCTGGCGGTAGGAGGGAATTGAGGCCCTTGGAAAAGGCCGCAAGCGGATGGCCTACCGAGGTGTGGAAATGGGCCACCATGCCCTGGGCATGCACGCCTGCATCGGTGCGGCCAGCGCCATGCACGGTGGGGAAATGGCCGCACAGGGTGTGCAGGCACTTTTCCAGGGTTGCTTGCACGGTTACCTCGCCCTGGCGTTGCCGCTGCCAACCGCAGTAAGCGCTGCCATCATAGGCGATCAGCAGTCGGATAATTCGCTTCATCAGGGGAAGAAGGCAGCTCCCATCAGGGCTGTTTCTTCGGCAAAACCATTCATCAGGTTCATGTTCTGCACGGCCTGGCCGGAAGCACCCTTGCCGATATTGTCAATAGCCGAGGTGATGATGATCCGCCCAGTGCGCGTATCGTGCTGCAGAGCGATATCGCAGCAGTTGGTGCCGCGCACATGCTGAGTGGCAGGCTGCTGTCCTGCGGGCAAAACCCGAACAAAAGGCTCGCTGCCATAGGTTTCGTTGTAGAGTTCCTGCAGGTCGGCTGCTTTGCCTGCCTCGCTCAAGGAGGCGTAGATGGTGCTGAGGATACCGCGTGAAATGGGCAAAAGGTGCGGGGTGAAGGAAATCCGTACATCGCTTTGCGCGGCCAGGCTCAGCTCTTGCTCTATTTCCGGGATATGGCGATGCGTGCCGCCAACCTTGTAGGCTTTGAAACTGTCGGCCACCTCACAGTAGAGGTTGGCCACATTCGCAGCGCGGCCAGCTCCGGAAGTGCCTGATTTGGCATCAGCGATGATGGTGGCTGGCTCAATGAACCCGGCGCGCAACAGCGGTGCCAGGGCCAAGATGATGGAGGTAGGGTAGCAGCCCGGGTTGGCCACCAGGCGTGCGCGTCGGATATCGTCCCGGTAGAGCTCTGGCAGGCCATACACTGCCTCGGCCAGCAGTTGTGGGCTGCTATGCGGCTGATACCACTCTTCGTATAGTGCCTGGTCGTGGATGCGGTAATCTGCACTGAGGTCTACCACTTTTTTTCCAGCGGCCAGCAGGTGGGGCACGATGTCCATGGCGGTTTTATGGGGAACCGCGGTGAAGAAAAAATCAGCACGGTGGATCAGTTCATCCACGCCGAGATTTTCGCAACGGATATCTACGCGCTTGTTCAGGCTGGGGAAGACTTCGGCAATGGTCTTGCCCGCGTATTGGCGTGAAGTGGCCGCGCAGAGTCGCACCTGCGGATGGCCGGCCAGGATGCGGATGAGTTCCACCCCAGTGTAGCCCGAAGCACCTATGATACCAACATCTAGCATAATTTTTTCCTCACAAGAAAAGTGGTGGCGCGCTTGGCCTGTATGGAATTGTCGATTGTATCGACAGGGCAGTCATCTCTTTTGCATGATTTGGTGTTCTACAGGCAGTGGGCTTAGTTCCTGCATAGATGAGCTGCATTTGGCCAGCATACAAAAAAGTACAAAAAAAAGGAATAACGAGCACGCTCGTTATTCCTTGTCAGGTTAGATAAAGAGTTCGCAGAAAGATGCGATTCTTGCTGATTAACGTTTGGAGAACTGGAAACGGGCGCGGGCAGCGCGAAGTCCGTATTTTTTGCGCTCCTTGGCCCGGGGGTCACGGGTGAGCAGGCCAGCCTTTTTAAGCGGCAGCCGCATCTCCGGATTGAGTTCTTGCAGAGCACGGGCAATGCCATGTGCCAGTGCATCTACCTGGGCAGATTTACCGCCGCCTGTCGTCGTGGCCACCACATCGAACTGTTCCAATGTTTCAGTAACGACAAAGGGGTGGGCTACCTTGGGTTCAAAGTAGATGTTACCAAAATATTCAGCCACCGGCATTTTGTTGACCGTTACTTGCCCGCTGCCTGGGCTAATCCAAACACGGGCGGTTGCAGTCTTTCTTTTACCAGTTGCGTAGGTTTTTTCCTGAGCCATGTATGTGCGCTCCCTTGAACAGGTTTAGCTGATCTCGTAGGTTTCTGGTTTTTGCGCCTGGTGTGGGTGCTCTTTGCCAGTGTAAATTTTCAGCTTTTTCAGCTGAGCCCGGCCAAGTTTATTTTTGGGCAGCATGCCCTGCACCGCCTTGCGAATCAATTCCTCGGGCTTCTTGGTGAGCATTTCACGTGCAGTCTGCTCTTTAATACCACCGGGATAGCCGGAGTGGCGGTAGTAGACTTTCTTGTCCAGCTTACCCCCTGTCAGGTGAACACGCTCGGCATTGACCACAATGACGAAATCGCCATTATCCTGAAAGTTGCAGAAAGTCGGTTTGTGCTTGCCCCGCAGAAGCGTGGCAATCTCGGTGGCGATACGTCCCAACACCTTGCCGTCGGCATCGGCCACATACCACTTCCGTTCAATTTCGTCGACCGGTGTGTAATAAGTTTTCATCTGCTTTGCATCCTGACTAGAAAAAAAGGCTCGAACAACGGTTCGAGCCTGGAACCTTTTATGGAGCGGGAAACGAGATTCGAACTCGCGACTTCAACCTTGGCAAGGTTGCACTC
>JABMJC010000089.1 GCA_013201405.1 Desulfobulbaceae bacterium
CCGTGACCAGTTCCTGGCTGACGATTTCCCATGGTTCCTGCAGCCCGAGCCCTAAGGTGATGATATCCCGACTGTTCATGAAGCCTCCCGTCATTTGGTGTGGATTTGATCCCTGTATACATCAAATCCACACCAAATGACGAGGAGCCGAAATTATTTTATACACAAATAAGCGCGAGAGTCAACAGAGTTGTCCATCTGCAAATGGCATGGGACACAGGCTATGGGAATTAGGCAAGATCGTAACTCTTCAGCTTGTTGAACAGGGTTTTTCGCGTAATCTGCAAACGGCGGGCTGCTTCACTGCGATTGCCACCGGTTTCCTCCAGGGTTTTGAGAATGAGCGCCTTTTCCGCCTCCTTCAGGGTGGCGGGCTCCTCATCAATCTCCTCTCCATGCAAACCCGCCCAGCGTTGCAGCGCCAGCGGCAGAACAGAGTCATCCAGATAGTCGCCGCGCATGAGGATAACCCCGCGCTCAATCGCGTGCTCCAGCTCACGCACGTTGCCCGGCCAGGGGTAGCGGTTGAACAGATCCATGCAGTCTGGTGTGAGTCCCTTGACCTCGCGGTTGTTTTGATTGGCGAACTTCTGTACAAAGTAGGAGGTCAAAAGCGGTATGTCTCCCCGACGCTCCCGCAGGGGTGGCACCTCCAACTCCACCACCTTGAGACGGTAGTACAGATCTTCGCGGAACATGCCCTGTTGCACCGCCTCTTCCAGGTTGCGGTTGGTGGCAGCCAGAATACGGACATCCACCTGAATGGTCTCCTGTCCACCCACCCGCTGCACCTCGTGCTCCTGCAAGGCTCTAAGCAGTTTGACCTGCATGGTCGGTGAAGTGTCGCCGATTTCATCAAGAAAAAGAGTGCCGCCCTGGGCCTGGACAAAGCGGCCTTCACGACGGCGATCCGCGCCAGTGAAGGCGCCACGCTCGTGCCCAAAAAGTTCTGATTCCAAAAGCGTTTCCGTTAAAGCTGCACAGTTGATCTTGACGAAAGGACCTTTGGCACGGGTACTTTTGTGGTGCAGGGCCGCAGCAACCAGTTCCTTGCCTGTACCCGACTCACCAGTAATCAGCACTGTGGCCGTGGTGGGCGCCACCTGGACAATCATCTCCCACAGGGCAAGCATGGGCGGAGACTGGCCAATCATGCGCATATCCCCCTCAATGTCCAGCCCCTGCAACGGAGTATCTTCTTCTGGTTGACGGTGCCCCATGGCTACTTCCATGGTGGTGCGCAGGCGCTCAAAATCCAGCGGCTTGGTCAGATAATCCTGCGCCCCCTGTTTGATGGCAGCCACTGCCGAATCCACCGAGGAAAAGGCGGTCATAATAATGACCGGAATTGCAGGATTAATCGCGCGGATGCGGCGCAGAGCCTCCATGCCGTCCATGCGCGCCATACGCACATCCATGAGGATGGCGTCAAAGGGGCCGGCCTCCACCGCAGCCACCGCGGCCACACCGTCGTCTGCCTCTTCTGTCTCCCAACCCCAGTCGGCAAAAAGAGAAGACAAGGCAAAACGGTGCACCCGCTCGTCATCCACCACCAGTACTTTCAATTTTTTTGTGCTCATACCCTGGGCTCCGCACCTCTAATTTTTTCAAACCAGGTAATATACCACAAGTGCTCTACAATCTCCAAAGCAGCATTCAGTCCTGTGCATCAGAAAAAATCCCCGTGGGATGCATCCCTCCTGCGTCGCAATACCCTTGGCTTTCACCTGGCTTTACGATATGTTTCTTATTTATTTTTTACACTCCAACAGCAGAACAACATCTACTGTTACAACTTGCCTCAACCCGTTTTTTTAGGAGAATAACACATGTATGCCTCCCAGACCGGTGCGACGATCCGCCAAATAGTAAGCTTCCGAGTTGCTTCCCTTTGGATAGCGACGCTCTGCCTTTGCGTTCTTTTGAGTTCAGGAAACGCGACGGCTGCCGCGGCCATCAAGCTCTCCAACCAGTTCCCGCCCCAGCACCATGTATCCAAGGGACTGCAGGTCTTTGCCGACAAGGTGAAAGAATACTCCAATGGCGAGATGGAGGTGAAAATTTTCGACTCCGGATCCCTTTTCCGCGATGCCGAAATCGTCAAGGCCATCCGCAATGGCAGTACAGAAATTGGCCTGGTGCCAGTGAACAAGTGGTCGGGCATTTTGCCGGCGGTCGATATTTTTGAAGTCCCTTTCACCTTTAGCAACCTGCAATCACTTGAGCAGTTCTTAAATAGCGGTGCAGCCCCGCTCTTTGATGAAGCCTTTGCCAAATACGGGGCCAAGGTCCTCTTTTGGGTGGACTACGGGTATGTGCAGTTTTTCAACAGTAAGCGGCCGCTCAAAGCTCCTGCTGATTTCAACGGCCTGACCATGCGCGCCTTTTCAGCTGGTGATGCCGAAATCCTGAAAGCCCTGGGCGCTGCCCCCACCATCATCAGCTCCTCTGAACTGTATATTGCCCTGCAGCGCGGTACCATTGACGGCACCACCACCGGCATGCCCGCGGCTGTGGCACGCAAGGTCACTGAAGTACAAAAATACATGACCCTGGCCAACTACAGCACCGCCGAATTCTTGGTGCAGGCCAATCAAAAATGGTGGAACGCTCTGAACAGCGACCAGCAGGAAATTTTGGCCAAAGCCTCGCAGGATGCCGAAGCCTTTATCCGCCAGGAAGTGGCCAAGGCTGAAGATGAGGCCCTGGCCGCCATCCGGGCTGCGGGTTTGACGATACACGAGCTCAGCAGCGAGGAGCGCCAGGATTTCGTGCAGGCAACTGCGGCCCTGCGGGACAGCTACCTGGCAAAAAGCGGGGAATTGGGCGCAAAGCTTATGCCCATTGCCGACCAACTGTCAAAATAAAACATAAAACACCACCATGTTCTTCTTCCGCTTCCTGCGCAAAGGCATTGAAAGCATCAACCTTGCTGCCGCTCTGGTCAGTGGCTTGGCCCTACTCCTGATTGGCGGCATGGTGTTCTGCGAGGTATTCCTGCGGGCCAGTGGCCAACCCTCAGAGTGGCTACCTGAATGGAGCGGCTACCTGTTCAGCTGGGCCATGGTGGGCGGTGCTGCCTACACCCTGATGCGCGGGCGGCATGTGCGGGTGGAGTTATTGCAAATGCATTTGCCTGCTGCATGCAACCGGGTGCTGGATGCCTGCACCTCGCTGGCTGGCATGGCTTTCTGCGTGTTGGTTGCCATCAGCGGTTGGCAGCACTTTCAAGATGCCCTCCAGACCGGAGAAACCACGGCCACTGCCCTGCGTGTGCCCCTGTGGATCATTGAATTGCCAGTCTTTCTCTCCTTTGCTCTTTTGGCCATGCAGTTTGCGCTTTTGGCCTGGGATGCCATGCTGAGAGGCGGTCAGGCAGGACGCGGCCAGGGGACAGCGCCCCTGGAACAAAACAAGGAGACAGTCCATGTTTGAGCTGGCCATTGTTGTCGGGCTGCTGCTCATCATCCTGCTCACCGGTCTGCCCGTTGCCTTTGGCCTCGGACTCACGGCAGTCATCCTGGCCCTGATCAACGGCATCCCCTTAAGTTTTGTCGGTATCACGGTACTGGAGTCCTTGAACAGCACCACCCTCATGGCTGTACCACTGTTCATCTTCATGAGTCAGGTGCTGCTCATCGGTCGGGTGGGCGACCAGCTCTTTGAAACGGTCAATACCTGGGTACGGCATCTGCCCGGCGGTCTGAGCGTTGCCACGGTATTGTCCTGCGCTGTCTTTGCCGCCATTACCGGCTCTGGTGCGGCCACAGCCGCCACCATCGGCACCGTGGCCTATCCTGCCATGGTCAGACGCAGCTATGATCAGAAGTTCACCTTGGGCCTGCTTGCCTGCGGCGGCACCCTAGGTATTCTGATTCCGCCCAGCATCCCCATGATCCTCTATTCATCCATCACCGATGCCTCGCTGGACAGGCTCTTTATCGCCGGGGTCATTCCCGGGCTGCTCCTGACCCTGCTGCTCTCTGCCTATGCGGTGTGGCGCAGCAGGCACGGCGCCTTCGAGCCCATGCCCAAGGCTGACTGGCCAGAACGCATACGCCTGACCCTGCGCAACCTGCCCGGCTTGCTCTTGCCGGTACTGGTCATCGGTGGCATCTACGCCGGCATCTTTACACCCACCGAGGCGGCAGCAGTTGGCCTGGTGTACAGCCTGTTCATCACCATGGTGCTCTACCGCTCTCTGTCGATCCGGCAAATCCCCAAAGTGTGCCTGGAAGGGCTCACCACCTCCTGCATGATCGGCATGATCATCATCGGCGCCCATTTCTTTGGCAAGATCATGACCATCCTGGGCATTCCGCAGCAGCTTACCGCCCTGGTGGTGGAGCACAACTTCAGTCCCCTCATGTTCATCTTGGCCATCAATCTGGTGCTGCTGCTTTTGGGAGCGATTCTGGAGACCGTGTCCGTGGTGCTCCTGACCACACCGCTGGTGCTGCCCATCATGCTCACCCTGAACATCGATCCCATCTGGTATGGCGTGGTTCTGACTGTGAACATGGCCATTGCCCTGATTACCCCTCCAGTGGGTATGGATCTTTATGTGATCAAGAGCCTGCGGGATGACATCACCCTGGGCATGGTCATCCGTGGGGTAACCCCCTTTATCATGATTATGGCTTTCTTTCTGGCACTCATTATCCTTTTCCCGAGTCTGACTACCTGGCTTCCCTCGCTCATGCCAGTGCGGGGAAGCGGCCTTGTAATGTAGGGTGGTATACAGTACGCTTGGTGCCACTCTGCAGTCTGCAGCACAGACTTGCCCCCTCTCCTAGGGGGCAAGTCATTGTTTTCTCCCCTCCGCCCCCATGAACGTGAGCAAAAAGCATGACCTTACCCTTTATCCGTTACAACATTGACGAACGTCCACCGCTACCGACCCTGTTGCTTTTTGGTCTGCAATGGCTGGCGGTAATGGCTGTCTCGGCCATCATCATGGGCAAGGTGGTGGCAGCCCTGCACTTCACCGAGCCTGCTGCTCAGTTTCTTTACATGCAAAAGGTGTTCTTTGCCATCGCCGTGACCCTGATCGCCCAAATCACCATTGGCCACCGCCTCCCCCTGGTGGTTGGGCCGGCAGTTATTTTACTGGTGGGCATCATCTCCAGCGGCACCCAGGATATTAACACCATCTATACAAGCATCATGGCAGGCGGCCTCTTTCTGAGCCTGCTCTGTGCCACAGGCCTCTTTCGCCACGTGGCGAAACTGTTTACCTCCAGGGTGGTGGCCACCATCTTGGTGCTTATTGCCCTGACCATCACCCCCACTATCCTCAAACTTCTGCTCACTGCGCCCAGTCCGCAACAGGTACCAGCCAGCCTGCTCTTTGCCCTGATTCTGCTCTTGAGTATGCTGGCAGCAGACCGGCTGCTCAAGGGCACCTGGCGTTCGACCCTGTTGGTGTGGGCACTTTTGGGTGGCAGTATTGCCAGCATCCTTTTGCTCCCCTCCTCCGCTCCCCAGCAACAGACCGCTTTGCCGCTCTTCTCCTCGCTCTTCAAAGACTGCACCACCACCCTCAGCTGGGATGTGGGCCTAATTCTCTCTTTTTTCATCTGCTTTATTGCCCTGGCCATCAATGACCTTGGCTCCATTGAATCCATTGGCAAACTGCTGCATCCACCGGGCATGGAAAACCGACTGTCACGGGGTATGATCCTCACCGGGCTTGCCAACATACTGACCGGTTTTCTTGGCGTTATCGGCCTGGTAAATTTTTCCCTGACCGCAGGCATCATCGCCTCCAACGGTAATGCCTCCCGCTACAGCTTTCTGCCCGCTGCCCTGGTCATGCTTGTGGTGGCCTTCATGCCGCCGGTGGTGGCCTTTGTCTGGAATGTGCCGGCAGTGGTGATTGGCACCATTCTCCTGCACATCATGAGCCTGCAACTGGCTGCCGGTTTGATGGTGGCCTTTGGCGCCAATGGTTTTACCTTTCAAGACGCGCTCATCATCAGCATCCCAGTAATGACCAGTGTACTGGTGTCTTATTTGCCACCAGAGGTGGCAGCTTCCTTTCCCCGCGTCCTCATTCCAGTGGCCAGCAATGGTTTTGTGGTGGGTACGCTGATGGTGCTGCTGCTGGAGCATGTTCTGTTACGACACAAAAAATAACGTGCAGGTTATCCAATGAAACATGTGAATGCTGTCTGCTGCACGGCCATTGATCTCTCCGAGCTTGATGTCATTGCCGCCATGAAGGAAATTCCAGGGTATATCGACATCACCCCTGGAGATTTCAAAGAGGTGTTCCGCGTCGCCTATGCCCATGCCCTAGAACGACTCATGGAGTCACGTACAGCCAAAGACATCATGACAGCACCTGCCCATTGCCTGCCCGTAAACACCGACCTGGTGCAGGCAGCAAAATTCCTGGCAGATCAACATTTTTCCGGCGGACCGGTGATCGACGAATCCGGCAGAGTTGTAGGCGTGGTTTCAGAAAAAGATTTTCTTAGAAAAATGGGAATTGGCCAGCATGTTTCAATGATGCAGGTGGTCACCCACTGCCTGAGTAACAAGGGATGCATGGTGATGAACCTGCGCAACCCTGTTGCAGGGGAGATCATGAGCGCTCCGCCCATCACTGCAGGCCCCGACATTACAGTGGGAGCGATTTCTACGCTGTTCACGGAAAAAAAGATCAATCGCCTGCCAATTGTAGATGCCAAGGGACGTCCTGTAGGCATTGTGACCCGCACCAACCTTGTGCAATTACACTGTCTGTCCACTGGAGGCCGCCCATGAAATACTGGCAAAAAATGAAGGGTGGTGGCCAGAGTCCGCCCGGGGTGAGCCTGGTAGAGGTTGGCTGGTCCTGGCTGGGCAGCTTTCTTGGTATAACGGCAGTAGCCCTGCTGCACTACAACCTTGTTGATCAGCAGGGCCTGACCATGCTCATCGGCTCATTTGGGGCTTCTGCTGTGCTGCTGTACGGAGCAACACGCAGCCCACTGGCGCAACCGAGAAACCTCCTGGGCGGCCATGTGCTTTCCGCCATTGTGGGGGTGGCAGCCGCCCAGTGGCTTGGTCACTATCCCTGGCTGGCCGCAGCGCTCGCTGTTTCCATTGCCATAGCACTCATGCACCTCACCAGAACCCTCCACCCACCCGGAGGCGCAACAGCGCTCATTGCGGTGATGGGCGGCGAAAGCATCCATCAACTGGGGTATTGGTATGTCCTCATGCCAACAGCCCTGGGAGCCATTGTCCTGCTCATTATCGCCCTGCTGATCAACAATGCGGCACCAAACCGCAGGTATCCGGAATTCTGGTTTTAAATGACAGCTATGACAGGCGCAGGTGAACGTGCTTCAACCCCACCCCCTTCCCACCTCCTGCCATTGCCTTCTCACCTGGCCCTGTTCGCCACAACCGCACTGTGCAAACGCAGCAGGCAGAACATGGCTCCACCAACCATACCCAGCAAACAGGCAAGAAAAATTCGCCAGCCAAGATATTCATAAATAACCCCGGGCGCAAAGGAGCCAATGGTGCCGCCCAGGTAGTAGAAGGAGATGTAGACACCATTGGCAATGGCCTTGTTCTGCTGCGCCAAGGTGTTGACATAGCCGGAGAGGAGTGCGTGCACCATGAACATGCCGGTGCAGAAGACAAACATGGTGGCAAACATGGCCGCAGGATGCTGCACCATGAAAGCTAAGACCCCCAGGGCATAGATACATAGCCCTGTTGCTGCCACGGCAAACTCCGAGCCCAGCCAGGCAATGAGGCGACGAATATTAAGGGATACCGCAATGCCCATCACATAGCCAAAATACATAAAGCCAATACCGGTTTCCCCAAAGGCGGGGTCGAGACGCTTCAATTCAAAGGGCAAAAAGTTGAGTAGACCGGCGAACACGAAAAAAACAGAAAAAATGGTAAGGTAGAGCCAAAAAATTTGTCCCTCGCGGATAAGGGTGAAAACCTCTGCAGGTCGGGGCCGACTGTACTGCAGATTGGCATCCTTCTCCAGGCTGCGCAACTGATAGTAGCCCAGCACCAGCAGTACCCCCAGCAGAAAAAAGAAAAAACGCCAGCCCACCAATTCGGTAAACAGTCCTGAGAGGAAACGACCAAGAAAACCACCCAAAATAGTGGCTGCAATGTAGCGCGCCACCGCGGCCTGCACTTCATCCCTTGTGGCGGTAAAGGAGATGTAGCTGACCAGGGAGGTAAAAATGGCGGGGATGGCGAGTCCCTGCAGGGCCCGTATGACCAGAAGGAGCAGATAGTTGCTGGTACAGCAGAAAATCAGCTCAAGCACGCCCAAAAAGAGCACGGCCAGACGCAGGATAATGCGCACGGAAAAGGCTTCGAGCAAAAAACCATAGAACATGGGGGCAAAGCCCAGCGGCAGCATCATCAGGGTGGTAAAGAGAATGGCCTGCAAGGAGGTTAAAGCAAATTCCTGCTGAAAAACCGGCTGAATGGGCTGGGCCGCATAGAGGGAACAAAAGGCGAGTACCGTGCAGAAGTAAATTTTTGCCAGATTTCCACTGAACTGACGGACAATCATTTTCTGCACAACAGGCCTCCTTGTTGAGGGCATCGTTAAAGCGTGGAGGGAACTGCTTGTCGCGGGTGTTCCCTGTTATCTGCGCACCACCAAATCAAGCGCTCTTCCCCGGAACACTCGCATGAGCACATAACTGAACACAAGCGCCGCAATAAGCCGCGTAAGCAAAATAATCCAAAAATTCGCACCAAAAAGTACGAACACAAGAATATCCTCAATGGAAGAATGGCAAATCATCAAAAAGGTGCCAATGAAAAAAATATCCCGGCGACTGAGCGTGCCGCGGTTGACCTCGCGCAGCAAAATACCCGCCCCATAGGTGATGCCCAAAAACTGGCCAACAATGATGGAAAAAGTGGTGTTCACCCGTTCGATATGCGTCTTCACTGCAGGGATGGATTTGATCCAGTCCATGAGCAAAGCAAGTGTACACACCAGCACAATCACCTTGGCAGAAAGAATCAGGGCTTCAGCAACTGAATTGAGCAGCATGTCTCTAAAACTACTGAACAGTCTGCTGGCCACTTGCGCCTGACCGCCACCTGTATTGCCGTCCAAGGAGATGGGTAAAAAGACAATGGGCATGGTTGCGACAAAGGCACCGAGCAGTCGGAGCAGCACAGAGTACAGGGTGGCAATCCCCAGCCGCGCCATGATGGCGCACTCCACCAGAAGGGAGTGGCAGATGCCGATAAAAACACCCAAAATCGTCCACTGATGAGGCGTAAGCCCAAGGGGTGCAGCAAAGGCTATGGCAGTATAGGTATTGAGCAGTATCCCTCCGATCAGGGCAGGCCCCGCCTCCGCTGGCAGATGCAGGAGACTGGTCAACGGCGCAAGAAGTACCCCCAGCGGTCTAACAGCCCGTTGAATAATCCGCAGTTTTGAATACCGTAAACAACGGCTGGTTGT
>JABMJC010000090.1 GCA_013201405.1 Desulfobulbaceae bacterium
CTGCCCTGGCTAGGGAAAACCGGTGTTCGCAGAATAGATCCAGAGCAGACCTACAGGTCCTGAGGTTTGACTACCTCACCGATGCTCTTCTTCAACGCAAGCAAGGCGGCCTTCTGTTCTTCATACACGGCAAAGAGCCGTTCAGAGGCACCTTCCTCTTTGCGCCAGGCTGCTTCCTGAAGGTCGATCCGGGCGATGATATTGTCGATGTAGAGAGAAAACTGCATGGTATAGAGTGATTCTGGGTAATCCTTGTCTATTTTCTCCCTGAACAGTTTTTTCAGGTCTGCATACTTGGGCAGCATACCAATGGGAGAGGCAATGGCCTCCACATCGCCATGGGCGTACATCTCCAGCCAACCCAGCCAAACATGCACATCCCGTTTTTCACCCAAAAGCCCTTTCCCATTGCTGCCCCTAGCTTCGTGGGTGAGAAAGTAATTCAAACCAGCCATAATCGGTTTTTGTTTCAGGGCCGGGCTGGTGTAGAAATTGAATTGGGCCTGGAGGTATTCCGCTAGGGGTGCGGCAACAAAGGGGGCATTGGCCCAGGGCTGACGGTTGACACCACTTGCCCCCATTTCAGTGGCCGTGGCCCTGGAAACGATGGAGGCACCGATGACCACACCGTTATCCATATCCTTGGCCACCCAGATGGGCGGCATGGTGTCGCTATCGCGACCCGAGTAGGTGATCACCCGCAGCGGTACACCATCGGGGTCGGCATTGCGGACCTTGTCGTGGTTGGCAATGGCCTCGGCCAGCAAGGTGCAGCGCGAATTGGGATGCGACATGGGCACATCGCGCATGTCTTTGGTCCACATACCCTGGTAGTTGTTGCCCCAGGCTGGTGGCTCTTCACCGTCTCCCTCCCAACGGGGTTTTTTATGCTCGTCAACGAGCACGTTGGAAAAGATAACCTCGGTACCAGGCTCGCGCAGGCATTTCATCAAATGCGGGTCGCCCTCCTCGTTAACATCCTTTAGAATACCGAAAATCCCAACTTCCGGATTCACTACTCTAAGCGTACCATCATCGGCAATCCACATCTGGGCCAGGTCATCGCCAACAAAATTATCACCCACCATGGCTGTGGTGGTTTTGCCACAACCTGAGGGTGCAGCTCCGGCAAAAAAGGTCAGGCGGCCGCCCGGGCCCTTGAGCCCGGTAATGAACATGTGTTCGGAAAGCTCCTTGCCGGCAAATTTATATAAGGCACTGTCCGTAGCAAAACGGTGGTTACCCTTTTTCATCATCAGGGTGTTGCCAGCATAGGTGCAGTAGGTGGAATAGGTGGTCTGCCAACTGCGATCCATGTAGATGCGCACCTTGTCGATGTCTTCGGAACGGTTCGAACCCTCGGAATGGAGGTTGGTAAAAAATTCGCCCCGGCGGACAACTTCCTTGTCAAAATCGGCAAAGCAGTTGCGGTAGAGTATCTCGGCAGAATGGAGCACATAGGTGGAACTGGATATTTCAATGGCCGGGATGGAAGAATGTGCGCCCACCGGGCCACGGCTGTAGAAACCAACAAACATGGTTTTGCCGCGCATGATGCCGCGCATGTACTGGCGCATGTAGGCATGGGAGGTCTCGCGCGGCTCCCTTTTGGCAAGCGATGAGATGTCCTCATCTGCATTGGTAATATAAAAGGTCTGGTTAATCATGCGCCCCTGGTCTTCAGGTAAGTCGAAATGAATGGTATGGCCTGCCATGGCCAATTCACTCTCTTCACCTTTTTCCAGGCTCATCCTGCGGATCTTGGCACGATCCTCCTCGCTGCCGGTAACGATGACTACGGTATCCGGATCGCACAAGGCAATGGCATTTGCCACCTTGAGCAAGGCCTCCTCGCAGGTTATGGTGTTCAGCCTGCGCAAATGCTCGGGGCTGAGCCGCTGCTTGAACAGATCCTGCGCCTCGGCTATAGAATGAACACCCCCTAAATCCGACAAAAGATCCACGCCTTGTTTGTATTGCAACATTATTTTCCTCCCAGAGTGTCATGGGGTAAAAAGATGTGTGTTTGCTCATATGTTTTTCTAAGTAGTATACCGATTTGTAAAAATACGCAATTACGTCTTCGGTCTTGCCTGCTTTTTCTGCATCTTTTTACCAAAACAAGATCTACACTACCCAGATTCTGCAATACCGGATGGCGTACAAACAGAACAGTGCAAAGAAACAAACCTACAGAGGCATTTTACATCCCCTGTTGCTCCGGCATCCCTGTATATGACAAGGGGTAAGCATGGCGTTCTGTCGTGCAACAGAGCAGATGAACATAACGGGTAGGCTAATGCAGCGCATATCCGCCGACTCTCTGGCGGAAAGTGGCGTTCAGCCCTTGCCAGAAGAAGCCTGCTTGGTGTAAGTATACTGGTTTTTATCAAACTGAAGGCAGACCCTGTGCCGTGCTTGGCTCTGTTTTGTTTGACCTTTTTTGCGGATACGCACCACTTTTTAACTATACTTTTTGTGAGTAACGGGCATGGGTTTTCGTTGTGGCATCGTTGGTCTGCCCAATGTGGGCAAGTCCACCATTTTCAATGCGCTGACCGCTGCCGCCATCCAAGCGGAAAATTATCCTTTTTGCACCATCGAGCCCAATGTGGGCATCGTACCGGTGCCGGACGAGCGCCTGGATGTTCTGGCCGGGCTGGCACGCACCAAAGTCAAGGTCCCCACCCAAATGGAATTCGTTGACATTGCCGGGCTGGTGCAGGGGGCCAGCAAGGGCGAGGGGTTGGGTAACCAGTTTTTGGGCCATATCCGGCAGGTGGATGCCATTATTCATGTGGTACGCTGCTTTGAGGACGACCACATCATCCATGTGGATGGCCATGTCGACCCCTTGCGCGACGTGGAGGTCATTGCCACGGAACTGATGCTGGCAGATCTTGAAACCGTAGAAAAACGCCTGATTAAAACACGCAGTCAGGCCAAATCCGGCAACAAGCAGTTCCTGGCCGAGCTACAGGCGCTGGAACAGTTGCACAAGGTGCTCGACGCAGGCCAGCCTGCCCACAGCTTCACCCTGCCCGAAGGGCAAGACACCCGCTTTCTGCGCGAGCTTTGCCTGCTTTCCGCCAAACCAGTGCTCTATGTGGCCAATGTGCATGAAAGCGAGCTGACCACCGGCAATGCGCATGTAACTGCACTCAAGCAGTTGGCAGCCGCAGAAGGAGCGCAACTGGTCTGTATTGCCGGAGCCATCGAACAGGAGCTGAGCCAACTCCCCCCGGAGGAGCAGCAGGAATACCTGCAGGAGCTGAACATGACAGAGCCCGGCCTGCACCGGCTGATCAAGGCAGGTTACAGCCTGCTCGGATTGATCACTTTTTTTACGGTGGGGGAGAAAGAAACCAGGGCCTGGACCATCAGCCAGGGTGCCAAGGCACCGGCTGCCGCAGGAAAAATCCACTCTGACTTTGAACGCGGCTTTATCCGTGCCGAAGTGATCGCCTACAAGGACTATCTAGCCTGTGGTTCCGAGGCAGCAGCCCGCGACAAGGGATTAATGCGCTCGGAAGGCAAAGAATATATTGTGCGCGATGGCGACTGTATCCTCTTTCGTTTCAATGTATAATCTGGGACCATACTAGGTTACTCAATAATAAGGAGGCATTGTGCCGCATTCATCCTCCCAGGCAAAACAGATTTTTGTTCGTGATCTGCAGGAAAATCAGCAGATCAACAGCGAGCCTTTTCTGGTCAGCCGCTTTGCCCAGGCGGAAACCAAGGCAGGTAAGGCCTATCTTTCCCTCACCCTGATGGACAAAAGCGGCGAAATTGAGGCCCGCCTCTGGGACAGGGCCGAGCACTTCGCTCCCCTGGCCCAGGAGGGTTCCTTTATCATGGTGCAGGCCACGGTCGACCTGTTCAACGGTCAACTCCAGCTCAGACTGCACAACCTGAGCACAGCAGAAGAAGACAAGCTTGTGCTCAACGATTTTTTCCCTGCCAGCCACCGTTCCCGGGAAGAGATGATTCGGGAACTGAAAAAACGGATCAAGGGAATACAAGACAAGCCCCTGCAACGACTGCTGGAGGAAATTTTCCACGGCGAAACCCTAGCCCGCTTTGCCCAGGCACCGGCGGCAAAAAAAATGCATCATGCCTATCTGGGCGGCCTGCTTGAACATACCCTGTCCATGGCGCACATGGCCGAGGCCGCAGCCAGACACTATCCACTCATCAATGCCGATCTGCTCCTGGCTGGCGTGCTTTTGCACGACCTGGCCAAGATCGAAGAGTTCGACTACAGCCGCCCGGCCTTCAACTACACCGACCGTGGTCGCCTGGTGGGTCACTTGGTGCTGGGAGTGGATATGCTCCGCCGCGCAGCAGACAAGGTGCCCGACTTGCCCATGGCAACCGTGGATCAGCTGGCGCATCTCATCCTCAGCCATCATGGTCAGCTGGAATTCGGCTCTCCGGTTTTGCCCATGACCCCGGAGGCCATGCTGCTGCACCATCTGGACGACATGGATGCCAAAATGAACTTCCTGGAAGGACTGATGGCGCAGATGGATGGGGACGAACAGCAATGGACCGCCTTCCAGCGGCCCCTGCAGCGCTATCTCTATCTACGTGGCCGCAACAGCACAAACAGCATAGACGGCAACACGGGCGAGAGCATGGCGGAGAGTACCGCGCAGGCAGCAAAAAATGCCGGCCAGCAGCAACTGCTGTGGGAAGGCTGACAAGGGGCAAGATCAGAACAAACCTATGACCATCTCGCAGGCAACAGATAAGGCCATGACTGCCCCTATTCTCGGGCAAGGCAAGGCCCTGCGCCTGCTTGCACGGACACGCGCAAGTGGACGCCTGGCCCATGCCTACCTCTTTACCGGCCCCGAGGGCGTGGGCAAGTCTACCTTGGCCCGCAACCTGGCCACATCTTTGCTCTGCCAGCATTTCGATGCATCCCAAGACGTTCAGGCAGAACAGGCAACAGGTTGTGGCCTTTGCACCTCCTGCCTGCAAATGCAGTCTGGCAGCCATCCTGATTTTCTGCTTATCGAGCCCGATGGCCAGGGCATCAAAATCGACAGTATCCGCCTGCTGAAACAAACCCTTGGCTACCCACCCCTGGAGGGATCCTTGCGGGTGGTGCTGCTCAAAGAGGTGCACACCATGCGGCGCGAGGCTGCCAATAGCCTGCTCAAAATCCTGGAGGAACCGCCACCAGGTAACCTGCTTTTACTCACCAGCGCGGATGAAGCCGGACTCTTACCCACCATCTACTCACGCTGCCAGCGTATTGCTCTCAAGGCCCTGCCCCTTGAACTGGCTGCAGAGGTGGTCCTCCAGCATAAACCCGATTTGACTCGGGCAGACTGCCTGGCGCTCGCCGAACTGAGCGGCGGCTGCCCCGGCCAGGCACTGCGCATGGAAGAGGAGAGCATCCTGCCTCTGTACCAGGATCTTCTTGCCGCACTGCTGCACCAGGGACGACAAGAGACAGAACAGGTACAGGCAGCTCTGTCTTTGGCCGGCCGCCTCAATGAGCACAGGGAGATGAGCGGCCACATTCTGCACCGCCTGCGCATCCTGTGCACCAATGCGCTGGCAACGCGTCTCTGTGGCCAGACCCCTGGCCCACATGATCAGACCGACAGGGCCTTCCGAACGGCCCAGACGATACAGGCAACAAGAGAACGCTGGAATACAGAGCAATTATCTGCTAAACTAGCCAGCATCACCAAAGCGGAACAGGCCCTGCACAAAAATTGCAACCCAACGCTTGTTTTTGAAGTGCTGCTCCTGCAACTCTTCGACTGTCTTCCTTTTGTATCTCCAGACGCATGAACGAAGTCAATCCCATAGCTGGTGCGGGTGGCAGGCCCGTTGGCACAACGCGCAATACCACCAGGCACCATTACCTCATCCGTTTCCGTGACAGCGGCCGGGAATGTACTGCCTGCGCAGACAGTTCTGCCCTGCGCCGGGGCGATTTGGTCATGGTGCAGCGGGAACAGGGTCTGGAGCCGGCCACCATCTGTCATCGCACCTTTTCCATGGCCAGTCCCGCAGGGGAACGTATGGCCTGCCAGGAAATTGTACGACCAGCCACAGAGGAAGAACAGCAACGGTACCAGCTTGTGCTCGTGCAGGAGCAGGAAGCCTTTGCCTTTTGTCGGCAGCAGGTCGACCGCCTGCAGTTGATCATGCACCTGGTGCGGGTGGAGCGTTTTTTCAACGATTCAAAGATTATCTTCTATTTCACCGCGGAAAACCGGGTGGATTTCCGCGAGCTGGTCAAAGTTTTGGTGCAGCAATACCGCACCCGCATCGAGATGCGCCAGATCGGCGTTCGTCACGAAACGCAGATGCTGGGCGGCCTGGGCGCCTGCGGCCGCGAACTGTGCTGCTCCACCTTCCTCAACAAGTTTGATTCGGTCTCCATCAAAATGGCCAAGATGCAAGATTTGCCTTTGAATCCCGCCAAAATATCTGGCATCTGCAACCGCCTGCTCTGCTGTCTGACCTACGAATATGATTCGTACCGCACCATGAAACGGCTGATGCCCCGGGTTGGCCGCTCCCTGGTTGTTGATGGAATCAGCTACCAGGTACTGCAACAGCATCCGCTCGCCGGCTCACTAACCGTGCTTGGCCCGGATGGCAGCCACAAACTCCTTGAGGAGGCACAATGGCGCCAGGTTGAGAGTGGAAAAATCGGGGAGCGCGGCAAAGGCGGGACTGGAGATGGGGCAGAGGCCGAAAACACTCCAAGTTCGCCGCCATCACGATCACGACAGTTCCGCCGCAAAAAGGCCAGGAAACCGTCTTAAAAGTACCGAGCCACCCATTATCTTCTTCCACAGCAGGCTGCTCCCATGCCCACCTACGTCACCACCCCCATCTACTATGTCAATGCCCAGCCCCACCTGGGCCATGCCTATACCACCATTATTGCCGACACCTACAGCCGGTTCAGGCGTCTGAGCGGCGACAGTGTCCGCTTCCAAACCGGCACGGATGAGCACGGTGAAAAGATTGCAGAGGCAGCTGCCAAGGCAGGCAGTAACCCCAGGGAATATGTGGATGCCATTGCCGCTCTTTTTCAGCAGACCTGGCCGCTGCTCAATGTGCAGCCAGACTATGTCATCCGCACCACGGATGCAGACCATATAAAAACCGTGCAGCGCATTCTCGACCAGGTGCACCGGCAAGGCGACATTTACTTCAGCGAATACGCCGGTCTCTACTGCCGCGGCTGCGAACGTTTTCTCACCGACAAGGAACTGGTGGAGGGAAAATGTCCTGATCATTTAGTGGAACCAGAACCGATTACCGAACAGAACTACTTTTTCCGCATGTCCAAATATCAGGACTGGTTGATCGAACACATCAAAAAGAACCCAGAGTTTATCACCCCGGAACGTTACCGCAATGAAGTGCTCGCCTTCCTGGACGAGCCCCTGGAAGACCTTTGCATTTCCCGACCAACCTCCCGCCTTACCTGGGGCATTCCCCTGCCCTTTGACAACAGGTTTGTCACCTATGTGTGGTTTGATGCACTCATCAACTACCTGACCGGCATTGGGTATCCGGATGGCCCGCTCTTTGCCGACTACTGGCCAGTGGCAGAGCATGTTATTGCCAAGGATATTCTCAAACCACACGCCATCTACTGGCCCACCATGCTCAAATCCATGGGGTTGTCACCCTTCAAACGCCTGCATGTGCACGGCTATTGGAATGTCGATTCCACCAAGATGTCCAAATCGCTGGGCAATGTGATTCGCCCCCGCGAACTGGTGGAGGAATACGGAGTGGATACGGTGCGCTATTTCCTGCTCAGGGAGATGAGCTTTGGCTTGGATGCCTCCTTTTCCTACGACGCCATTCTTGCCCGGCAAAATGCGGACCTGGCCAACGACCTCGGCAACCTCTTCTCCCGTTCACTCACCATGATCGGCAAGTATGCAGATCAGCACATTCCCCCTCTGCATTCAGAACTGTTGCAAAAGAGCGACCATGAAGTGCAGGAAGCACTGCAGACCATGGCCACCACCTACACTGCCGAGATGAACGCCTTCCGCTTTCACCGGGCCCTGCAGGCGGTGTGGGAGGTAATTGGTCTGCTCAATCGCTACATTGTGACCAATGCCCCCTGGGAATTGGCCAAGGATCCGGAGCAGCACCAGCGCCTGCAGACCGTGCTGGCCCTTCTGGGTGGCAGTTTATGGCACATTGCCGTGGTGCTCAAGCCCATCATGCCCGAAACCGCGGCCAAAATGGCCCAAGCCCTGGGCATGGAGGAGGCCCTGGCCACGGCGGTACTCAGGCCAGCAACTCCGTTGGCTCCCCTGCCAGCCGGCCGCGGGCTCGGTGAGGTGCCCCAGCTCTTTCCCCGTATGGAAAAGAAGAAAAAAGCAGCCTCAAAAACAGCCCGGTCAAACCAAGCACAAGCAGCACATGGAACGAAAAAAACTGGCCCAGAGGCGCAACATACTGGTTTACTCTCCTTTGCACAGTTTCAAGCACTTGATTTGCGGGTGGCGCAGATCAACGCGGCCCAGCGGGTGAAAAAATCAGAGCGTTTGCTGCGCCTCAGCGTGAGTGCGCCGGAGGAACGCACAGTGGTGGCCGGTATTGCCCAAAGTTACAGTCCCGAGGAACTCATTGGCAAAAAGGTGGTTCTCGTCGCCAATCTACAGCCAGCCAAACTCATGGGCATTGTTTCCGAAGGTATGGTGCTGGCCGCAAAAGAACCTCTGGAAGACGGCTCGGAACGCCTGCGCCTGCTCTTTGTCGATTCGGTCATGAGTCCGGGCAGTAAAATTTCCTGATGCTTCACCCTGGGCCCGCTACCTATGGCGCAGCCTGTTTTGTCCATAACTTCAAATTTTTCTGGAGACCATATGTTCATGCTCGGCAATTTTATCCTCGCCTTGGCCAAGCTGATTGATCTCATCCTGACCACCTACATCTGGGTCATTATTGCCCGGGCAGTCATCTCCTGGGTCAATCCCGATCCCTATAACCCGATCGTACGTTTTTTGGTGCAGATCACCGAACCGCTGCTGTCCCGTATCCGCCGGGTAATGCCAGCCATGGGCGGGCTGGACCTCAGCCCGATGCTACTCATCCTGGGTATTGTTTTTCTGCAGAGCTTTCTCAGGCCAACCCTGCTGCAGTTGGCAGGCATTTTTCACTAATTCCCATTTCAAAGCAGAGATAATGTCAAGGATGCAAGGCAACGCAGGTG
>JABMJC010000091.1 GCA_013201405.1 Desulfobulbaceae bacterium
TTACGATACTTTTTTATCCATTGTCTCCATGCAATTTCTTAACCGGACATTACTGAAAAACGCCGGGCCTGGCAGCGTGTTCTGATTTTTAGAAGGAATTTTTGGGGAAATCGAAAAACAGCAGGGAACCGCTCTGCTCCCGCAGTTCAGCCCAGGAACCGCTAAAGGCAAGGGCCACCATGCCAGCGGTAGGGATGTTTGAAAGTGCAAGCCCGCCCAGTGCGTTGGCCAAGCTGGTACTCTCCGGGTTGTGCCCCACCAGAAAAATACGCCTGTGATGCTCCTCCACCTGCTGAAGCAGGTTCAGGAGCATCGGCCAGCTGGCCGCATACTGCAGTTGATTGTAGCAGATGTCCCCAAGCGGGTAGCCAAGGGCGCTGGCATAAATTTCCGCAGTGCGCCGCGCCCGCACAGCCGGGCTCGACAGGATGAGATCCGGTTTGAAAGCGCGTTCACACAGTCGCTGCGCCATGACAGGCGCATCGCGCTCTCCCCGTTTGTTCAAAGGGCGATCAAAATCTGTCAGGGTACTGTCCTGCCAGCTTGACTTGGCGTGCCGACAGATCAGAAGTTCCTTGTCCTCAAGCAGTATCTCCACCTGTCAACTCCTGCCATAATGCCCTGTAGGCCTGCGCTGCCATGGAAGACGGCAGCTCGGCCATCACAGGCTGCCAATACAGCCCCATACGCTCGATATCTGCACAATGCGGAATGAGCGCCGCCAAAACACCCTGTTTACCACCCATAGCCTGCATCATCTGCTGGTGCATCTTCTTGCGCCGTTCCACCATGGAAAAAAATACACGCACCTTTTCCCGACCACTGCCCAGTTCATCCAAAAAGGTATACAACTGCTTAAGGGACAGCAGAGACAAGGTGGTAGGCACCATGGGCACCAAGATGATATCTGCTGCAAAAAAAATGTTTTCCGACAGCAGGGTCAGGTTGGGCGGGCAATCCAGCACAATACATCCATACTCCTTATGCAGCGGCTGCAGTACCTTGCCCAGGCGTTGGCTGGATTTTTTCTGCTCATCCAAGACTATATCAAGATTGCGGTAAGAAAAATCCGCGGGCAGCATGTCCAGGCCATTGTAATCTGTTGCCCGGATGCCGTTTTCCAGATGCGAACCACCCTTGAGCAGCTTTTTGGCGCTGTACTTGCTGTGCGGCCGCATACGGAAATAAAAACTGGCAGCCCCCTGGGGATCAAGATCGCACAGCAGGGTCTTTGCTCCCTCCTGGGCTGCCAAGTAGGCCAAGTTGACGGCAGCAGCAGTCTTGCCGACCCCGCCCTTGATGCTGTACACCGCCAAAACACTCATGGCTGCCGCTGTTGCTTGCCAAAAAGGGAGTTAAGCAGCTCCAGTTGAACATCACTTGTCATGGAGGCAAAAACTTCGGCAAAATGCTGGCGCAGGGGCTGTTGCTGCTCATAGAGGCTCTGCATGAGCGCACCCAGGGAAGCGACCTGTTCTGCTTCTGCCTCCTGCAGTGCGTTTCGATGCACGCCCTTGCCCGTCTCCTTGGCCTCCTTGTGCAGGTCCTGGTGCCGGATTGTTGCTGCCAAAAGCTCCTGTTGCACAGACAAGTCGTTAAAGTCACCCAAAATACTTTGCACAGCCTTCAGGGGCTTCACAAGCTGGGCAAAGGCATCCTCTGGATAGAGCGAGCTAAAAAACTCCATACTGTAACGCAGCTTCTTACAATCGATTCGTAGTTGATGTATCTCCGCATCTGGTGTGTTCGCATCCAGATTCTGCCCATCCCGCAAAACCTGCTGACTGTGCTTGCGGATAATACGGTTGGCAAGCTTGATAATGGGTTTGTCTGCCAGCGGTCCGCCAGGAGGAGGTGTTGCCGTCAAAAAACGCTCCCAATCCAAAAGCAACCGCTCCACCCTGCTGCTGCCAAGAAAACGCACCATGTTACGCTGGGCCTTGCGCCGCTGCCGGGTAATATCCGTGAAATAAGCCTGTAGTCCGGAGCGCAACTCCGGGTGCAGACGGGCAAGGCTGGCTTCCTCGCTCAGCAGGTATACATCCAGATCCCGGGTGGGGCCGGTGGCATGGCCCAATTCGGCAAAACCTTGTTTAAATGGTTTGAGCGCCTCGACAGAAAAAACGCCCTTGGTCAGGCTGAGGGCCGAGCGGGTACGGCGCACAGCCACCCGCAGATCATGCAGAAACTCGCTATCCAAATCCGCCATGGTGCCAGGAAAATTACGGCGCATAGCGGTCAGCAATTCTCCATACACCCTCTGCATCGCTTCGCGGGCAGTCAGTTGCGGCTCAAGTGCCAAGGTGAATTTAGAACTGTAATCCAGGGGCTTTCTGCCAGTAGCCAGGCAGCCGGCCTCAAAACCGGCCAGAGGCGATACTGGTTCGACAATACCTTGTGCCTGTAGCAGAGTACGCACTGCGGCCAACTCCTCATCATAGCCGCGCAGAGGAAAAACACGGGCCATACGGAAGCTGTGTGTCTCGCCGGGCAGGCGCTGCTCTTCAAGCACCAGGCGCAACACGATTTTACCGTCGCCATTGCGCAGATGCAGCTGTCGGCCCTGCAACTCGACCTCGGCCAGGGGCAGCAGAGCGCGGATACCGATGACCGAGGCCAAGGTGCTGCGCATGGGACCTTCGGGAAAGACATCAATACTGCAGGCCTTTTTGCACTGCGGTCCGCCCTTGAGCAGGATGAGTTCTCCGTCGTTGGCGTACAGGCTCCAGGAACGCTGGTGTACATGCAAAATCAGGCCTGCCTGGTACAATCGCCAATCAAAGGTATCCACATAGGTGACCACCGCTGTATACTCGGGCAGGGCTTCCAGATCAAAATGCTGGGCCAGCTGCGCCTCCAGGGCGCTACGTGCCAATGTTTCCGGAATGATCCAAGTATCTTCGCCAGAGTTCATACCAAAGACTCAGCTGCGGTAATTGGCATTAATTTTGACATAATCAAAAGAAAAATCACAGGTGTGCACCACTGCGTGAGCGTGCCCTTCGTGGAGTTCGATCCCAACGGTGAAGCGTTTTTGTTTGAGCACCTCGGTGGCTCGGGCCTCGGCATCTGCCCCCAGACACAGGCCGTGCTCCACCAAGAGTACATCGTCAAAGGCAATATCCACCCGATCTTCCTGAAAATTGCAATCCGAACGGCCAAGGGCAGCCATGATCCGGCCCCAGTTGGCATCTTCACCGAAAAAGGCGGTTTTAACCAAGGCAGAATTGGCAATAGTCTGACCCGCATTGATGGCCTCTGCCCTGGTGCGCGCACCCTTTACTTCAATACGCACCAGCTTAGTTGCACCTTCGCCATCGGCAACGATTTTCAGGGCTAACTCCTGGCAAATCTCGCGCAGGGCTGTGCCGAAAATGCGTACGCCTTCGGCATTGTCTTCGTCGATCCAGGCATTGTTGGCCATGCCGTTGGCCAGCACCAGAACCATGTCATTGGTCGAGGTGTCGCCATCCACGGTTATGGCATTGAAACTCTCATCCACAGCCTCGCGCAAAAGTTTATCCAGCACTGGAAAGACAATCTGCGCGTCAGTGACAACAAAACAGAGCATGGTGGCCATATCTGGCCGAATCATGCCCGACCCCTTGGCCATACCAAAAAGAGAAACAGGGGTATTGTTGATGACAATACGTTGGGCCGCTGTTTTTTCGACTAAATCCGTGGTCATGATGGCCTGAGCCACATCATCGAGTTTGCTGGCGGACAAATTGCCAACAAGCTCTGGCATGGCCCGGGCAAAGGAATCGACAGGCAGGGGCAGACCAATAACACCGGTGGAGGCCAACTGCACCAATTCTTCTTCGATGCCCAGCGCCTGGGCTGCCATGGCACTGGTGGCCCGGGCCGCCTCCATTCCAGGCACACCGGTGCAGGCATTGGCATTGCCGCTGTTGACCAAAATGGCCTGGGCCCTGCCTGTACGGAGTCGCTCCATACTCAGCCGCACCGGAGCAGCCTTGACCCGGTTGGTGGTGAGGACTCCGGCAGCAACGGCTGGTACCTCGGAAAAAATCAACCCAAGATCAGACCGACCAGTATAACGTATCCCCGCTGCCACTGCTGCTGCGGTAAAACCCTGCACGTGCATGATTACGCCTTGTGAAAAGGAAAAAAGAGTAAAATTCGGTGCATTCTACCAGAGATGCGCTAAAAAGTAAGTAGGAATACTGGCTCTGTTGGCACACCCCACCGCACATCACCACACCGCCACCAATATGGCGACCGCACCTGAATAGGCAGCGTCACCATGCTTTGGTACGGGCCACTTGCCGTGCACGGAGCACGGTCCTTATAAAACGAGCGTATGCTGTATCAGTCTGCCTTGGGCAAGCTTTCCACATAGTCCATAATGGCCTGGGCGCTGTGCTTGGAACGCTCCACCGCCTCGACCACAGTTCGTGCACCCGTGACCACATCGCCAGAGGCAAAGACCGCCTTGTGGGTGGTACGGCCGACCTCATCGGTAATCACCAGGCCAGTCTTGCCGATCTCCAAACCTTTGAGGGTGCCACGCGGTGCCTGGCCCGTGGCGATAATCACCGAATCCGCCGGGAAGCAGCGCTCTGTACCTGCAATTTGTTCAAGCCGTACCTTACCCTCGCCATCAACAACCTTGCGGGTGGTACGGCAGTGCACACCCTCATCGCTGATAGCCACCGGCGACACAAAGAATTCGAAATCCACGCCATCCATACGGGCATAGTCGTACTCGTAGCGGGTGGCCGACATATCCGCTTCGCCCCGGTGGTAGAGAATGGTCACCTCCGAACCCTTGCGCAGAGCGGTGCGGGCCACATCCATGGCCACATTGCCAGAACCGATCACCGCCACTCGATAACCCAGACTGCAAACATCCGGATTTTTCAGGTAGCTGATGGCGTAGTGCACATGCCCCAAGGTTTCGCCGGGTAGACGCAGGGGCCTGGGATTCCAGACACCGGTGCCGACAAACACCGCCTTGTACTCGTTGGCCAGCAAATCTTCCAGGGAAACAACCGGACCAATGAGCATGTTGGGGCGCACCTTCACATTGAGCCGCAAAAGCGCTTTATAAAGTTTATCGAGGATGGTTTTAGGCAGACGAAAGTCTGGAATACCGTACTGCAGCACCCCGCCAATCTGGTCTTTTGATTCAAAAATAGTAATACGGTAGCCGTGGATGGCCAAAATAAAAGCCACCGTGAGTCCGGCAGGGCCAGAACCAACAATGGCAATACGCTCCTTCTGCTCTGCAGTTTTGAAGGTGTCTGCCTGGAGCCGGTCAAGGAAATAGCTGGAAATATAGTGTTCGATATCGCTCCACTGCACCGGCGTGCTCTTTTTGCCCATAATGCAGTGCCCTTCGCAAAATTTTTCGTGCGGGCAAATAAGTGAACACACGACAGAGAGCGGATTATTTTCAAAGAGCAGGGCCCCGGCATCCTGAATTTTGTTGGCCAGCAGCAGACGGATAGCGGTATTCACTGGAGTGCCCACAGGACAGCCCTTGCTGCACAGTGGTTTTTTGCATTGGAGACAGCGGCCAGCCTCTTCCAGAATATGTTTTCCCATGGCATACCTCTACAAAAAAGAAGAAAAATCCGGCTTTGCCGGATGTTGAGCAGCATGTACAGGGGCCTTGCCTGCGCCTATCCTGTTCTATTTTCTAGACGCAGATGGTCATCCCACTGTACCCCCTTTTTATCGGACTGGAAAGCCAATGTAGCGTATTTATAAGAAGAAGGTGCTCGCTCTGCACCGCACACAGCAAAGGATCGGGCCAAAAAAGCAGATTGTACAACAAGGGTGAGGCAGAAGGTGTTTGCAGACTGTGCGCGCTGGTTGGATCTTTAATAAAAAATGGCCAATCGTTTCATCTTATCTTTCTTTGCCGGCGCAGGGCATACAGCAGGGTGTACAAGATCACAAAAGGGTTCCACTATCTTCCGCTTCCCTTGCCTGCCATGCCTTGGTATAGTGCCCCTCCATCAAAAAGAACACCAGCATCCAAGTCAAGCTCCATCATCCCTTAGTCTAACTATGGAAAAAAAGAACAGTATCGCCGAGGTGCGTCAACGGATCGATGAAATCGACGATAGCCTGCTCGACCTGCTCAAAGAACGTTTGGAATGCGCCAAGACCATCGGCAGACTGAAGAGCGAAACCAAGCGTGCCAAGTGGGACCCGCAGCGCGAATTGGAAATTTATGAGCGGCTGCGGCAAAATAACCAGGATGTCTTCCCACCCAGGGCCCTCTACTCTATCTTCCACGAGATCATTACCTCCTGCCGCCTGTCGCAGCGCAAGGCTACAGTGGCCTACCTTGGCCCCGAGGCCACCTTCACCCACCTGGCCGGAGTGAAATATTTTGGGCAAAGCGCCGAGTACCTGCCCATGGAATCCATTCCCGAGGTCTTTCAGGAGGTGGAGCGCGAGCGGGTGCAGTACGGTATCATCCCAGTGGAAAACTCCATTGAAGGAGCAGTCACCTATTCGCTGGACTCCTTTCTTCTTTACAAGGTGCAGATCTGCGGCGAAATCGAGCTGCCCATCAGCCACAACCTGGTGAACCGCTCGGGCAACATGGAAGACATCAAAACCGTGGCCTCCCATGCCCAATCCCTTGCCCAATGTCGGCAGTGGCTCCGCAAAAACCTGCCGGATATTCCCACCCTGCCTGTTTTTTCCACGGCAGGGGCAGCCAAGATGGCTGCAGAAGACCCAAGCATCGGCGCCATTGCCGGCTCCCTGGCCATCACTACCTACCAGTTGCAGGTGGTGGTCAAGGGCATCGAAGATTTCCAGGGCAACACCACCCGCTTTCTCGTGCTTGGTAAAAAATCACCTTCAAAAAGCGGCAGTGATAAAACCTCCATCCTCATTGGCCTGATCAATCGGCCCGGAGCACTCAACGAAATCCTCACCATCCTTTCGGCCAAAAATATCGATTTGGCCAAGCTCGAATCCCGCCCCACCAAGGACAAGGTGTGGAAGTACATGTTCTTCCTCGACATGATCGGCCATATAGAAGACCCGGCCATTTACGAGGCCTGCAATATCCTGCGGCAGATCTGTGCCTACTTTGAATACCTAGGCTCCTATCCGCGGGCAGACGCCATTGCTCTAAGCAGCTAGGCAGGCACCGGACTGAAACACAGGATTTTTTATGTGTGCACTCTTGCAGGTCCAGGGTCTGGGTAAGGCCTATGGCGCACAACAGCTCTTTGCAGATGTACAGTTCAGTGTCCAGGCCGGAGACCGCCTTGGCCTGATCGGTCCCAATGGCTCGGGTAAATCCACCCTGTTGAAAATTTTGTGCGGTTTGGAGCAGCCCGACAGGGGTGGTTTTTCCCTGCAAAAAGGGGCACGCATCAGCTACCTCGCCCAGGAAGAAGTCTTTGTCGAAGACAGAAGCCTCACCACCACCCTGGAGCAGGCCGGGATAGCATGTGGTCTCAAGGAAACAGAGCTGTACACCCGCGTACACACCCTGCTGAGCCGGGCCGAATTTGACGACCCAGAGCAGAAGGTGGCCCAACTTTCTGGTGGTTGGCGCAAGCGCCTTGCACTTTGCCGAGCACTGCTGCCTGCGCCGGACTTGTTGGTGCTGGACGAGCCCACCAACCATCTGGATATTGCCGGCATTCTCTGGCTGGAGAAACTGCTCACTGCCTCGAATTGGCCAGACAGCCCGGCGGCTTTCATCCTGGTAAGCCATGACCGCCGCTTTCTGGAAAGTACGGTCAATCGGGTGGTGGAACTGGCTGCGGTCTATCCGCAGGGCTCTTATCAGGTGCAGGGTACGTACTCCGATTTTGTAGAAAAACGGCGGGAATACCTGCTCCAGCGTCAACTGCTGGAAGAACGGCTGGCCAACAAGATGCGGCGTGAAAGCGAATGGCTGCGCCGGGGCCCCAAGGCGCGCACCACCAAGGCCAAGTATCGCATTGATGCGGCTGATCGTTTGCAGAATGAGTTGGATGAGCTCCACGACCGCAACCGCAGCCTGGGCCAGGTGCGCATCCGTTTTGACGGCACCGAGCGCAAGACCAAAAAGCTTCTCCAAGCCCATGGCCTGGCCAAATCCTTTGGCGACAAGGCCCTTTTTTCCGGGCTTGATCTGGTGCTCAGCCCTGGGCTGCGCTTGGGCCTGGTGGGGAACAACGGCTGCGGCAAGTCGACCCTTATGCGCATTCTGGCGGCCAGCGTGGAGGAACAACCAGACATCCTGCCCGACAGCGGCAAGATACAGCTGGCCGACGATCTCCGCCTGGTCTATTTTGATCAGCGTCGGGAACAACTCGACACCAGCCAAAGCCTGCGCCGGGCCCTGGCTCCAGACGGCGACAGCGTACTCCACCAAAACCGCAGTGTGCATGTGGTCAGCTGGGCCAAACGCTTCCTCTTCAGGCCCGACCAACTAGACACACCAGTATCGCGCCTCTCTGGTGGAGAACAGGCGCGGATCCTTTTGGCCCGCTTGATGCTGCAGCCGGCAGACATCCTGCTCCTGGACGAGCCCACCAATGACCTGGATATCCCCTCCTTGGACGTACTGGAGGAGAGCTTGAGCGAATTTCCAGGGGCACTGGTACTGGTCACCCATGATCGCTACCTGCTTGACCGGCTCTGTACCCACATTCTTGGTTTTGATGGTTTGGGAAACACCGCCTACTGTGCAGACTGCGAGCAGTGGTTGGAATGGGTTGCAGAGAGCACACAGCAACAGGAACAGGCCGTCAAAAAAGAATTGCCTACCTCGGCTGCCCCCACACCAGGCAAAGCACAGCCTGGCAAGCTCTCCTACATGGAGCAACGGGAATACGACCAGATGGAAGAGCGAATTCTTGCCGCCGAAGCCGAACTGGCAGCGCTCCAGGAACGCATGGCCGATCCCGCACTGGCTGCCGATGCCGCCAGCCTGGAGGAGTGCTGGCAAAGGCAGCAGGAACTCAGCACCACCGTGGACAAACTCTATCAGCGCTGGAGTGAACTGGAAGAGCGGAAAAACAGATAATCTTCAATACAGATCAAGGACCACCTCAAAAAAGCGAGGATATGGGTTTGGAAACCATCCCATACCACACCATCGCCTCACAGCCCTTCCCCAAAAGAGCTAAAAACGGCTCTTCGTCGTTTCAAGTGGATTTGAGGAGCTGCTGGATAGGCGCAGCCAGCA
>JABMJC010000092.1 GCA_013201405.1 Desulfobulbaceae bacterium
TGCTGGCTGCGCCTATCCAGCAGCTCCTCAAATCCACTTGAAACGACGAAGAGCCGAAAAACCAGGCGGGCTTTTGGCTGTGCCCGGTCGTGGTGCAAACAAACAGGATTGCGTGGTTGCCCGGCTCCGTTACCTCTGCCCCTGGAGCATCGTCCAGCCGGCAGTGCACCGGCTCGACATGGATACCTCTGGCCTGATGGTGCTTGGCCTTACGCGGGACGCGCACCGCAATCTCTCCAACCAGTTTGCCCTGCAACAGGTGGCTAAGATGTATCTTGCCCTGGTGGAGGGGAAACTTGGCAAGGCAGCCGGGGTGATCCGCCTGGCCTTCCGCCTGGATCCGAACAGACGGCCCCTGCAGGTGTATGATCCGGAGCAGGGAAAAATGGGAGTAACCGCCTGGAAACGGCTGCGGCAGGCTGAAAACAGAACCCTGCTGGCCCTGTATCCACAAACCGGGCGCACCCATCAATTGCGACTGCATACCAGCCATCCCTTGGGTCTGGGTTGCCCCATTGTGGGCGACCGCCTCTATGGCCAGGGCCGGGCAGGCGAGCCGATGTGCCTGCATGCCGCCCAGCTGAGCTTTGTGCATCCTGCTGGTGGCTGGCGCATGCGTTTTTGCTCCTGGCCGCCTTTTTTGAAGGCTCATCCTGATCTGGCCGGTGCGCCGTATCCTGGCCACCTTTGCCCTGAAGGCTGAAAGGAGTGTTGTACCAATTCATCAGCACGCAGTCCGGGCGAGCTCAGTAGGGCTGTCCGTTTTACTGGCCTGTACTGACCCGCGTTTTCCGCGTTTTTATAGGGAGCAGGTTTTTTCTGGAGAATTTTTATGGATATGCAGATTGTCTACTATACCATCGCCGTATTGCTGGTTCTGCTAGGCCTGGTCGGCACGGTGCTGCCCGCCATTCCGGGTTTGCCCCTCATGTTTGCCGGCATGCTGCTGGGTGCCTGGGCCGGTCAGTTTGCCCATATTGGCGTTTTTACCCTGGTTGTGCTCGGGCTGCTCACGCTGTTGTCATTAATCATGGATTTCTGGGTGACTGCCATGGGGGCCAAGCGGGTGGGGGCAAGCAAGAGGGCCATTATCGGTGCCAGCATCGGTACCTTTGCTGGTCTGCTTTTTGGTATTTGGGGCCTTTTTCTGGGGCCCTTTGCCGGTGCGGCCATAGGTGAACTGCAGCATCAATGGCATGTGCGCCAGGCAGCCAAGGTTGGCTTGGGTACCTGGCTTGGCCTGCTTTTTGGCGTGGTGCTCAAATTGGCTTTGGCCTTTACCATGCTCGCCACCTTTGCCATTGCCTGGTTTTTGTAGTTGCCTGTTTGAAACGGTTTAAAACTGCAGCGCGGCAGATAAAGAAAGTGAGTTTGGGCCAGGGATGAGATGTAGGCAACCTTTTTCCTGCTTGCCCTTTGCGGCTGGATACAGCTAATATTCCTAATTATGATAAAGACAATTTTTTCCCGTTACGTGCCTGCTGGCATCGTACGCCATCCCTTGTTTTTTTCTGCTTGCCACCATGGCTGCCAGTACCATTTTAATTGTTGATGACGAAGCCGCCATCCGTGCTTCCCTCTCTGGTATTCTTGAGGATGAGGGTTTTGTGCCCATGGCTGCGGCCAGTGCCGAGGAGGGACTGCAGCTCCTTGAGGAGAAGGCGGTCAACCTGGTGTTGCTCGATATCTGGATGCCAGGCATGGATGGGCTGGAGGCCCTGAAACTGATCCGCCGCCGCTTTGATCTGCCGGTGATCATGATCTCCGGCCATGGCACCATTGAGACTGCGGTGGAGGCCACCCGTAACGGTGCCTATGACTTCATTGAAAAGCCCTTGTCGTACGACAAGGTGATCCATGCCATCAACAAGGGTCTCCAGTTTGATCGCCTGACCAGGGAAAACAGGATACTGCGGGAAAAGGGCCTGGGCATCAACCGCATCACCGGTGATAGCCTGAGCATTGCCAATCTGCGCGAGCAAATTCACCGAGTGGCACCCACTGATGCCTCGGTGCTCATCTTAGGCGAGCACGGCACCGGCAAGGAACTGGTTGCCCAAACCATCCACCGCCTCTCAAACAGGGGCAATCATCCCATGGTGGAGGTCAACTGCGCGGCCATCCCCGAAGAATTGATCGAATCCGAACTCTTCGGCCATGTGAAGGGCGCCTTTACCGGTGCGGGCGAGGCGAAAAAAGGTAAGTTCGACCAGGCCGACGGCTCCTCTTTGCTCCTGGACGAAATAGGCGACATGAGTTTGAAGAGCCAGGCCAAGGTACTGCGCATTTTACAGGAACACCGTTTTGAACGAGTGGGCGGCACCAGGACCATTGAGGTGGATGTGCGCATTCTGGCAGCCACCAACAAGCATCTGGAGGAGGAAATCGAGCGGGGCAGTTTTCGCGCCGACCTCTTCTATCGGCTTAATGTGGTCCCCATTGTGGTGCCCACCCTGGCAGAGCGACGCGAGGACATTCCCCTGTTGGTCGCTGACTTTACGGAGCAGTTCCACCAAAAGGGTGTGGGCCGCAAGGACTTCACCCCAGAAGCCCTGGCGCTGATGCAGCAGCACAGTTGGCCGGGCAATGTGCGCGAATTGCGCAACCTGGTTGAGCGCCTGATGATTATGACCGCTGGCGACGAGGTTGGCGAGGAAGATGTGGCTCTTTTTCTTGGCGGCCAGCCGGTTAGGGTGGAGCCTGTCCTGGTGGATGTTACCCGCCTGCGGGATTATGCTAGTTTCCCCTTTAAGGAGGCGCGCCAACATTTTGAAAGTGACTATCTTGTGGCCAAACTGCGGGAAAACGAGGGTAATGTTACCAAAACCGCCGAACAGATCGGTATGGAACGCAGCCACCTGCACCGCAAGTTGAAGGTGCTGGGGATCAGTGTGAAGTAGGGGGCTTGGGCGTTTATTTGGAATGGGAATAACTTGTGGTTAGAATGTTGGCAATCGCCGCGGTCCCGTATCCGCTGGCTTCTTTCTCTTTCTGTATGATGGAGTTGTGGGCGGTCGGGTGTAGCGCCTTGTTAGCCCGATGTTGGTCGTTTTTACTCGCGTTTCATTGTGAGTGACGCCGGGTATTTGCTTATGATCTCGAACCCGAAACGCTCATAAAGTCGGAGTGCTGGATTGTCTGCTGAGACGCTTAACGAAACAGATGAGTGCCCGCAAACTGACGCAAACAAATGAGATAGCAATTGCGTGCCGACGCCTTGACCACGATATTCGGGCAACACAGCAATGCTCAGTTCAGGCGTGTCCTCATCTACATAACCATAACCTTTGTTCTCTCCCACCAAAAAGCGTAACCAAGCCGCACCGATAAACTTACCCGTTGCCGCATCGCTGGCGAGAAAACCATAATCGCCTACGTGCCCCCAATCCTGAACATAGCGCGCAAGTTCAGGAAGGCGAACTACCTCACGCGGTAGCGCTGATTGCCCTTCGGAAACATGAAGAACCTGGTATAGCATTTCCCATAGAAATGCTTCATCTTCTGATGTGATCGGTCGAATTATGCAATTCATAATCCCTAGTTTGCAACAAAACTGTGCGCGGCAGGCTAACGGTAAGTTAAGCCGCTGCGGCATGGAGGCTGAATCCACGATAACAAACTCCTTCCGCGGTCGGCTTGAGTGGATAGTTTTCTCTATATTATATAAAAATTCGGCGCTGTCTTACAGGTTTTTCCATGGTGAAAGCTGTGGAGAAACAAAAGGTTGAGAACGAGGTGGTTTAAAAAGTCCGATCAAATCTTTTCTTGAAAAGAGATTGAGCTGAAGCAAGCAGCAGTATCTGCTGCAAAGAACAGCCCTGCCCGGTCTTGAAATTGAGGAACGCACTCAGCAGATATACACACAAGGCGATCCATACCTGAGTGAGCACAGTGTTGGCTGAAGTACCCAGAAACGTTTTGATCCTCAGGTTTTGCTTAATCCACCTGAAAAACTGTCTGATTTTCCATCGTTCTTTGTAAACATTTGCGATTTCCCTGGCTTTAAGGTGGTGCGCATTGGTGACAAACCGATACCCTGCACCTGTTGCTAGATCGGTGTAGTTGACCAAGCGAAGGCATTTTTCAGCTCCCTTGAGCCGGACCAGCTCAGATGGACGGAGAATATTTTTCCCTCATCGTGGCGGTTTTGTCGTCAGCTAAAAGGATAACCATGAAAAAGCACTTGCTTGACCTGCTGATCTGTCCCCGTTGCTTACCCCAAGAGTATCCCTTCATGCTCGAAAACAGCACGGTAACGGCTGATGACATCGAAAGCGGGGTGCTTGTCTGTGCTCAGTGTGGTTATCGATTTCCCATCATAGACGGGATCGCCCTCCTTGACCCGTTTGCCACGGACAACCAGCAAAGGGCCAACAAATACGAAACTGATGAGCTGGTTTCTTCGTACCTGTGGAGCCATTTCAGCGACCTGATGCACGAGGAACAAGCTTCTCAAGCGTATACCACCTGGGCAGGACTGATCCGTAACCAGGCAGGTGTTGCCCTGGATGCTGGCGGCGCGGTTGGCCGTTTTGCCTTTGAAATGAGCTCCCGCTGCGACTTTGTCGTTGGCGTAGACACATCCCAGGCCTTCATCCGAACGGCACGCCAGCTGATGCAGCAAGGCACCATAACAGTGCCCATCAAAGACGAGGGCATGCTGGCCCGGGAATTCACCATCATCTTGCCCGCGGAATGGCGCAGAGACCGGGTGGAGTTCGTGGTAGCCAATGCCCTGGCTCTGCCGTTTGCTGCGCAATCAATAGCAGTGTTCACCTCGCTCAACCTTGTGGATAAGGTACCGTCGCCTCTTGGCCACCTGCGGGAGATGAACCGGGTGACCCGCCACCAGCAAGCCCAATTCCTGCTTTCAGATCCCTTTTCCTGGTCATCCGAGGCGGCTCCGGCTGCCGAGTGGCTGGGCGGGACAGATCAAGGTCGATTTGCTGGCAAAGGCCTGGCAAATGTCATAAAGCTACTGGGTGACCAGCAGGGGGAGTTGGCTCCGGCCTGGAGCGTGGATAAATCCGGCAGTGTCTGGTGGAAGATTCGCAACCACAGCAACCATTACGAATTGATTCGCAGCTGTTTTGTTCATGCCAGCCGTTAAGAAAAAATGCCATGATGTGATTGCTACTGTCTGCCGTTAGTGCTCCTCCTTGCTGTCCGATTGAAGCCGAAGTTAAGTAAGGCCGCTTGCTGTTGCCAGCCTTGGGAGATAAAGACTCAATACCCATCCGCTGCATCAGGCGGCGGATCCGGTCGCGACCTACAGGTTTTTCCGCTGTTGTCAGGTGATCTGCCAGGGAGCGACTTCCCATCCAGGGGTGTTGCAGATAGAGTTCGTCGATCTGCCGCATGAGTTCAAGATCGTCTGCACGAAATCCGGATGCCGGCCCACGGTAGTAGCTGGCTCGTGCTACTCCGAGCAGCTTGCATCTGGCCGCAACAGAAACCCTGGGGCGGCCTGCGGCGATTCATCGAACCTCTTCTTTTAAATGGATCAATTCATTGCTTATGCCCATGTCTCAATAAACGCAACCACTTCAATCGCTCCCACGTTCCAGCGTAGGAGGGTGAATTTTATCGAGACCGCCGCCTTTCCTCGTGCTTGAATCAGAAATGCTTGAAAATCAGTGGTCAGCGCAGGGGTGAGGGGGTATCTTAAGTCATCTTCATTTACCAACCGAGGTTTAAAACCTCTTTTTCTATTCTCTTTTTATCTATTGAGGTTGTCATGGTTTTTCCTGAATACCGGCCGCGCAGGATGCGGCAAAACGCCGCCTTCCGCGCCATGATCCGTGAAACCAGGCTGGATGCAGCCCAGCTGGTTTTGCCGGTTTTTGTTCTACCCGGCAAGGGCAAGCGCGAGGCCGTCGCTTCCATGCCGGGTGTGCTGCGTTTTTCCGTGGATGAACTGGTGAAGGAGGCGAAGGAATGCCTGGCTTTGGGCGTGCGCTCCATGATCCTCTTCGGTTTGCCGGAGAAGAAGGACGGCCTTGGCTCCGGCGCATATGCGAAAAACGGCATTGTGCAGCGGGCCATCCGCGAGTTGAAGGATAAGGTGCCGGCCATGATGGTGATTACCGATGTATGCCTGTGCGAATATACGGATCATGGCCACTGCGGCTGCCTGGATGGCGAGGAGGTGGAAAATGACGCCACCCTGGAACTGCTGGCTAAGACCGCGCTTTCCCATGCCGAGGCCGGTGCCGACATGGTGGCCCCAAGCGACATGATGGATGGCCGGGTGAGCGAAATCCGCTCCACCTTGGACGAGGCAGGGCTGTACAAGGTACCGATTATGTCGTATGCGGTGAAATATGCCTCCGCTTTTTACGGCCCCTTCCGCGATGCAGCCGAGTGCGCGCCTCAATTCGGCGACCGCCGCGCCTATCAGATGGATCCGGCCAACAGCCGCGAGGCCCTGCGCGAGGCCACACTCGATGTGGAGGAGGGCGCAGATATCCTTATGGTGAAGCCGGCGCTTTCCTACCTAGACATTATCAGCCGCTTGCACGACGAGTTTGATTTGCCGGTGGCCGCCTACCAGGTGAGCGGCGAATACGCCATGATCAAGGCCGCAGGGGAACGTGGCTGGATCGATGAGGAAAAGGTGATGGAGGAATCGCTTATTTCCATCCGCCGGGCCGGCGCGGATATCATCCTCACCTATTTTGCCAAGGATATGGCCCGGTTGCTGCAGCAGAAAAGGGATTGATGTGCCGGAAAAACACGAACACTATATGCGGGCGGCCCTGATCGAGGCTGCCGCAGCCCTAAAGGCGGGTGAATTTCCGGTAGGGGTGGTGCTGGTGGCGGACGGCGAAATACTCGTCCGCGCCAGCCGCCGCAACAGTCAGGCTCAGAGCCGCAACGAGATCGACCATGCCGAGATCAACGCCCTGCGCATCCTGCTAAGCGAGCATGCGCAGTTGGAGCCCAGTCGGGTGAGCGTGTATTCCTCCATGGAGCCGTGCCTGATGTGCTACAGTACCCTGCTCCTTTCCGGTATCCGCCGCTTTGTCTGGGCCTATGAGGATGTGATGGGCGGGGGCACCAATCTGGCCCTGCAGCAGCTCAACCCGCTCTACCAGGCCATGCAGGTGGAACTGGTGGCTAGCGTGCTCCGGCAGGAGAGCCTGGCCATTTTTCAGCAATTTTTTAGGGAACACGACTACTGGCAGGATAGCCTGCTATCCCACTATACCCTGAGTCAGCAGTTGGATAAACCGTTGTACCAACAGGTAGACAGACAGTTAAGCGGAGAACCGTCATGATGCAGGATGTGCAGGCCCGCACCGTGGGTTTTCGCCCCGGCGAGCGCAATGTTTTTTTTCATATCCTCACCGCCTGCAACCTGCGCTGCAGGCACTGCTACATCAACACCGCCGAACATGGCACCTGCACCTTGCCGCTTGAAACCGTGACCAAGTGGCTGGCCCTTTTTGCCCGGCCAGGTAAGGAGAGTAACCTGATTCTTCTGGGCGGCGAACCCACCCTGCACCCGGACCTGCCCGCCATCATCCGGGCGGCCAAGGCCATGCGCTTTGCCGTAACCGTGGATTCCAACGGCTACCTCTTCCATGATCTGCTGGACAAAACCACCCCGCAGGAACTGGATTATCTCAGCTTCAGCCTGGATGGGCCGGATGCGGCAGTGAATGACCCTATTCGTGGCCTGGGCAGCTTTGAGGTGTGTACGGGCAATATCCGCCGGGCCGTGGCCGCCGGTTTCAACACCAGCTTGATCTACACGGTTTCGGCTTTGAACATTAGCCACCTTGAGCGCATGCCCGCCTTGGTGGAGGAGCTCGGCGTGAAGCGCTTTTTTATTCAGGTGATCGGCCTGCGCGGCAAGCCCGCCCAAGAGATGGCTGCTGTGGCTGCGGCTGGCACTCCTGGCCAGAACTGGCAGGTCAATCCCGAGCAGTGGTTTGCCACCGTGCCGCAGGTGGCCGCGGATGCAGCCAGAAGGGGCATCCACGTTATCTATCCCAAGGTCTATCTCAATAGCGCAGACCATTTTGAGTGCGCGGGCATGGTGGCGGAAAATTACTTTATCTTCCCCAATGGCCGGGTGTACCAGTGCCCGCTCTGCGAGGATTATCCCATCCACAGCTACAGCATCGAAAACGATCAACTTGTGCACCGGCAGGGGCTCAATGAAGACCGCTTCTTTCCCCTGCACATCCCCGAAGGCTGCGTCATGAACCGCCTCTTGCAGCCAGACAATATCCGCTATCGTGCAGATGGCTCGCCCCTGCACCGCATTTCCTGCTGTCTTTTAAAAGAAGAAATGTTGCCCAGGCCAGGCTGAGCTGCCTGTGCAATCCTGAAAATTGAAAAGATTTTTTGTTGCGCTTCATTACACTCGGCATCAACCAGGGAAGTTGCCGAATTTATTTGAATATCGATAGACACCGTCTTCACTGTCAACTGCTAAAGCAGGTATAGGCTGTTTGAACGTGCTGCCTGCATCGGTGTTGTAAACTGCCACAGTAAACATCCCTCAGTAGGGGTAACCAAGCATAATACAATTATGTCATTTTCAGAAAAAGATAAGCAAATATTGCTGAGTGTTAAAGGGGTTGGACTGACTGTTATTGCTCGGCTTGAACAAATGGGCTTTGCTTTTCTAAAACAACTTGCACAAGCTGGTGCTCAAAAGTTGTAACAACAGCATCAAATTTAACTGGATCGACATGTCGGCAGAATAGCCCACAGGCCAAAAAATTTATTGAGGATGCAATAGAAATGGCACAGTTTCATTACAGCACCTAACGAATTGTTTTAGGCAAACCTTGCTTCGTGGTGCGGTTGCAAGTTGAATTCACCGTTTTTCCCTGGCAAGCGTTGTGGCCTATTGGTCTGCCGACCCTTCTTGGCTCCTCGTCATTTGGTGTGGATTTGATGTATACAGGGATCAAATCCACACCAAATGACGGGAGGCTTCATGAACAGTCGGGATATCATCACCTTAGGGCTCGGGCTGCAGGAACCATGGGAAATCGTCAGCCAGGAACTGGTCACGG
>JABMJC010000093.1 GCA_013201405.1 Desulfobulbaceae bacterium
GGGATTGGAACTGAACCCGGTGGCACCGCAAGGATAAGGTATTCGCCGCTTGACAGCGGTTCTGAAGTAATCTAAGCATTGCGATGTGTGATAATTGGCCGCACCGTGAGCACGGGTCGACATCTTGTGTTGGGGGGCCAGGAGCCATTATCCTCCACCTGTGCAGATGCCGAATTGTACAGCTGTCGTTGACCCAAAGACAGTCTGCCCTCACTCTTTCACTCACACCACAGTCCCTCGTCCATCCATGAATCGTTCTGGTTTACTTATCACCATCCTTATGGGATGCCTTGCCGTAGTGCTTTGGCAGGTGGTCAATGCACCCAACATGGAGCCACCCTGGCCGTCGAAAATCCAGGGCTTTTCCTTTTCACCCTTCCGGGGCGAGCAAACCCCCATTAAGCACATTTTGCCTTCTGTGGAGGAAATCGATGCCGACCTCGCCCTGCTTCAGGGCAAGACCCATGCGGTACGCACCTACAGCATGGAGGGAAGCCTTGCGGAAATCCCCCGATTGGCAGCAGAGCGGCAAATCAATGTGGCGCTGGGTGCCTGGATTGACAAGGATAAGGAGGCCAACGAAAAGCAACTGACCAAGCTGGTTGAAGTGTTCCAGCAGTACCATAAAAATATTGTGCGGGTCATTGTCAGCAACGAGGTCATCCTCAGAAAAGACCTCACAGTCGATGAAGTCATAGCCTATGTGAAACGGGTTAAGAAGGGGGTGTGGGCACCGGTCAGTCTGGCAGAGCCGTGGCACGTCTGGCTGCAGTATCCGCAACTGGCTAACCATGTGGATTTTATCACCATTCACCTTTTGCCGTACTGGGAAGGGGTTCCCAATGACAAGGCAATACAGTACTGCGTGGATCGATATAATGATATCAAGCAGGCCTTCCCAGACAAACCCATTGTTATCGGCGAAGTAGGTTGGCCCAGTTCTGGTCGAATCCGTCAGGGAGCCATAGCATCTCCCTCCAGTGAGGCCACCTTTTTGCGCCGCTTCCTCGATGTGGCGCAGAAAAACGAGTACACTTATTATGTTATGGAGGCCTTTGACCAGCGCTGGAAAGGACTGGAGCTGGAAGGCGCGGCTGGCGCCTACTGGGGGGTCTATGATGACAAACGCCAACCTAAATTTGAATTTACCCAGCCAGTGCAGCGCATTCCGGAATGGCGCGCGCTGGCTGCCATCAGCATCATCCTGTCCATGTTGTTTTTGCTGTTTCTTTTCCGCGACAGCAAGGGCTTGCTTGACCGGGGGCGCGGTTTTTTGGCCTTTATCGCCTATGCCATCGCCACCTTCGCCGTTTGGCTGGTATACGACTTCCAACGCCAGTACCTGACTCTGACCACCCTGGTTGTGGGTATCATGTTGTTGATGGCAGCCAGCGGCGCCATTCTCGTTATTTTGGCTGAGGCGCATGAATGGGCAGAAGCCCTGTGGATCAGCAAGTGGAAGCGCCTGCCAGCACCAGAACAAAAGAGCCTGCCCGATGCGGAACTGCCCTTTGTTTCGGTGCATGTGCCCTGCTATAACGAGCCGCCAGATATGATGATACAAACGCTCAAGGCTCTAAGCCTGCTGGATTATCCTCATTTCGAGGTGCTGGTTATCGACAACAACACCAAGGATGAGGCGGTCTGGCGGCCAGTGGAGGCCTATTGTCAGACACTCGGACCCAGGTTCCGCTTCTTCCATGTGGATCCGATTTCCGGATTCAAAGCCGGGGCCTTGAACTATGCTCTACGTCGTACTGCTGCGGCAGCCGAGGTGGTGGCGGTCATTGACAGCGACTATGTGGTGTCGCCCAACTGGCTGCGCGTTTTGACCCCGCAGTTTGCCAAAAGCAACATGGCCATCGTGCAGGCGCCGCAAGACTACCGCGACGGCCATGAAAACGCCTTTAAGGCGATGTGTCAGGCTGAGTACCGTGGATTTTTCCAAATTGGCATGATTACCCGCAACGAACGCAATGCCATTATTCAGCACGGCACCATGACCATGGTGCGGCGGCGGGTACTGGAAGAGGTGGGGGGATGGTCTGAGTGGTGCATTACCGAAGACGCAGAGCTGGGCCTGCGCATCTTCGAGCAGGGCTACGAGTCCTGTTACCTGCCCCATACCCTGGGTCGGGGCCTTATGCCCGACACCTTCCTCGATTACAAAAAACAGCGCTTCCGCTGGGCCTATGGTTCGGTACTCATTCTCCGTCACCATCTGATGCAGATGCTGGGGTTGAAGAAGAGCGAGCTCACCAGTGGCCAGCGGTATCATTTTTTGGCTGGCTGGCTGCCCTGGTTCGCCGACGGAGTTAACCTGATCTTTAATCTGCTGGCTCTTGGCTGGTCTGTGGGCATGATCCTCTTTCCGCTCCATGTGGCGCCACCGCACCTCATTTTTGCCTGTTTGCCCATCGCGCTCTTTGTATTCAAGAGCATGAAGATGATTTTTTTATACCGTAACCGGGTAATTGCTTCCTGGCGGCAAAGCCTGATGGCGGCCATGGCAGGGCTGGCCCTGTCGCACACCATTGCCCGGGCCATGCTCACCGGTTTTGTCACCAGACGCATCGGTTTTTTTCGTACTCCGAAAAGGGCCCAGGCCAATGCTGTTTTCAGGGCCTTGGGAGATGCCAGGGAAGAGCTACTTTTTGCCACAGCCCTGGTGCTTGCCGTTATTGCTCTTCTGCAGCGTTTCGATGCCTATATGCTCGACGTGCGGGTGTGGGCGGCCATGCTGGCGATACAGTCCATCCCCTATCTGGCTGCGGTGGTGGTTTCGCTGATCAGTGGCATGCCGCGCCTGCCTGCCCGTCTGGTGGGTGTCATGCCGCCCCTGCAGGGACTCAAGTAGGCAAGGTGAGTTGTTGCCGCATTGTTTACTGGCCGCGAATCAGCTCCAGTAGCTCTTCCACGCTGATGCGGGCGCTGACATCGGTTCCCTCCAACAGGGAGTGGGCCAGATCGCGTTTTTCGTGGTGCAGGCGGACAATTTTTTCCTCAATGGTGTCGGCGCTGACCAGCCGATATACTGTAACCGGACGTTTCTGACCAATGCGATGGGCCCGGTCTGCTGCCTGTTCTTCCACCGCCGGGTTCCACCAGGGATCCATGTGGATAACATAGTCTGCAGCGGTCAGGTTCAAGCCCAGTCCGCCGGCCTTCAGGCTGATGAGAAACAGATCGGCCTCGCCGGCCTGGAAGGCATCCACCTGGTTGCGCCGCTGGGTGGCGGCAGTGGAACCATCCAGGTAGCAATAGCTGATGTCTTTGGTGTCCAGGTGTTGACGCAGCAGTTCGAGGTGGCCGGTAAATTGGCTGAAGACCAGGGCCTTGTGGCCTCCGCCAATGAGCTCGTCCAGCACATCGGAAAAAACCTGCTGCTTGCTCGAGGCAATCTGCACGCTGGCATCCACCAGCTTGGGATTGCAACAGGCTCGCCGCAGACGCATGATCTCCGCCAGTATCCGGATTTGCCTGCCCCCCTGGCCTTTGCCGCTTTCAATGTTTTCCAGTGCCTGCTGCCGCAGGGCTTCATAAAAATGGCGTTCATCGCGGCTCAACTCGACCCGCAGGGTCACCTCGGTACGGGGCGGCAGCTCGTCCAGCACCTCTGCCTTGATGCGCCTGAGCATAAAGGGTCGAATAAGTTTTTTGAGCATTTTGCGTGCGCCCTTGTCCCGATGTTTTTCAATGGGAATACCAAAGCGCCGGTTAAACTGCTTGAAACTGCCCAGTAAGCCCGGGTTGATAAAGGCAAAAAGATTCCACAGTTCGCCGAGATGGTTTTCAATGGGTGTGCCCGTAGTGATCAGGCGGAAGGCACCCTGCAACTGCATCGCTGCCTGGGAGCGCTTGGTGGCTGCATTCTTGATGGCCTGGGCTTCATCCAGAACAATGGTCTGCCACTTGATGGCGGCCAGCAGCTTTTTTTCCTGCTGCAGCAGAGTGTAGCTGCACACCAGCACGTCATAGGGACCAAAATTGTTTTCACTGCGGCCGCGCGGCAGATCGGAGAGCATATGGATACGCAGAGTTGGTGCAAATCGGCAGGTTTCGGCCTGCCAGTTCATGCACACCGAGGTGGGGGCAACCACCAGGCTTGGTCCGTCTTTCGTCCGTGCAAGGATAAGGGCCAAGGCTTGCAGGGTTTTACCTAGTCCCATGTCGTCGGCCAGGCAGGCCCCAAAACCCAATTGCGCCATGCGGCTCATCCAGACAAAGCCCTCTTTTTGATAATCCCTCAACTCCGCCTTCAGGGTGCTGGGTATCTTGGGCTGCAGGTGCTGCACCGCTTCCACTGCTTGCTGCCTCTTGCGCCACTGCTCTTCGGCCTCGGTGTTTGCCTCGCGACTGAGTTCGTCCAGGGCCAAGGTAGCCAGGGCATGCACCCGGATTTCCTGTTTGCCGGCTCCCTCCATTGAACCGTAATAGAGCAGCTCATCCAGGCGATTACGAAACTCCTGCGTCAGGGCAAGGAATTGGCCTTCACCCATGGGGATAAATCGGCTTTTGGATTGCCGTGTCTTTTCCAGGAGGGTTTTTAATTCCAGCACTTCAGAGCCATCGAGTTCCACCCGCCCGGAAAGGGCGAACCAATCCTGCTGCGCTGTACGGATATTCAAATTGAGCTGGCTGGTGCCCACCTGTCGCCTGATCGACAGTTTCTCGCCCTCTGGCCACTCAATCACGATCCGGTCGCGCACGTCATCCAGTTCGAGCAGCACCTGCAGACACGCCTCCGGTTCGAGCAGATGCCATTCGCGCCGCCGTCCAGCCTCCAAATCCGTGGCCAGATCCAGCATGGGGCAGCTCTCTTCCACTTCGCGCGCCTTGGTTTCCTCCAGTTTGAGATTACGCTTGGCCTTCAGCCGTTTGCCATCGATCTCTGCAATCAGGTTGGCAGCTCCTGTTCCAGGTTTGAGATAGGGCCCTGTGGTGGTGAAGGGGCGCACAAAGAGCTCAATACGAAAACCACTGCCAAAGGGAATGATATGCACATGACAGGTGGCGTCTCCGCTCACCACTTCAAGTGGTTCACCATTTTCTGGCATATCAATGGCCGAGTGTACGGTCATAAAGGAGGCCAGGCGGCCAATAGTGGCCAGGACCTCGGCGCTGGCAGACAGGGGAACCTGCAGGCCGCGCGGGCCGGTGATGGCTGCCACCCGCCGGTGTTCTTCGCGAATACGCACCACCTTGAAACGGGTGGCGGTTTCCGGCCAAACAGACACCGATGCTGCGCCAATGGGATGTGGAAAATGGAGGAAAAGCGAATCGCCCCGCCGATCGACCATGAGTTCTGGCTCTGCAGCAATGATCTCCACCGGGGTCTTGGGTGACTGTTCCAAAAAAACCAGGGGATGTCCGATCAAAGCGGGCAGGGCGCGCTCCTGGTCAAAGACATAGCTGTCTGCGGCGGATGTTCCACCAGCCTCTATGCGCACCAGGGCAGCCCGCAGGCGTTCGTCTTGTCGGCTGAGGCAAGACAGTTTGCCAGAGGCCAGGCGGGTCAGGGAAACGGTGCGGCCCTTGCTCCACTTGCCGTGCGCACTCCGTCTCTGCTCCTTGGGCAAGAGCGACAGTTTGCCATCGCTATAATCCACCAGCCAGCACAAACGCCGCTGGGAATCCGGCTGATGCACTGCATGTACCGCCTCGATCAGTTCGCTCAAACTGTGCTGCCAATTCGTCACTGGTTTGAACAGGGCGCTCAGGGAAAAGGAAGACATGCTCTCATCACTGTCTGCCTTCTGCAGGGCAGTGTCGCCTGTACCAAGGGCTGTTCGCAGATTGGCCGCCTCTTGCGCTATCCAGCAGTATCCCTGTGCCTGGGCCTGCTGCTGCACCTGCTCCAGCTGATCGGCGAACTCGGGAACTATATCCACCCCCATCCAGTAGAAGATGATTAGGGCAAGCAGCAGCGAGAGCTTGTCCTCCTCTGTTGCCAGGGCAGAGCTCAAGGCAAGAAGATCGGGGGGGTCGCCCAGCATATGGCGGATATAGGCGGCAAGACACTGCAGTGGCAGTATTTCCGTAACGTCTTTGCTACGGCTGAGCATATGTTCAAGCGAACGCAGGGCTGTATGCAGGGCCGGCTCATTCCCTGTGTACAGCTGGCAGACAATGCAAAAAAAGCCCGGCAACCCGAAGAAGACAGGGGTATCCGTGTCGAGCAGGTGGGCGAGATGCTGCAGGTCGTACTCGAAAAACGTCTGGGCCTGCTGCACATCTCCCCGCAGAAAGGCAAGGGTTCCCTGCATGCCCGAAGCAACAAAAAACTCCTGGTGTGTATCGAGCAATTGCGTCAGGCCCGACATATCTCCCTGCACAATATACAGACCCGCAAGTAGTCGGATAAAGGGCACCTGTTCAGCGGGCGCAACCCGTCTGGGGATTTCTTCCTGCAAATAGGTCAATACCGCTGGGACGTGTATCAAAGAGGCTATGCCGGATTCGATCATGTGGTCCAGCAGAAAAAGCTGGAGAAAGGTGGGCAGGGCAGCGAACCAGTCTGCATCAAAGGCACAGGTCAGCACCTGGACAACTGGCAGGGTGTCTGCAAAAACATTGCGGCATTCACTATGCTGCAAAAATTTGACAGCATCTTCAACCGTACCGCTGTCCTGACTGTAGACGCCGATGCGGAACTGGCGCAAGGCCCGCCAACAGCGCACCTGCCAACGGCCGTGCTGGTACTCCATGGGCGTACTCTGTTCCACAAAGGCTGCCAGCCGACCAAAACGTTTTTCTTTGATGCTCTCGCGCAGTAGAAGTTCAGCCAGTACCGGCGGGCATTGATTTTGGGAAGAGAGCAACCCCTGCTTTCGCAGGCGGCTGACCATACTGTTGACTTCGTCGTAGCGGGGCCGGCGCTCGCCTAAAAAAAAGTGGTCCAGTGCAAGAAAGGATCGACACAGAAAACTGGTGGAAACCGGTTCATAAAGAATCGCTGCCAGTTGCAGGAGGAGGTAGGCATCCTCGGGGAGGGCGCGGGCTTGTGCAAGAAAATCATTTTCTGGGGGGTTGTTGATAATGGTCATCCTGCACCCTGGCTCTTTGCTCGGCCTTCTAAAAGGACAGTCGCCAGCATGTGCAAGTCCCAGGGCAGTGCGCAGGATATGTGTGGATGGCACACTGTGCCGCAGATGGGAAAAACCAGTACCGCTCCTACCATAATACGCTCAGTAATCGTCTTCCGGGCTGCAACATTATTTGAAAATGTCGGGATTGATCCAGATTTTGCTTTTGGCCTGTACCTGGGCAACCCAGTTGTTGAATAGTTGATTACGCTGCGCCTCAAGAAGCTGTTGCTGCAGGGAATCGCGAATCGATGTGGGAATAGTGTCTTCTCCCTGGCGTGCACTGGTAATCTGGTATACAGCGTAATCTTCTCCCAGATTCAAGGGAGCACTCGGCAGGTTGCTTTTGCCAAGCTGGCTGAAGGCCTCCTGGATCAGGGCCGGGGCAATATCTGTATCCGTATCGTTGCGTTTGATAAACGCGGTGGTATGTACCTGTACATCTTGGGGCCACTGGTTGTTTTCCTGCAGCGATTTGAGGGAGTTTTTGGCAGTGGTACGTACCAATTCCGCGCTCTTTTCTCTGGTATAGTCAGCCAATACCTGCACGTGCACTGCCTCCAGAGGCGGGATATCCAACGTTTTGATGTCATGTGCAAAGAATATGGCGTAGCCGCCTTGGCCTTCCACAATGGAGCTCAGCTCACCTTTACCAAGGGCAAAGGCCGCCTTGGCAAAGGCTGCATCGTGCAACAGCACGTTATCCTGTGGAATGGCATGCTGGCTGACATAGTCTATGCTTGCCAGCTTCTGCGCTCCACTTTCACTGTATCGGGCCAGGCTGCCCGCCCGCATCACCTCTTCGTAAGCAGAGGAGGCGGTTTTAAAGGCTAGACTTCGTGCCTTTTGCTGCACCAAAATTTGGGCTATCTCTGCCTCTTTCTCTGCAAAAGCGGGAGTTGCCGCAGGATTCACGCTCTCAACCTTGATAAGATGGTAGCCAAAAGGGCTGGTCACCACCTCGCTGATTGCCCCGCTGGCCAGGGAGAATGCCGTGGCATCGAATTCGGGCACCATTTCTCCCTGACTGATCATACCCAAATCACCACCTTTTCCCTTGCCAGCAGGGTCTTCGCTCAGGTTGTTGGCAAGTTCTGCAAAGTCACTGCCCCCACGAAGCTGTTCCAGGGCTTTTTCAGCCGCTTCTTTTTTGGTGGCACGGGTTTCTGCGCTGGCATCCTGCGGTACATGGAAGAGGATATGGCGGACATGCCGTTGTTCCGGAGTGTGCCACTGGGCTGCATGTTCGTTGAAATAAGCCTGTTTTTCCTCTTCGCTGACCTGGACTTGATCCGTACCCGCTGCAAAGGGGAAAAAGAGGTAGTCAAATTTGTGTTGGGCAGCAGGGCGGTAGTGCTCCTTGTTTTGTGCATACCAATCGGCTAGTTCCGTTTCATCCACCTGCACCTGCTTTTGCAACTCTGCTCTGGAAAATATTGCATAGGCCAACTTGATCTCCATGTTGGCATAGTCCAGCCATTGTTTGATCTCCTGCTCGGAAACCTGGGCGAAACCAGTAATGGCGTCTTTGGCCCTTTCAGTGAGGAGGTCCTTGCGGATGCCTTCTTCAAAAGAAGTGGGTGAAAGCCGGTTTTGTTCCAGCACCACCTTGTAGGCGTCAAGGTCGAACACACCATTGTTTCGAAAGGCGGGAATCGCTTCGATGGCTCGCTGCACTTCGGGATCGCTAACCATCAGGCCGAGTTGCTCCGCACCCTTGCGCACCAGCTCTTGCTGTACCAGTTGGTTGATGGCCTGTTGCTTGATGCCCATGCTGTTGAGGAGTTCATCAGGAATTTGTCCGCCGAATTGTTGCTTATAGCGTTCCAAAAGATTTTCGTATGCCCGGTGGAAAGCAACGCCGGTTATCTCCTGGCCATCGACCGTGGCTACGGCATTGGCATTGCGATTGAGATTGCCGCCGACTCCCC
>JABMJC010000094.1 GCA_013201405.1 Desulfobulbaceae bacterium
GGCCTCGGATGGCGATTTTAATGTGGGTGTCACCAGTCGCGACGAACTCAAGCGACTGATCGAGCAGGAACGGCAGGCAGGGGTGTATCTCACTGTGCTGGGATTCGGCATGGGCAACTATCATGACGATACCATGGAAATTCTTGCCAATACCGGTAACGGCAACTACGCTTATATCGATAACCTGCTAGAGGCCAAAAAGGTGCTGGTCAAGGAGATGAGCGGTACCCTCTTTGCCCTGGCTAATGATGTGAAGATCCAGGTGGAGTTCAACCCGGCGCAGGTGGGCGCCTATCGCCTGCTTGGTTATGAGAACCGTTTGCTTGCCGATGAGGATTTCCGCGACGACAGTAAGGATGCCGGTGAAATCGGTGTTGGCCACCGGGTAAGCGCCCTCTATGAGTTGATTCCAGCAGGGCACCAAGATGTGCCCAAACTCGAGCCCCGGAAATATCAGCAAATTGCTCGGCCATCTGCGGATTCTGCCAGTGAACTGCTGACTGTGCAGCTGCGCTACAAGCCGCTGGGCGAAAACACATCGCGCCTGCTGACTTTGCCGCTCCAGTCTGGGCTGCGTGGTGAGGTGAGTACAGATTTTCGTTTTGCCGCAGCAGTGGCGGGCTTTGCCATGCTTTTGAGCGATTCACAGCATCTGGGTGATTTTACCTGGCAAGATTGCCTGCAATTGGCGCGGGCAGGACGCGGCGAGGATGCAGAGGGGTATCGTGCGGAATTCTACCGGCTGGTGGAGGCCGCAGAGTTACTTAAAAAATAGGGTTACTGATAAATTATAATTGATCGTTGAGATGCCAGGCAAGGGGCAAGGAAACCCCTTGCCTGGATTGGGCAGGACAACAGGCTTAGCCAGCCCATACACAACAGACAAGTTGCGTAAGCAAGCACTTAAAGGTAGGGGCGTGTGTGGAGCCTCTGCTGCTCCTTGAAACGCCCGGTATTCATCATTTATCTTCTCATTTGTGTCGGCTCTGCACCTCACCCCGCAGGGAAATCACTACGTGTTCCACTGGAAAACTCGGCTTGGCCGCAGCAAGCGCACGCTGGATAATCTGCAGCATGGCGTGGCAGCAGGGCACTTCCATGATCAAGATGGTCAGTGACCTGATGTTGCGCGTCCGGAAAATTTCAGTAAAGCGTTCTACATACAGCTCTTGATCGTCAAATTTTGGGCAGCCCATCATCACCACCCTGCCTGTAATATAGTCTTGGTGCAGATTGGCATAGGCCAGCGCCGTGCAATCGGCCGCCACTACAAGATCGGCATCTTCAAGAAAAGGCGCGTTAGCCGGAATGAGCCGGATCTGCACCGGCCAGTGGCTGAGGGCAGATCCAGCCGAATCTGCCTGGCCAGGCGTGAGCCGGTTGGAAGTGTTGGCGCTCTGGCAGGACCCCAAACCCGGTCCGATGGGCCGCAAATCCCGCATGGCCTGAAAGCTTTGCAGATTGCTGGAGGGGCAGCCACAGCCTAATTGCTGTTCCTGCTCTGCGGGCTTGATCTGGGCCTTGGCCTGCTCCGACTTCAGGAAGGCCTCCACTGCAGCTTCGTCGAATTCGTCGGCCTCCCGCTCAATGATTTTGAGCGCACCAGTGGGGCAGGAGCCCAGGCAAGCGCCCAGGCCGTCGCAGAGTTTATCTGCCACCAGGCAGGCCTTGCCATCGATGATCCGCAGTGAGCCTTCAGCACAGTCAGGCACACACTGACCGCAGCCGTCGCACAGTTCTTCATCTATCTCTATTATTTTCCGTATGGTTTTCATGCGATTCTCTCTTCAAACTTTTGGAGCCGTTTCTTTTTCAGCTCTCTGTTGCTGCGGATCATGGCCAGCCAAGACAGCTTTGCGTACTGCATCTATGCCAATGCGCTCCACCAGTCGGGCGGTACGGGTTTTGCCCCTGGCCTCGCGGATGTAGTAATTGAGTGTTTTCCGAATCAGCTCCAGGGCCTCGTCTTCACTGAGGCCGCTGGCCAATTCCTCGCCGATGCGAGGGCGTCCGGCTGCATTGCCGCCAAAAATCACCCGCCAGCCCTTGCGCTCGCCAATAAGGCCAATATCCCGCAGCCAGGATTCGGAGCAGCACATGCGGCAGCCGGAAATACCAATCTTCACCTTATTGGGCAGAGGTGCGTCCAGTTCAAGCTGCTCAATTTGTTTGGCAATGCCGAGCGTTTCAGCCACGCCGTACTTGCACCAGGTTTTGCCGGGGCAGGCCTGCACATAGTGCACCCGCTTGCGGCTGTGGGGTGGGGTGGTATCCAGGTGCAGATCGTTTTGCAAAGCAGCCAGGCGTTCCGGCTCCATGCCCAACAGCGCAATGCGCTGGGCACTGGTGATTTTAATGCCCGGAATGCCGTAGTCCTTGGCCAGTCTGGCCAGGTGTTCCAGTTGTTCCGGGCTGAGCATACCCGCATGCAGGCCTGGTAAGGTTATATAGGTCTTATGGCGCTGATCCATGAACGTATTTGGCATAGGCTGATTGCAGAGCAAAGATGCTTCGCTGCATCCGGCCGGCATCGGAGTTATTCCGATGCCGACGCAGCTAGGGTTATATTATGAGTGTAGCTCAAATCGGCGGGGCAATGGTTACTACAATGCGCATGTCGGTTTTTGCCTTGACGCCGTGGGGCACGCGGATATCCGAGATGAGCATATCGCCGGTTTGTGCAGGGATAGTCACGTCGTTGTCGCCCAAAAAATCGCCCTCGCCCTCAATGACCAAAATGCTGAGCTGGCCGTCGAGATCGTGCGAGTGGATGGGAAAGAGCGCACCAGCCACCAGGTTGAAATTCAGGATTTTGAAGTGCTCGGAGTCATGCAGCAGCACAGTCTTCATGCCCAGCGGGTTGAATTCCCGGGTTTTACTTAGTTCTAATTTTTTCATGTTTTCTTCTCCTGGGGTTGCATTCGTTGAACGGGCTGGGTGGAGTAGGGCCAATTTCATCTCAAGGTGTGTCTCTGTCGGCTTCGGCACCTGCCCGCAGGACCGTGCCTCCTCTATGCACGCCTGCGTTATATGTGCATCACCTTCCAGAGCATCATCTTTGATGCTCGAAACGAAATAAGGCCCGCGCAGTCCGTGATTGGCATACTATCGGAGGCAATCAGCCAAGAATTGCTGCCAGATCCTCTTCCGGAGTTTCAATCGGTTTAATGTCAAAGGTATCCACCAGAAACTGCAGCACTGCCGGGCTGAGGAAAGCCGGCAACGAGGGCCCAAGGCGGATGTCTTTGATGCCAAGTGAAAGCAGGGTCAAGAGGATGACCACGGCCTTCTGCTCGTACCAGGACAAGACCATGGACAGTGGCAGTTCGTTGACGCTGCAGTCAAAGGCTTTGGACAGTGCCACTGCAATCTGAATGGCAGAGTAGGCGTCGTTGCACTGGCCCACGTCAAGTAAGCGTGGAATGCCGCCAATATCGCCCAGCTGCTTGTCAAAGAAACGGAACTTGCCGCAGGCCAGGGTCAGCACTACGCAGTCGTTGGGCACCTGCTCCACAAACTTGGTGAAGTAGTTGCGGCCAGGCTTGGCACCGTCGCAGCCGCCCACCAAAAAGAAGTGGCGGATAGCGCCGGATTTTACGCCCTCGATCACCTTGTCGGCCACGCCCAGAACAGCGTTGTGGCCAAAACCCACCATGACCGAGCCATTGTCCACATCATCGGTGAAGCCGGGCATGGCCAGGGCCATGTCGATGATCTGGGAGTAATCTTTGTTGCGGATGTGCTTTACACCGGGCCAGCCCACCAAACCATTGGTGAACACTCGGTCGATGTATTCTTCACGCGGCTTTTGGATGCAGTTGGTGGTAAAGAGGATCGGTCCGGGGAAGTTTGGAAACTCCTTGGCCTGATTCTGCCAGGCCGTGCCGAAATGGCCGTAAAAATGCGGATACTTCTTCAACTCCGGATAGCCGTGGCAGGGAATCATCTCGCCGTGGGTATAGATGTCGATGCCCTTGCCCTCGCTCTGCTTGAGGAGCTGCTCCAGGTCGTAGAGATCGTGGCCGGAAATGAGGATGCACTTGTTTTTACGGTGGCCCAGCGGCACACTGGTGGGCACTGGATGGCCATAGGTGCCGGTGTTGGCCTTATCCAACAACTCCATGGCACGCAGATTGACCTGGCCGCACTTCATGGCCACAGGCACGCACTGCTCCACAGTCAATCCCTTGGCCATCAGAGCAACCAGGGCATCGTAGCAAAACGCAGCAATCTCCGGATCGGTCTGGCCTAAAATAGCGGCATGGTCGGCATAGGCGCACAAGCCTTTCAGGCCATAGAGCAGGGTCTGTTTGAGGGAGCGGATGTTTTCATCGCTATCCAGGTTTTCAATGAGTTTGAGGGCCGTGCCAGCGGCAGCCAGTTCTTCAGTGGAGCCAGAGGGCTGGTAGCTGGCCTGGGGCTCGCTGAAGTCCACCTTGCCGCCCTTGGCTGCAACCTTGCTCTTCATGGCCTCGCGCACTTCTACTGCCTCGTTGATCAACTCGACAAAGCGTTCTGGGTCAAAATCCACATTGGTGAGGGTGGAAAAAATGGCCTTATAGGTGAACAGATCGGTGGCTTCGTCTACAATGCCATGCTTGCGGCCTTCCTGGGCATAGAGGGCAAGCCCCTCCATCACATAGATGAGCAGATCCTGTAGACCAGCCACATCTTCCTTTTTGCCGCATACGCCGACAACACTGCAACCGGTGCCTTTGGCGGTTTGTTCACATTGATTACAAAACATGCTGACCTCCTTGTTTGTTTGGGGATTTGATGCTGTTTGTGTTCGGTGTACGGATACAGTATAGCAGATGGAGGGGTCTGTCCTTGACATGGATCAATTTTACTCACTTTTTTATTATCAATTTTACTGCCATGCTCAAACCCATACAACTGCTTAACCAGTGCATGCTGTTTAATGGCCTGTCTGAAGACCAGCTTGCGGAACTTGCCGCCTTGGCCAGCAGGCGTCGTTGCGCCAAGGGGAAGTTGATCTTCCGCGAGGCAGAGGCATGCATTGGTTTTTATATTATTGCCGCGGGCCGGGTAAAAATTTTTAAAAGTTCACCTGAAGGCAAGGAGCAAATTTTGCACATTTTTGACCAGGGTGAACCCTTTGGCGAAGTGCCGGTCTTCCATGGTCTGCCCTATCCGGCCAGTGCCGAGGCACTGACCGCTGTTGAGTTGTATTTTTTCCCGCGGACACAGTTTGTTGCCTTGCTGGAAAAAAACAGTTCCCTGGCCCTGAACATGCTGGCCATTTTAGCCATGCGCCTGCGCCGCTTTGCCACCCAGATCGAGCACCTTTCACTTAAAGAAGTACCCGGCCGACTGGCCATGTACCTGCTTTATATGGCGAAAGAGCAAAAAAACATGAACCAGGTGGTACTGGATATTCCCAAGGGTCAATTGGCCAGCCTGTTGGGAACCAGCCCGGAGACCCTTTCCCGTATTTTTCAGAAGATGAGCGAGGAGGGTCTGATTCGGGTGGATGGCAGGCGCATTCAACTGCTTGATACCGATGCTCTGGCCGAGCGCTGATATCCTGCGGGCAGGCTGTTATTTTTGCAGAAAAAAAGTAAGGGCCAGCAGGCAACCGATGGCAATGATCGCGGTCCGCAGCAGTTGCTGGGACAGGCGATACGCCAGGGCAGCACCGGCATATCCACCGACAATGGAGGCCAGAGCCAAAAGAAAGAGGTGCTCAAAGGCAATGGCCTGACCCAGGGTGTAGAGGAGAACCGCAATGGAGGAGAGCAGGGCTGAAACAATGTTTTTCAAACCATTGGCGCTATGTAGGTTGTGTTGGCCCATGAGGCTGAAGGCGGCCAGCAGCATGATGCCCAGCCCGCCATTGAAATAACCGCCATAGATGCATACTGCAAACAGGCCAGCGGCATGCTTGTACTGCCTTTGCCGGCCAGCTGTGCTGTTGTGGATTTTTGTGGGCTGCAGGAACTTTTTGTTGTTCTGTTTATTTTTGTGCAGCGCGATCAGCTGCGGACCAATGCCAAAGGCTGTGGTGGCGAGCAGGATGAGCCAAGGGATGATGCTGCGAAAAAGCCGGTCGCTGGTGGCCAGCAGCAGGATCGCACCGATGGCACCGCCCACAAGCGTCAGCAGAATGATGATTGCCGGGCCCATGCCCTGGGGAAAGCTGATATCACGCCGGAAGCGCCAGGCACTGGCAAGATAGCCTGGCAACAGGGCCGCAGTACCCGTGGCATTGGCTGCCACTGGTGGTACGCCCACAAAGAGCAGTGCCGGCAGGGTGATGAAGCTGCCACCACCGGCCACGGCATTGAGCATGCCGCCTGCAAAACCGGCAGCAGCAATAATCAGCCATTCCATCATGGTCAGAAAATTTTCAATACCTGCGAGGGGTAAGGGTAGGACATCTGGTGGTTGCCTGGCCCGCCCGGGTTGGTGCAGGTGTATCCGAAATGTCCTTCAATAACGGGCAGGATCAAAAAAATCCCGCCCTTGCCATACAACAAAGAGCGATCTGCAGATGAACTGCTTTTCTGATCAGATTGGGTAGGCCCGCGGCTCCTTCTGGTCTGAAATCCATTGATAGGTGGTTACCTCATCTAACGAGATATAGCGGCCAAAGCGGCCGATACCGGAAGCCTTCTCCCCACCAAAGGCGATGTACGGCTCATCGTTGACGCTCTGGTCGTTAATATGCACCATGCCGGTTTTCCAGCGTGCGGCCAGCTCAAAGGCCTTTTCCCGATCGCTGGTGTAGATGGCCCCACTCAGGCCTGCGCCGGTATCATTGGCAATACGTAGGGCGTCCTCGGCATTTTCCGCTGGAATAAGGGTTGCCACCGGGCCAAACATCTCGGTTCTGGCCGAAAACACCTGGTTTGAACCGCTAAGCACATAAGGGTACACCAGGGCACCTTCACGTTTCCCTTCAAGGAGCAGCTTTGCGCCATCTTTTATGGAGGTGTTGACCGCCTCCACCACCCGCTTGGCTTCGTTTTCGCTGATTAGTGGCCCGATGAGCACACCTTCCCTGGCTGGATCGCCAACCTGAATGCTCTTAGTGATGGCGACAAATTTCTCTGCAAATTTTTCGAAGATGGATTTATCGACAATAATGCGGTTGGCTGACATGCAGATCTGGCCGCTGTGGAGAAAACGGCCAAAAGCTGCAGAACGGACGGCATAATCGATATTCGCGTCAGCCAAAACAATCAAGGCATTGTTGCCGCCCAGCTCAAGCAGGGTTTTTTTAATGGCGCGGCCAGCCACCTCACCAATCCGCTGGCCAACCTCGGTGGATCCGGTAAAGGAGATGACATCAGGAATCGGGTGGTTGTAGAGGGCATCGCCTATTGAGCGGGTATGGGGTACCACCACCGACATAACTCCGGCGGGCAGCCCGGCCTCTTCAAAGATTTTGGCGAGGAGGGTGCCCCCGGCAACCGGCGTGCTGGAGGCAGGTTTGAGCACCACTCCGTTTCCAGCAGCAAGCGATGCTGCCACGGAACGCATGGCCAGGTACAAGGGAAAATTGAAGGGGCCGATAACCGTGACCACGCCCACCGGTTTGCGGATGATATGGTTGATTTTGCCCGGTATAAGAGACTGGCTAACCATGGTTTCCATGTGGAAGGGATAGCTCGCTGCAAGTTGGAGTATCCCGATGCACGCATCAATTTCTATGGCTGCCTTGAGTAGAGTCGAGCCGGATTCCTGCACCAGGATATTGGTTAATTCCTGCCTGCGCTGCTGCATGATTCCTGCGGCCGCCCCTATTACCTGACTGATGGCATAGGGGCCGCTTGCGGCCCAAGCGGGTTGCTTTTCCGCCGCAGACTCAAAGGCTTCGTTGAGATCATCCAGGTTGGCCGCTTGGAAGGAACCCAGGATTTTGCCGGTGTAGGGATTGTCCACCTCAATAATGTGCTCAGCCTTGCCATCCCGCCATTTGCCGTTGATGTAATTGAGATACAGCCCTTGATACAGTTCCATGGATTTTCCTCCGTTAAAATTGATCAATTATTCCAGCAGGGTTGCCGTTTTATTTGCCGAGAAAGCACAGAGTGCGCAAAACAGCAGGAGCATTACAGGGGAATGCGTCGCTTCGGCCTGATGGCAGCCGATCTTTTGCGCCTTAATTTTTTCGCTGCTACAAGTATCAGGGCTACCATGGCTATGATCGCCACCAGTGGGGCAATCAGCGCGACAATGGAGGTGACGGTGGAGGCAACAGCTTCAACCGTGGCAACTATTGGATTGCCAAGACCACCGGTGGTTAAGCTTGAAGCGCCGCGCACCAGCACGGTTCCGGTCTGAACCATGCCAGCGGCCCCGCCTCCGGCAATAATTGCAAGCGTCCACTGCAGAAAGGGTGAGGTGTCGGTGAGTACTGAGGCCGTGGTAATGGTACCAGCAGCCACGGCCGCCGGTGAGGAAAGGCTGTCCAGGAGGTTGTCCCACCAGGGAATATAGTAGGAAAGAACCTCGCATACAGTAGCCACTGCAAAGACACCACAAGCCTCGGGAGTGGCGATCCACTCGAAACCCGGTGCCAGGGCCAGGTGCCCATCCACTGAAGCCAAGCTCATCACCAGAAGCGGGACAAAAACGCGGAATCCACAGGCCGCACTTAAACCAACACCCAAAAGGAGGCTCAGCCATCCGTCCATGTGTACTTACTCCGTTGGTGGAAAGGAATGGAGGCATAAAAAGAGTACAGACACCTTTATAATACCGGTTGCAGAGTAAAATGGGTATCAGATGCGGCTTTTTTCATCAGTTGTAAATTTTTGTTTATTTTTTCTCTCCTTTTCCACGTAAGGGGCTACCTGATCCTGCCCGTTATTTGAGGGCTCCTCGTCATTTGGTGTGGATTTGATGTATACAGGGATCAAATCCACACCAAATGACGGGAGGCTTCATGAACAGTCGGGATATCATCACCTTAGGGCTCGGGCTGCAGGAACCATGGGAAATCGTCAGCCAGGAACTGGTCACGG
>JABMJC010000095.1 GCA_013201405.1 Desulfobulbaceae bacterium
AACCAGCCGTTGTTTACGGTATTCAAAACTGCGGATTATTCAACGGGCTGTTAGCATGGCTATGTTATAATTGATAATATTATTTCGGATGCTCACATGTCAAATTCTGTTCATTGTTGAGGGTAATGTTTTGTTTGGTCAAATCTGTTGAAAAACACCTTGTTGCCAAGGGACAGCCCACTTGAATGACTTGTTATTTAAAATAATATTATCTATTTGATTAGGTTAAGGATTTCTTTAAACTCTGGAAATCGACAATCTTGAACCAGCTCGTACAGACACATTTCCAAACCAGTGATTGACACCCCATGATGAACGAGTTTGTTTGCTGCAAGCTCGATGTTTTCCTGTTTACGGGAGGAAATGCAGTCACAAACCAGGTGAACATCGTAGTTCAAGTTTTTTAAGTGAAAAACGGTTTGATACACACATATGTGCGCTTCAATCCCGCAAACAAGCCATGTTTTCCTGTTTGTCTTTTGGATGGCCTGCAGGAAACGCGGCTCTTTGCATGCATCAAAAGTGAACTTAATCACTGGTTCCTGTTCGGCCATCACAGAATGAAGTTCTTCAACTGTGGCGCCCAGTCCTTCGGGATTCTGTTCAAGCCATACGATGGGTAAGCCAAGAGTTTTGGCTCCTTGTACGAGCTTTTGGCAGCACGCAATGAAAGAGTCGCTGTTATAGACCAGGCGTGCCAATTTGCCCTGGATATCGACGACAATAAGACCTGTGTTCTCTCTGCTTAGCATACATGTTCCTTGGTGTTTATCCGCTCTTAACTATAGGCCAAGTCACACCGTCGTGCAGGTGCTCCCTTCAACTTGGATGAATTGTTCGGCAGCAGATATGATAGAAAGCAATCAACCATAGTGATTGATGATATTTTCTGGTGAAAAAGTGAAAATAACATAGGAACGGTTTTTGAATTCGAAATTCGCCCGTTCATCCATTGGATAGTGACGGTGAATAGCCAATGATTTTTGGTTCGCATTATCAACAAATAGCGCACCGAGTGCAAATTGTTCTCGAAATGCAGTGCAAACATAAATCAACAGACGGGTGAGCAATCCTTGTCCTTGATATCGACGATCCACAGCCACCGGCCCATAGAGAAAAATTTTGTCCAGTTGCCATTCAGGCACTGCCTGGGTCACTGTCTTCACCATTTCAACCACAAGACCATTCTTTGCAGCGATTCTTGCTGTTGAAGTCATGGCAAAACCCGCGAGAGTCGAGCCGTCGCGAACTACAAAAACACCTGTTCCGAGTTGGATACGGGCGAGCGTAGGCTCATCCATTTGTCCTTGAATAAACCCTTGCTGGGCTCGCTCCTTATCAGTCAAATGCTTGCCACGTGCTTTGTCCATCAATGCGAGAATAGCTGTCCGATCTTCTGCAGATGATCGGTCTATTATGATTGACATATTGACATTCCTGTTGCCCAATGGAGTTTTGTGTTTGATTCTGCCACGCAAAAAAATTGAGGGAGAATTGTTGAAGTTTTCTTTTGCTATTTTTAAAGATATTCTCGGTGTATCTTTGAAAACAAAAAACTATGATTGATTAGTCAGAATACTGGCCAATGGCATTGCATCCGCATTATGCAGAGGTTTTTTGAATATGCTCAAGCCAGCACCATTATCCGCTACATCCATCTGTTGAACAGGGCAGGGTTGGTCGTTTGCTGCCCGCTGAACAATCTGTAATCTCACTTCAGCCTGTATGTTCCAATTATTCCAATTTCATATCAACGTGCGCAGTTAGCCAGTATCAGTGCATGTTTCCGGGCTTGAAGTAAAAATACGCTGCATGACGATCTTCGCGTATCTTTATAATTCATACACTATGTTTTGGCTTGAAGTAACTTCTGGATTGGGATTTGGGTGAAAAATCAGAAATTTTTCTCCATGCAAACCAGCATTGTCCGAGGCCGCAAAAACGACCGTATCTCCATAAGATTGACCTGAGAACAATTTAACAGATTTATAAAAGTCGTAAAATTTTTTGACGTAAAGCGTTTACATATCGATCTATATCGTTTAGCCTTTTCCGACTTTACGCATATTTATAATTTTTTATACGACGTAATTTCGCTCTTTTGCAGCTCTTATGGAAAAAATAACCGTCAAACATTTGTACAAAGTTTTTGGTGACAAACCAGAAACCGCGCTGAATCTGCTTGGTCAGGGCAAAAATAAACAGGAAATCTACGACCAGACCGGCATGACCGTGGGAGTGCAGGATGCGAGCTTCAGTGTGAATGCTGGAGAAACCTTTGTTATCATGGGGCTTTCCGGCTCTGGCAAGTCTACCATGGTGCGAATGATTAACCGCCTGATCGAGCCGACCTCTGGTACACTGCTGGTTGATGGCGAAGATGTTTTGAAAATGGGAAGGGATGATTTGGTGCGTTTTCGGCGGGGCCGCACCTGTATGGTGTTTCAATCCTTTGCCCTGATGCCGCATCTGTCTGTGCTGGATAATGCAGCCTTTGGCCTGGAACTTGCCGGTATTGCCAAAGCGCAGCGGCATAAACGGGCGCACGAGGCCTTGGAACAGGTTGGCCTGAAGGGATGGGAAAATGCCAGGCCCAGGGAACTCTCCGGCGGCATGCAGCAGCGGGTTGGGCTGGCCCGGGGGCTGGCCGTTGACCCGGACATTATGCTCATGGACGAGGCCTTTTCTGCGCTTGATCCGCTCATCCGCACGGAAATGCAGGATGAGCTGATGCAACTGCAGGAGAAACAGGAGCGCACCATTGTGTTCATTTCCCACGACCTGAATGAAGCCCTGCGCATTGGTGATCGAATCGCCATTATGGAGGGGGGCAGAGTGGTGCAGGTGGGTACGCCTGAAGAAATTTTGCAGAACCCGGCCGACGATTATGTACGCGCCTTTTTCCGTGGTGTTGATCCCACCGGGGTGCTTTCCGTGGGAGATGTGGCCCTTGATACCCAGCCCACCGTGATTTGGCGCAACGAACAGGGCAACATCCGCACCGTATTGGAGCAGCTCAACCAATGCGACCGGGAATTTGCCTACGTGCTCGACCGCAATCAGCGCTTCTACGGCATTGTGTCCACCGATTCGCTGCGCGCCGTGCTTGATCGGGGCAGCAATGGATTCAACATCAAGGACGCCTTTTTGCCAGAGGTCGCAAGCGTCCAGAGCAGTGAAAATCTGCAGACCGTTCTCTCTGCCGTGGCGCTTCAGCCCTGGCCCATTCCTGTGGTCAATGAAAATAACGTCTACCAGGGCGCTATCTCTAAAAACCGTTTTCTCCGCACTCTGCACCGGGCTGAACAGGGCACCCTTGCAGAAGGTACAGCTGAAAATCTGCAGGAAGAGAGCATCACCCTGAAAGGAGTTGTATGATTGGCTTTGAAGAAAAAGTTGTTCCGCTAGACTACTGGATTTCTCAGTTTGTCGACATGTTGGTGGAAGGATACCGACCTTTTTTCCAAGCCCTGAAATGGCCGGTGGAAGCGATTATGGGAGGTATGGGGCAGGCTCTGCTGGCGATTCCACCGTTGTTGGTCGTTTTAGTGCTTGCCGTGCTGGCCTGGCGGACTTCCGGGTTCAAGCTGGCTATCTTTACTGTCTTATCGCTGATTTTTATTGGTTTGCTCGGCTTTTGGGATGAATGCATGATCACCCTGGCCATGGTTTTTGCCGCGGTGTTTTTTTGCATTCTTACCGGAATCCCCCTGGGCATCCTTGCCGGCCGCAGTGACCGCTTCAACGGCCTGCTCCGGCCCATTCTCGATGCCATGCAAACCACACCCGCCTTTGTTTACCTGGTGCCCATTGTCATGCTCTTTTCCGTGGGCAATGTGGCTGGGGTTCTGGCCACCATCATTTTTGCGCTGCCGCCCATTATCCGTCTCACCAGCCTGGGCATTCGGCAGGTGCATCCGGAACTGGTCGAGGCCGCACTCTCGTTTGGTGCCACCAGGTGGCAGGTGCTCAGGCGTGTACAATTACCCCTTGCCTTGCCAACCATTATGGCCGGTTTGAACCAAACCATGATGATGGCGCTTTCCATGGTGGTTATCGCTGCGCTCATTGGCGCAGGCGGACTTGGCGCCCCTGTGGTGCAGGGCCTGAACACACTGGATATCGGCCAGGCCACCACCGGCGGGCTGTGTATTGTGCTGTTGGCCATTATTTTAGACCGTATCAGCCAGGCGGCTGGCCAGAGTCAATAGTTCCAATTCGTCAATAGTTCTAATTCCATAGTACAGCGCACGCTGCGCGTATCAATGAAGTGCTCCCTCTAGGTACCCTAAAAATTTTTTTGGTCGGAATGAGAATACCTCTCTGGCCAACAAGTCAGGCATAAACAAGCAAATAAAACATCAAGGAGAAATGCATGATGCGATATTTTATACTTTGTATATGCACACTGTTTCTTGCAGTGGGTATGCAACCTCAAACTGGCGCGGCAGCTCCGGCAGAGCAACCAGGCAAAGGTGTGAAGCTGCGGCCTGCCCGGGCCACCTGGACCACTGGTTTTTTCAAGGAAGCCCTGGTGCGCAGGGGCCTGGAAGAACTGGGCTACACGGTGGACAAGCCCAAGGACCTGACCAATCCCATTTTTTACAAAAGCCTGACCCTAGGTGATGTGGACTACTGGGTCAATGGTTGGTTTCCCCTGCACAACAGCCAATTGCCCGAAAATTTTAATCAGAGAGGGGACATATATGGCTATGTAGTCAAGGCTGGCGCCATTCAGGGCTATCTGGTGTCAAAAAGGGACGTAGAGAAATACAACATTATCTCGCTGGATGACTTCAAGCGGCCCGAGGTGAAAAAGGCCTTTGATCGCAACCGAGACGGCAAGGCAGATTTGACTGCCTGCCCACCGGGCTGGGGCTGCTATGAAACGATTAACTACCATATGAAGGCATACGGCCTGGAGGAGCACATCAACCTGGTCACCGCCTCCTACGAAGCCGGTATGGCTGCTGCTCTGGCCGCCTACAAGAGCGGCGAGCCGGTTCTTTTCTATACCTGGAGTCCGAATTGGACACTCTATAAATTCAAGCCAGGTGAGGATGTGGTATGGATCAATGTGCCGGAAACAAAGCCCTCGCCTGAGCAGGAACCCATGCGGGACCGCATGGAAGCCAGTGGTATTGAAGGTGCAGTGTCAGATCCGGTGAAATTCGGTTTTGTAGCCAACGACATCCGTATTGTGGCCAACAAGGAGTTCATCGCGAAAAACCCTGCAGCCAAGGCCTTTTTCGAGGTCTTTACCTTGCCATTGGACGATTTGAACGAGCAGAATACCCGCATGGATGATGGTGAAAAGAGCGAAGCAGATATTGCCCGCCATGTGGATGAGTGGATTGCGAAGAATAAAACCACCTGGGATGGCTGGCTGACTGCTGCGCGTGCAGCTGCTCAATGATCCTGAGTGCTGCCAACACGCTGTAAAGATGTGAGGGGCATGTGATTAGATGCACTTTTAGCCTGGATTCAGACCGTTGGCTGATACTGGTCCATGGCTCTGATATGGGTGGGCAATACAGCAAAATATTTGTTTAACGAGCTGGTTACCCGCCAGTCAGAGGAGTGAGAGGCTGTCCTGTTGGGCAGCCTCTTGCTGTTTATGGGGGTAAGACTCCTATGATTTACGCGCGGCTTGGCCGGTGTGTGCAGCTCTCCTGGGTTTGCGCTAATTGTTCAACTGCTTGTGGTGAAATTCTCAGACACTAATTTTCAGACATTACCAACTGTGCATGGCAGTTTTTTATTTGCTTGCACACGGCCTGAATTATAAGCAGTGGCTGTTTCATGAATTTTAGCTGCGCAGCCAGCGAATGCCCAGCCACCCGACCCAAATAAGCACAGCAGTCCAGATAAGCACAATAGCAACTGCCGCGCCGCGGCGGCTCACCGGTTGTTGTGCTGCAGAGGCTGTTGCCTTAGCTCGTGCGCTTGTCAGCACACTGCTAGGCACCAGGCGCACCACCAGGAATATGCCCAATGGCACCGGCAGCAGGATCACTGTAACCCGAGTCATTCAGGCAAGAGCTAATCACAGAACAGGTGTTCCTTGATGATAGACCAGTTTCCAGCCTTCTGGCGTCCGTTGCCATAAACTGGCCCGACGTGAGACTCTTGTGGGTTGTGCAAGCGCATAGGTGAAAAGGAAATGCTCTTTTTCTATTTGCCGGACCGCAAAATCAAAGGCCTGCCACAACTCCTCCCTTGGCTGTGCCTGCCTTTGGGCAAGGGTTGCAAGAACAAAATCCCTCCCATACACTTTTCCTGAAGCGCCGACCTCCCAAAAATCTGCAACCAGCAGGCTTTCAAAATATGCCCTGGTCTTGCCGTCATTGGCCGCATAAATAAGCGGTTCCAACTGTTTGAGTTCTTCGAGAATCGATTCCATCTAGCAAAGCCTAAATTGTCTGATATGCCGGTTGGTGCGGGAAGAAGGGGGGCGGAACAAGCGGCCGCCCGTATCTGGTTCAATCTACATCAAAGGGCTGCGTGTTTTTCCCGGATTGTCCCGGCAAGGGCATCCAGTTCGGTAAAAGTTGCTTCACGAGGCAGGCCTTTACACAGCACTGTGCCAAGAATTTCAATTTTCAGGTTAGGAATGAGGCTGGAAATTTGTTCCGCAACCTTGGTGCCCGGCGAATTCAATTTGCAAGTGCGCCACTTAGAGCAAGGTTAAAAACTTCAGCCGGATTTTGGTAGTATAAACATTTACGAGGCCGGTTATTCAATCGTTCTGTTGCTGTCCGCAGCCTTGTAATCAATGAATCAATGCGCGCGAGCTGCGAGCGCTTGAATGATAGGTTTACCCTGACCGGAGGATCATCCAGTTCTGGATCAGACCCAATTGCAGCACGCCTCTTGGTGGTTGTTGTTTCCCCATGAATGCACAATCCTCCTCAAATTTTACCCATGCGGCCGCCTTGTCAGAAGAAACAGGGACGCCATGGTCTCATGCTCTGATTGTCTCAGGTTGCGTAGCCCGGGAGATCCGGGAAAAACACTGAAACCTTGCCGTTGTCCGGGATAATTACCACATAAAATGCTTTCACCATCCCTGTTGCCCTGTGTATGACTCGGTGCAATTGCCTGCAGCAGGCGCATCCTGCGCAATAATCTGTCCATCATAAAGACGCACCATTTTGAGAATTTCATCTGGTTTCTGTTGCTTCATGGGTATTCCTCAGATTAAAACACAGAAGGAGAGGGCAGCACCAAAAACGCAGTAAAATACAACATAGCTTATTCCAATTCCACGTTAAAACGCTATGATGAATAAAATTCCATCGCCCTGGCAATACGAATTCAGGCGAAATACCAAGTGCCCAATTGATCTCACCATGCACAGTTAGTTGCGCCCCGGCTTGAGCAGGGCCTTGCATAATCCATATAGTCCGATTTTCCGGCCTCAAGGACAGTCATCGCATGAACAGCACTTTGAAAAATACCCACGCCAAAGGCCTGTGGTGGAAACGGTTCTTTTATAATGTAACCGGCGCGAACTCTGACTATGAAGTTGGCCCCAACTGGTTTGCCTCGGTAATGGGAACCGGCATTATCGCCAATGCCTCGGCTTCTCTCCCCCTTTTTTCCAGCCACCTCACAGTTTTTGCCCTTGTGGTCTGGTGCCTGGCCTGCTCGATGCTGCTTGGTCTTTTGCTGGCCACGGTTTTTTTCCTGTTCCACCGAAAAAATGTCTGGATCAGGCATTTTCAGGATCCCATGATGGCGCAATTCTATGGCGCGCCGCCCATGGCCGCGCTCACCGTTGCCGGCGGGACCCTCCTGGTGGGGCATCATCTGATAGGCTGGGATCTTGCCCTGAACATTGCCTGGATTCTTTGGCTCCTGGGCACCATCACCGGCTTCGGTTCGGCTGTCATTATTCCGTACCGCCTGTTTACTGTGTTCAAGGTGCGGCCAGACTCCGCCTTCGGCGGCTGGCTTATGCCGGTTGTCCCGCCCATGGTTTCAGCCACCATCGGAGCCATGCTCGTTCCCTATGCTCCAGCAGGCTTGCCCAGGCAAACCCTTTTTTACCTCTGTTTCTCCCAGTTTGGGCTGAGCATGCTGGCCGGGCTGATTATTATTGCCATGATCTGGAGCCGCCTGGCCCACCATGGCACCTCGGGCACTTCGCGTGTTCCCACCCTGTGGATCGTACTGGGGCCCCTGGGGCAATCTATGACAGCCGCTGGCATCTTGGGCATAGTAGCCCAGGACACGCTGCCAGCAAAGCTGGCCTTTGGTTTTGAACTGTTTGCCGTGTTTTACAGCGTGCCCGTCTTCGGGTATGTGCTGCTCTGGACCTGTCTGGCCATTCTCCTTACCCTTCGGGCCCACCGCAGAAACATGCAGTTTGCCCTTACCTACTGGGCCTTTACCTTTCCGGTTGGCACCTGTGTTACTGGTACGGCACAATTGGCCCATCATACCGGCCTGCCCTTTTTTGCCTGGGCCAGCATTCTTTTTTATCTGGGCCTGCTTGCTGCATGGGTAGTGGCTGCCTTTGGTACCACCAAGGGTATGATCACGGGGCACCTGCTCAAGCCACCTGCAGCAGCCCCAGGGCCCATTATCTCTGTAAAAGAACCCTGATCCCAGAGCTCCAAGAACACTGAATATGCTGATCGAAGTCACTGTCACATCTGTAGAAAATCGGCTTGCAGGCCATCGTGCTGACAGACCACATCTAAAAGAGCGGCATACAAACGCTGACCAAGGCCGAGCTTGTGAACTTTGACCGCAAGGGCAAGAAAACCTCCAACAAGGACTGGCAATCGACCACCGATGAAGAGGCGCGTATAGCCAAGCTTAAGGATGGCCGCATCCACATGGCCTGCAAGCCTGAGCACGTGGTTGATCAGCAATCCGGTGCGATTGTGACGGCAGTAGTGCACGATGAATTCAACTTGCAAGTGCACCACTTAGAGCAAGGTTAAAAACTTCAGCTGG
>JABMJC010000096.1 GCA_013201405.1 Desulfobulbaceae bacterium
ATTATCCCATAATTGTCTGCATCGGCTGGCAAATCTGACAACCAGCCGTTGTTTATTGTGCTCAAAAAATACGGGTTGTTCAACGGACTGCTAGGGCTGCTTGCCCTGTTGCTCCTGCGCCGCCTTTTCCGCACAGCTCCTCTGCCCTTTGCCGGAACAGTGCAAGAAATCAAAAAGGATGTGGCATGTTTTTCGACAAAGAACTAAAGAGATTGCAGGAAGAAAAGAGCCGGGTTGTCCTGCGCTGCGACCTGCGCAGGCGGCTGGCTCCCATTGAAATGCAGGGCATTCGTCTCAAAACCCGCCGCTCCTTTAGCATGCTGGCCAGTAGCATCGTAGCCGGCAAGATTGCCTTTGAGCTGCTTCAGGAGCTGCGCCTCTTCCGCAGAAAACGCTGAAGTCTCTGCTTTGTGCCCTTGCCTTGCTCTTCCTCTAGGCGCTGCCCGAATTGTACAGGGCACACTGTGCAGCTGTGCTTGAGGCGTACTGTTTTCCCCTGTGTCTTGTGCTATTTTCCATAAATTAAGATGAAGTGGCTGAACCTGTTGCTGGCACCCCTTGCCTTGTGCGTACTACACCTTAGTCCTGCATACGGACAGACAAAGGGCCAAGAACTCCTTGACCAGGTACAGGTGCTTGATCTGCACACCGCCCAATGCATTGCCTTGAGCGCCAGCCCTGGCATCAGCGCCGCCCAGGAACGGGTTGCACAGGCCCAGGCGCGTTTGCGTCAGGCTGTGGCCACCTGGTGGCCGAGTTTGGACTTGAGCGCCGGCGGCATGCATCAACGCCTGTCCGACACGAGCTACGCCCTTAACCGGCGCATTGCCACAGCCACCGGACAGAATCTCGACCAAAGCAGTATGCACTACAGCACCGGCCTGCAGGCAACCTGGTTGCTCTTTGATGGATTTTATCGAAGCTTCAACGAGAAAAGGGCCCAATTGGCCCAACAGGCAGAAGAAGAAGGGCTCAACGACAGCCGCCGCTTACTGGCCGCAGCCGTGGCCCAGGTCTTTCTTCAGGCCCAGTTGGCACAAACCCATATTGATATCGACCATGCCAACCGCACCTTTTATACCAGGCTACTCGATAATGCCCAACGCCGTTACGAGGTGGGTGTCGGACCCTGGGGCGATGTGCTCAACATTCAGGTGCAGCTCAACAATGTTAAGGCAAGCCTGCTTGTCCACCAGCGGGAACTACAGGCCGCTGAATATGGCCTGGCCGCTCTGTTGGGGTCAAGCGAGGCCCTGCTGCCGCCACATGTACGGTTAACTCCCCTGGCCAAAAATCCCGAACGTGCCTCCCTCCACGCCATGCAAGCCCAGCAGCTCATTGAGGAGGCCTATGCCCTGCGTCCCGATGTGCGGCGCATAGAACACCGGTTGCAGGAAGCGGAAGCCCTGGCCGGCATGGCCAAGGCATCGCTGTATCCAAGGGTGCAGCTTGCCGGCGCACTCGAGGGTAAACGCGAAGACGATCTGCCGGTGGAAAACGCTGACTATGGCAACAGCATCGGTGTCAATATGTCTTGGAACCTGTACGCTGGCGGCGCAGACAAGGCTCGCATGGCCGAGGCAGGCCATGCCCGGCTGGAAGCCGCCTATAGCCTGGCAGCCCTGCGCAACCAGGTTGCTTCGGAAATTCGCACAAGCCTGGCCCAGCTTGCCGAGGCAGAGCAGCAACTGCGGCTGCAGCAAGACACCGTAAAACTGGTGGAGAAGAGCCGCCAGCTGGCGGAAAACGCCTATATTGCAGGCGAATACGCTCTCATCCAGCTCAATGAAGCCCAACGCGATCTAACCACCAACTCCAGCCGCTTGGCCCAGGCACTGGTTAGCTACCAGAGTGCACAGCAACAGCTGCTGGAAGCAAGCGGCCGTATCCTGGAATCCTTTCAGGCGCAGCCGCACTGTTTGCAAGATCAATGAACAGCATCGGCAGGCTGGAAATAGTGGTGCCAGAAAGCGCCATCGACACGAACGGCCATGTGAACAACGTACAGTATGTGCAGTGGATGCAGGATGCAGCGCTGGCACACTCGGCCAGCCTGGGCTGGCCAGTGCAGCGCTATGCCGCCCTGGGTCGTACCTGGATCATCCGCTCGCATAGCATTGAATACTTTCACTCCGCCTATGCCGGCGAACTGATCGTAGTTAACACTTGGGTGGCCAATTTCCAGCGCATCAAGTCGTTGCGCAAGTTCCGCTTCTACCGACCAGCCGATCAGACCGTGCTCGCCATTGCCTCCACCCTGTTTATCCTCTGCGACATACAAAGCGGTAGACCCGTCAAGATCCCACCCGAAGTGATGCAGGACTATCCCATTGTCCCAGCGGCACAAGAACCAAAATAGTGCCGAGCCGGTCTGCATAGAGAAGACTTGGGGCAGACAGGACAACTTGCCGCATCCTCGCCCCGCATCCTAGTTGGCCATCAGCTGCTGAAAAACTTCCTCGCTGATATCTGGAGTAGAATGCCCATAAAAGCGGATCAGGCCCTTTTTATCGGCAATCACCACTGTGGGCACCCCCTGCAGCCCGTATTGCTCGCCAATGACTCCGGTGGCATCAAAAAGGTTGGGGTAGATCATGCCTGTTTTCTGGGCAAATTTTTTGGCTCGCCTGTAGGAATCGTTGAAACCCACATTCACACCAACAAATTCCATACCCCGTTCAGCGTATTGTTCCACCAACTTGTTGAGCTTTGGCACCTCTGTTCGGCACGTTGGGCACCAGGACGCCCAAAAAATGAGCATGACCGGTTTGTTGCCAATGCTTGTTGCCACATCAATCGGGTTGCCGTTGAGATCGTAGCCTTTGAAGGGTATGAGCATGACCTCTCGCTCATTGGCCACGAGTTGGCCCGTGAGAACGGTAAAGAAAAAAATGGCCATTACCAAGGATAGTGCTGTTGTTCGCATAATGGTCTCATATCAGTGAAAAAAATTACGGCGGCATCAGAAGTACAGGGTGCCTGCCTTAAAAATACAATATTGGGCAGTGAACAGCATGAGCACACCCAGGGCCTTTTTCATCCACACCATCCAGTCGCCGGAACGCGGCAGGGCTGCCAGAAAACCCGAAAAAGCACCCACCACCAAAAGCAAGGTGCCCAGGCCCAGGGAAAAGAAGAAAAAAAGCAAAGCTCCCAGGACCATATTTTGCGCCGAAGCAGTGTAGGCCAAAAGTGCACCCAGAACCGGGGTGGTGCAGGGGCCGGCCACAAGGGCTGCTGAAATTCCGGCCACAAAGATACCAAAGATACCGCTGCGCTGTGCAAAAGCTGCAGCAGAAGCTGTGGGGAGCTGAAAAACATCCAGCATCCACAGGGCAAAAAGCAGGATGATGTTGCCCACAACAAGAAAAGTCCAGGGGCTGGTGCTAATTTCACCAAAAAAACGACCGGTAGCCCCAGCAAAAAAGCCCAAGGAGGCATAGGTAAGCGCCATACCCAGCACATACACCGAAGAGAGGAACAGCGCTCGGGGGCGAGAGCCGCCCACATTGGCATGGCCGATAATACCCGCAGTAATGGGAATCATCGGATAGATGCAGGGGGTGAGGCTGGCGAGCAGGCCGCCTAAATACGCCAAGGCCAGGGCAAAAAGTGGCGAGGCTGTAAGATAATGATCTAACTGGGTAAGAAGTGCATCCATATTCCGCATCCGGCACAAAAAAGCAAAAGCAGCGAGCTTCCACTATAATCAGGACAATTCGGATGTAAAGCCGCGCTCAGCCAAACAGCGCTTCGGCCAGATCAGCCAGGTTGGCTACTGGATGCAGGCCCAGTTCACCGGTATCGGTCTTTTTATCCTGCAACTGCCGCCAGGTCGAAGCAGGTACAAGAAAACGGGTGAAGCCCAACCGTCTGGATTCCCGCAACCGTTGCTCCATCTGCCCCACGGCGCGCACCTCGCCGGCAAGGCCGATTTCGCCGCACACTACGGTGTGTGCGTCAATGGGGCGCTCCAGGTAGCTGGAGAGCAGGGCCGCGGCCACCCCAAGATCGAGGGCAGGCTCATCAATGCGAATACCACCAGCAATATTGAGAAAAATATCATGATCCACAAGGTTTAAACCCTGCTTCTTTTCCAGCACAGCGGTGAGCAGGGCCAAGCGCTGTGGATCTGCACCAATGGCCGTGCGTCTGCCAGTACCACCGCTTGAACGGCTCACCAGCGCTTGCACCTCCACCATAATTGGACGTGTGCCCTCCATGCTGGGCAGCACTACAGAGCCAGGTGCGTTGGCCGGTCGCTCGGCCAGAAACAAGGCAGAAGGGTTTTCCACCTCCACCAAGCCCTGTTCGCGCATGGTGAAGACACCAATCTCGTTGGTGGAGCCGAAACGATTTTTCACTGTGCGCAGAATGCGGAACATCTGGCCGCGATCTCCTTCAAAATAGAGCACGGTATCCACCATGTGCTCCAACACCCGCGGCCCGGCAATACTGCCATCCTTGGTGACATGCCCCACCAGAAAAACAGGCAGGTTACTGTTTTTCGCCAGTACCAGCAAACGCGCTGCCGACTCCCGCACCTGGGTGATGGAACCCGGTGCCGAGGCCACCTCCTGGCTAAACATGGTTTGAATGGAATCCACTGCCAGCAGCACTGGTTGCAGCTGTGTGGCCAGGGCTTTGATGGCCTCGACGCAGGTTTCGGTAGACACGGCAATATCCGCAGCTGCCACCTGGAGCCGCTGTGCCCGCATACGGATCTGACGAACAGACTCTTCTCCAGTCACATACAGTACCTGGCCAAATGTACTGGCCACCGTCGCCATGAACTGCAAGAGCAGGGTGGATTTGCCAATACCAGGATCGCCTCCGATCAGCACCAGTGAACCCGGCACAATGCCGCCGCCCAAAACTCTGTCCAGCTCGGCAATACCTGTAGCCAGGCGTTGGCTTTCTTCGTCTGCCTGGCCAGCCAAGGGGTAGACCTCGGCTGCTGGCAGGTTGGATGTACTGGCCGCCTGTCCCCTGCTTTCCACAAGACTGTCCCACGTGCCGCAGTCTGGGCAACGGCCCAGCCATTTGCGGCTCTCATGACCGCATTGGCTGCATAAAAACACTGTTTTTCCCTGTTTACCCATTTGTATGCCCTGTATAGCCATGCTCCACAGCCAGGCCAGCTTGCTTTTCGCCCCTGTCTTGTTCAGTCAAAATCCGTTTGAAAACAAAGCCATCCATCACTGCACCGCATTGGCTGGTTTGTGTACGACTCACTCTGCACCATCCACATGCATTGTAACAGAAAATGGAGTATAATTAGTGGTATTTGGGTTTATATCTACACTTGTTGAAATATGTGCACAAGCGCGCCCATGTACAGCCCTATAGCGTTCAAAGCGTTCAAGGTCTGGCTACAACTCCACACTAAAACTACATACCATTGGTCGAGCAGGCGCGCAGACCAGTTCACCAAGCCGTAATCAGGAAAAAACTCAATCCAAATGCTTGCCCCATACACTGGTTAGAGCCAGAGTGGGCCAGGCCAAAACCTCTGCCAAACACCTAGCCATGCACTACGTTGCCACCAAAATATGTCAGGCAAGCGAGATAGGCTACAACGGTAATTTGTTCGGTGGCACCATGCTCTCCTGGCTGGATGAAGCTGGAGCCGCCTTTGCCGGATATCTCTGCCGCACACCCAATATGGTCACCTTGAAGATGAACGAGGTGCTCTTCAAACGCCCGGTAAAAATCGGGCATCATGTGCGCATCTATGCCAAAGCAGTGCACATGGGCACCAGCTCGTTGAGTGTACGGGTGGAAGCCAGGCGCTTTGATTTCCAAAAGGATCTGGAGGAAATCGTTTGTTCTACTGAGGTAGTCTACGTCAAGATAGATGCCCAGGGCAAAGCTGCACCCATTGACCAGCACCTGCGTGATGGCATGGAAATGCGCTCGATCAACGAGTTGAGCCAACGTCTTTGAAGCCACACACGCTATTTTTTAGCACCGCAGGTGCCCTTCTAAAAGAATACTGGAGTATACATGGCCCATATATTGCTACCCAAAAACAAAACAAAAATAGTTTGCACCATTGGCCCCTCAACAGAGTCGCCCGCCATGCTGGAGCGGATGATCGAGGCGGGCATGAACATTGCCAGGCTAAACTTTTCCCACGGTGATTTCCACGAGCATGGCGAGCTGATCAAGCATATCCGTGCCGCCTCGGAAAGAACCGGCAAGGACGTGGCCATTATGGCCGATCTGCCTGGCCCAAAAATTCGTATCGGCAATCTGGAAGAAGAAGAGGTAGAACTGGAAAACGGCGCTTCCTTCACCCTCACCACCGATGAAATCCTGGGTGATGTCAGCCGGGTTTCCGTCACCCTGGAGGAACTGCCGCAGGTGGTGCAGCCCGGCGACATCCTCTTTATCAACGATGGCCTCATCCAGGTGCAGGTGAAAAAGGTCGAAGGAAATGATGTGCACTGCGTGGTGCTGGTGGGCGGCAGCCTGCGTTCCCGCAAGGGGTTGAATTTACCCAACATCAATCTGGGCATCTCTGCCTTTACCGAGCACGACCGGCGTTGTCTGGAATTTGCCTGCAAGCAGGGAGTGGATGCCATCAGCCAGTCCTTTGTCAACGATGCGGCAGACATTCTCGCAGTACGGCAGGCAGCCAAGGACCTAGGCCATAATCCCTTTATCATTGCCAAGATTGAACGGGCCGCGGTGGAGAATAAGATAGATGACATCCTTGAGGTTTGCGACGGCGTTATGGTGGCCCGGGGCGATTTGGGGGTGGAAATGCCGATCGAGCAGATGGCCATTTTGCAAAAACGGATAACCGCCAGGGCAAATCTGTTCGGCAAGCCGGTGATCACTGCCACCCAGATGCTCGAATCCATGACCAACAACCGCCGGCCCACCCGGGCCGAAGCCACGGATGTGGCCAATGCCATTTTGGACGGCACCGACTGTGTCATGCTTTCAGAGGAATCAGCCTTGGGTAAATATCCTCTTGAGGCAGTGCGCATGCTGGTGCATATCGCCATTGCCACGGAACCGCACAACACCAAAAAACATTTCTACCGCGGCACTGTTGCCTGCAACCCTGGTAACAGCTCTATCAGCGAGGTGGATTTCATCACCACCAGTGTGGCCAACATTGTTAACCAGCGTGACGGCATTGCCGCCATTCTGACTCCGACCAACAGTGGCTTCACCTCGCGCAGACTCTCCCGCTACAAGCTGCCGGTCTGGATTCTCGGGGTGAGCCCAGACAAGGAAACCTGCCGGGAACTGATCTTCTCCTATGGTGTCTTTCCTATTTTCGAAGCTACCCATCCATCCGACTGGACAAACCTTGCCCACGATTATACCCGCACATACAGCCTGCTTGGCGACTGGATCATCCAAACCGAAGGCCCCTCACCCGAAAATCCAGCCCGCAACCACAAAATGGAAATCATTATCCTCCAGGAAGTCGGCTGAAAACGCATGCAGCAGCAAGCAGTATAGGGATTTTGGATTGTACTTTTTATCTCGTTCCCTACCCAGGATCGCAATGAAAACAGGGCTGCCAAGTGAGGCAACACCGCCGTCCTTCCAGGTGGTCAACCCCATGTGCTGCTTGTCGGCGTCGGCACGGTTGACAACGACCTCCGCCGCCGTCTGGCCGTGGATGGCCCAGTGCAGCCTGTTTGGCACGGTGGCGAAAAAGCGCTTGGTGGCCTGGGCGGTGACGTCATAGAGGGTCGCTATTATCTTCTGGGTCAGCCAGATATTTTCATCCTCGTAGCGCATTACTACGCTGGCTTCCGATCCTCCCCCAGCGGCGACAAAGGTCAGATATTCTGCTACCGAGGAGCGAACATTGGCCGTCTCTTTTTGTGAAGATTCCGTATCTCTTTATCCTTATTTTTTCATTCGATCCCTCCCCAGCTTTGGTACCTGTCACGGGACCAGCGGAGGTATTTCATTAGCTCCCAGTTGATCCATTCCGGATCAAATCGCTCACTGTCAAAGTTACCACCAGACCATTCCGTATAGCTTTCGTGTTCCTCGTGGTTCGGGTCTTTCAGCGCATGCAAGAATTCAAAATAACCGGGCACGCCACCCACATCTTCTGGCGGGCAGGATCGCTGACCATCAAGGCAGGCCAACTCCGTTCTCAGTTCAGGATTGAAATAGCGGCTTTCCTCAAGCACAAGTTCGTGCTTCCAGCCGTCTCCGAAATCATACAGATAGCTGAATGTACGCCCTTTCTGTTTGATCAAATCACCGAGACGATATCGGCCGCATGCCAGCCCGTCTTCTTTTGATTCCGGATATTCCGTGTATCGTTTATTCCTGATGGTGAACTCATGCAGGTGGCTGTCGGTCCAACCCATGACAATCTGGATGACGTCGTGCAGCCGATCCAGTGTGATGCTGGCGGGCACTATAAAACGTCGCCAGATTGCTGGTTCGATATCAAGCAGCTGTATTTTCAGCAGATAAAATCGTTCGCTCATTCTCAGATACTCCTAAACCATGCTGAATTCTAATTTGTACCTTATCTTTTCCCATTGAACTGGTCGGGTTTTGTGAGACAACCTGAGAGGTAGAATAAGCAATGATCCGATTTGTTTGTTGTTTCTGGCTTCAGGCTGCCATTTTTAAGGGCTCTAGCCACTGATAATACACGGTATCGGGTGTCTGTTTGTCAAGTGATGAATGTTTTCTACCTGTATTGTACCAGTTGAACCAGTCGGTCAAGTCTTTGAAAAGTTCACTCCCTGATTCATAAGCCCTCAGGTAGACTCGCTCATACT
>JABMJC010000097.1 GCA_013201405.1 Desulfobulbaceae bacterium
GCGCTGCTGTTCCTTGCTCCGGCCAAGACTCATGACAATCTCCGTAAAAATATCAACCTGCTATTCAGCTTTCCTATTATGCCCTGACTGGTGAGTTTTTCAACAGGCTGTTAGCAGTGCTTCTTCCTGCAGGGCTGCCCAAAAGAGCTTGGTAACACAGGTGCAAAAAAGGCTTGGAAAAGGATTGAGCAGCCAGGTTAACCAGCCTTTTTTGCCTGCCCTGCAGACAGATAGAACAAAAAGCCATGGTGTGCGTCCTGGCCTGCCCAGATTTGGCATGCTGCCGTTTTTTGTCAGTAAGCTGCCGGAATTTGGCAAAAGGAATGGGGCCAGAAACATGGCCCAAGGATGGGTAGCAGCAGGAGAGCTGCGCAGGCCCACCTTGCAACATATTGAAAGACCGAATGTATAACAGGATATAAAAAATAGAAATTGCAGATATTTTTTTATGCTGGCATATATTCTGCATAAAAAATTGAGTGCCAATGGATACAGCCAGGCAGACAAAGCATAATCAACCCAGTATACAGACCAACCCAACCAATACAACAAAACCACACTCTAAAACAACATCACAAAGAACACAGAGAGGAGCACACATGATGACCCCAAACCAAATGCTACGCAAGGCAAAAAACCAGAAGGGCTTTACCCTGATCGAGCTGATGATTGTGGTAGCCATTATCGGTATTTTGGCGGCCATTGCCATTCCACAGTTTGGTCAGTACCGGGTGCGCGCCCAGAACAGGGCTGCAGCCAGTGATGTACGCAACATCACCACTGCCCTGCACGGCTACTATGCAGACCACCAGCAGTATCCGGAGGGGGCTGCATCAACAGGGCCCTGATCAGAGCAGACAGACAGCTGAACCTTAACTAGAGAAATACCCATTCTACAGGAGATACTCCTATGTTGAAAAAATACCTTGTTTATGCAGGAATCATCCTGTTGGCCTCCACCCCTTGGGCCTTTGCTGCTGATGGCAATCTAAACAGTAAAGATGGCAAAATTGCCGTTGGTACGGGTGCTACTGAATTCACCTTCCAGACCTCACCACAGGTTCAAACCAAAGGTACGAGCAATGCCCAGAACTTTGTTATTGCTGCGGTGCACACCGCTACCCAAGGCAAGGCAGGTGGTCTGGCCTATGCCATGAGCTCAGAGACCTCGGGCCTGTACTTCAAGGACGTAAGTGGAGGCGAAAACGATTTTGCGGCGCCCACCTTGGACAATAAAGATATTACCAACTACACCTTGGAAGGCCAGACACCACCGGCTAAGTCTAACTCCTGACATTGTTCTTGCCCAGGTTAGCCAGGCGCAGTACAGGGGTTGCCAAGCTCACTGGCAACCCCTGTTTGTCTCTCCACTTATCTCTACAGTTTGTCTCTGCATCCACCGTATACGCTTCTTCCATGCCTGCCATCTTGTGCCACGCATTGAGCAAAACCTACGGCCACGGCTTCTGGCGTCTGCAGCGCAAGGTGGCGCTGGCCAACTTTTCTCTTGATGTAGCCAGGGGCGAGGTCTTTGGCATTGTGGGCCCCAATGGTGCAGGCAAGAGCACAGCCTTAAAAATCCTTATGGGCCTGGTGCGGCCCACAAGCGGCAGCGCGCAAATTTTGGCCATGCCGGCCAGCGACCCAGCCTGCCATGCGCACCTTGGCTATTTGCCGGAAAATCCCTCGCTCTATAAAAAACTCACCATCAGTGAGCACCTGCATTTTGCCGGCCAGCTGGCGCAGATGCCCAGCAAGGTCATCCGCAGCCGCACAGCCGAGCTGCTTGCCCTGGTGGACCTGCCCCTTGCCGCCCACATACCTATCCAGCGTTTTTCCAAGGGCATGACCCAGCGGGCTGCCCTGGCCTATGCCCTGTTCACTGACCCAAAAATCCTGATTTTAGATGAACCCATGAGCGGGCTTGATCCCCTGGGCCGGCAGCTGGTGCTGGAGATCATCCGCCACTGCCATAACCAGGGCAAAACCATCCTCTTTTGCTCGCACATCTTGACCGATGTGGAGCGCATCTGCTCACGCATCGGCATTATGCACCAGGGTAAACTTGTGGCCCAAACCACGCCCGCAGAACTGGCCCAGCAGCTACCCGCTTCTGCGTCGGCCAGCAGCGCCACCCCGTTGGAGCGCCTTTTTCTTGCCACTGTGCAGAAAGGGGTGGTGCCGGAAGGGAAGCAGGGAGAAGGCCATGCTCTTTAAACTCTGGCAGGTGGCGCTCTTCACCTACAGGGAGAGCCTGCGGCAGCGCATTGTTTACGGAGTGCTGGTTTGTGCGGCCCTGCTCATCCTCTTTTCGCTCATGTTCAGTGGCTGGTTCATGCGCGATATCCTCAAGATCATTTTGGATCTCTGCCTGGCAGCCGTGAGTTTAGGTGGGCTTTTGGTGCCTTTTTTCGCGGCCATCAACCTGGTGGCAGGCGATATCGACCAGAAAACCATCTTCACCATCCTCTCCCGGCCAGTGGGCAGGGGGCTCTACATCGTTGGCAAGTTCTGCGGCCTAGCGCTCTTGGCCTGCACCATCATGGCCATCCTTACCCTGGCCACCCTGGCTGCGCTGTGGGGTGCCGCCCTGATCTTCGACCCCTTTTTTCTGTGCAACCTCTCCATCAGCGCCATCCTGGTGGCCATTGCCATGAAGGCCCTGGCAACCCTGGTGCTGATTGCCGTGGCCATGCTGTGGAGCACAGTGACCACCAGTACCTTTCTTGCCACCCTGCTCACCCTGTGCAGCTACATAATTGGCCAAAGTGTGGAAAGCGTGGTGCGCTTTCTCGTACTGCAGCAAAACCAGCTCGACTATTCGCCCCTGCTGCGCTTGGTAGCAGAGGCGAGTTTGTATGTCTTTCCCAATCTGGCAGCCTTTAACTTCCAGCACCAGGCTGCCCATGGCCTGGCCATAGCACCGGGCGAAGTCTTGTTTGCCCTTGTTTATGGCCTTAGCTACACAGCAGGGCTGCTCATTTTGGCTGTGCTCCTGTTCAGCCGTCGGGATCTGTCATGAGCAAAAACATCGGCAAGAATTCTGACAAGAGCCCTGACAAGGACTGTGACAAGCGCTGCAACACCAGCCGCCACAGGGCCAGCAGGGTACGCAAAACCGGTGCACTGCTCCTGGGCCTGCTGCTCTGTCTGCCCCTTGCCGTGGCTGCAGGTCACCAGGTTTTTCTGGCCCACCTCAACCGGGCAGACGAGCAGATCAGCCGCCTGGTTACGCTGCCAGAGGGGCTGGTGAAACTGGCAACCATGGAGTTTAGCGGTCCGGCCTCTGATTTCCTCATGTTCAAGGTCATGGTCTATCTCGGGGAAAAACTGGAACGCCAGGAAAACCCCGCGCCCCAGGAATGGCAGCTCGCCCACCAGGCCATCTGCCAGGTGACCAACTTGGATGAACGCTTCTGGGACCCGTACCTCCTGGCCATGACCACCTTTCCCTGGGATGCGCCCCAACTGCTGCCACAGACCGTTGGCCTGCTGGAAAAGGCAGCGCTTGCCCGGCCAGAAGACCACCAGCCCTATTATTTTCTCTGGTTTCTCCATGCGTATTTTCTTGACGATGCCGGGCAGGCAGCCCGTTACATTCGCCTGGCTGCGGAAAAACCAGGCGCACCCGGCTACTACCCCACCCTGGCGGCACGCAGCGCGCTCTATGCCGGCAACCCCATGGCTGGAGCGCTTTTTTTGGAAGGTTTGAGCGGGCAGACCAATAACCCGGAGTTGCGCCAGTACTATGCAAAGCGCATCGATGCCCTGAAAAAGATTGCCTTTTTACAGGAAAAGGTGGATGCCTTTACCAGCCGCTTTGGCTTTGCACCCACCAGATTGGAACAGCTGCGCGAACAGGGCTTTGTCAGCGCCCTGCCAGAAGACCCCTATGGCGGCCAGTTTTTTATCGATGCCCAGGCCCGGGTGTACACCACCTCTAAACTGGTGGAAGCCAAGCAGGAAAAAAAAGAGGCCAACAAGCAGGCCCACTAACCTGCGCCTTGTTGCGTAGATATTTTTTTACACAGATATTTTTTGCATAGATATTATTAAACACGTACTGGCCGCCCTGGCCATCAGAGCACTAGGGGTGCATCGAGGTCCATTACAGCTTCCCTGCGGCTTCCTGCCGCATTCACCGGTTTGCACTTCCTCACTGCCCTCACTGGCCACTGGCCCTTATTGCCCCCACTCCCCTGGCGTCCATCCTCTTCCCCTGGGACCCCTTCCTTCCTACTCCCACCTGCCGGCAATGTGTCTGCCACAACTGCGGCACGCTCCCCTAGCTCCTGCCTCTGTCTCTGTCTGCATGGCCTGTCGGGCCAGGAACAGCTCGCCACAGCCCGGGCAACGGGTATCGGCTGCACCGGGCAAGGCAACATTGCCCAGATACACATGGTTGAGCCCTGCCGAGTAGCCGATCTCCCGCGCCTTGAGCAAGATGTCAACTGGTGTGCGTGCTGCATTCATCAGCCTGTAGGCCGGGTGAAAGGCGCTGAGGTGCCAGGGAATATCCGAAGAAATTTTGCACAAGAACTGCGCCAGACCAAGGAGTTCCTCTTCGCTGTCGTTCAGGCCGGGGATGATAAGGGTGGTGACTTCCAGCCAGATACCCAGGTCGTGCAGGCGTTGCACGGTCTCCAGAACCGGTGCAAGCCTGGCCCCACAGATGCGCTGATAAAAATCTTCTGTAAAGGCCTTGATGTCGATATTGGCAGCATCAAGCCATTTGCCGGCACGCTCTGCCGCCTGGGCGCTCATATAGCCATTACTGACAAAAATATTGGCCAGGCCCTGATCGCGGGCAAGCAGGGCGCAGTCTTCGGCAAACTCGAAGAAGATGGTGGGCTCGGAATAGGTGTAGCTGAGGCTGGTACAGCCCTTGGCCCGGACCATGGCCACCACCTGCCTGGGGCTGCGGTAGTGGCCGGCCGGATTTTCCCTGGGGTGTACCTGCGAGAGGGTATGGTTTTGGCAGTGCTGGCAGCGGAAGTTGCAGCCACGGGTGGCAATGGACCAGGTGCGGCTGCCGGGCAAAAAATGATAGAGCGGCTTTTTTTCAACAGGATCTGCGCCTTCGGCTGCCACCTGCCCATAGACCAGGGTGTACAACGTGCCCTCCTGGTTTTCCCGCACTGCGCACAGGCCGCGCTGGCCCGCGGCAATCAGGCAGTGGTGGCTGCACAGCTGGCAGCGCAGCCTGTTTTTTTCCTGCAGGTAGAGCCTGGCCAGGTGCCTGTGTTCATGTTCGTGTGTGTGGTGCATATTCTCTGCGCATTGCGCCTCAAAATCGTTTGTGCGTTTTGTCAAAGTACGGGTTTCGTTACAATCCATAGTACAACATGTTGGGCAGGCGGCAAAGGAATGCAACCTGGTGCGAACAGGGCTGCAGAGGTCAAAAGGTAGAAAAACACGGGCATACGGCAAAAAACACGATTTCCTAGCCTTATGCACGCCAATGCAGTAAACTTGGTATGTTGCATGACAATGCAGCACAGTACCCATGCCACACAACACCCATAAAGACGAAGCAACAATCATTTTTGTCTCATTTTTATCATATAGCAGGAGAACATCATGGCTCGTGTACCCAGTAGCAAAGCTACCACAAAAACTACCAGCAAAGCAGTGGGCAAGGATGTTGTCACAACAGCAACAACAGGCAAAACCAAAGGAAAAAGCAAAGCGCAACAGCCACCTAACGGTGACAACGGCAACGGTGGCTATGATATTTTATTCAAGGGCACCAATACCGATTTACTGCGGGACACCATCCGTCACCACATTATGAGTTTTCAGGGCCGCGATCCAGACCGTGCCGGCAACATCGACACCTATCGGGCCCTGTCGTATACCCTGCGGGATGCACTCATCTACAAGTGGATCAACACCCAGAAAAACTATTATGCCAAGGCGAAAAAGCGGGTGTACTACCTGTCCTTGGAGTTTCTGGTGGGCCGCTCCCTTTCCAATGCGGTTATCAATCTGGGCATGGAAGAACCGGTGCACCAGGTTTTAAAGGAACTCGGTGCAGAGCTGGAAGAGCTGCAGTCCTGCGAGGAAGACGCGGCCCTGGGCAACGGCGGTTTGGGACGATTGGCTGCCTGCTTTCTCGACTCCATCGCCACCCTGAAAATTCCGGCCTATGGCTACGGCATCTTGTATGACTACGGCATCTTCCACCAGCGAATTATCGATGGCTATCAGGTGGAAACACCGGACAGCTGGCTGCGCCTGGGCTCCCCCTGGCTGTACGAGCGCAGCCATTTCATGTACCCAGTGCAATATGGCGGTCGCGTACAGAGTTATATCGACAAGGATGGCCGCTATCGTTCCCGCTGGGTGGATACCTCCATTGTCATGGCCATGGCCTGCGACATGCTGGTGCCGGGCTACAAGAACGACCATGTGATCAACATGCGCCTGTGGCGGGCCAAGGCCTCACGCGAAATGGACCTGCAAAGCTTTAACCTGGGCGACTATGTGAGCGCAGTGGAGAGCAAGGTGATGTCGGAAACCATCTCCAAGGTGCTCTATCCCAGTGACGACATTGCCGAAGGCCAGCAGCTGCGGCTGACCCAGCAGTATTTTTTTGTGGCTGCCACCCTGCAAGACGTGATGCGCCGCTACCGCAAGAGCAACACCAGCTTTGAAGACTTTCCCAACCAGGTGGCCATTCAGCTCAACGATACCCACCCCGCCATTGCCATCCCCGAGCTGATGCGAATCCTCCTGGACATCGAAGGCCAGAGCTGGGAGCTGGCTTGGGATGTGTGCGTGAAAACCTTTGGCTACACCAACCACACCCTTATGCCCGAGGCCCTGGAGACCTGGACCGTGGACATGTTCGGCGCCATGCTGCCCAGGCACCTGGAAATCATCTACGAGATCAACCGCCGCTTTCTGCTGGAGGTGGCAGAGCGCTACCCGGGCAACCTGCGGCGCATCCAGGAAATGTCGCTCATCGAGGAGGGACCGGTGCGTAAGATCCGCATGTCCAACCTGGCCATTGTGGGCAGCCACTCGGTCAACGGGGTGGCTGCACTGCACACGGAGCTGCTCAAGGAAAATCTCTTCCGCAACTTTTTTGAGATGTATCCTGAGCGCTTCAACTCCAAGACCAATGGCATCACCCCCAGGCGCTGGCTACTGAACTGCAACCAGGATTTGTCTGCCCTGATCGGCGAAAAAATCGGTATGGACTGGGTGACCGATCTTGACCGGTTGCGCGAGCTGGAAAAATTCACCGACGACGCAGACCTGCAAAAGCGCTGGCGCGAGGTCAAGCGCATCAACAAGGTGGCCTTGACCAAAATCATCAAAAAGAATTGCAATGGTCTGGTGGTGGATCCCGACTCCATGTTCGACATCCACATCAAGCGCATCCACGAATACAAGCGTCAGTTGCTCAATGTGCTGCATGTGATCTACCTGTACCAGCAGTTCATCACCTATCCCGAGGAAGAACGCACCCCGCGCACCATCATTTTCGCGGGCAAGGCCGCACCCTCCTACCATCGCGCCAAGCTGATCATCAAGCTGATCAACTCGGTGGCCGAAGTAGTCAACAAGGATCCACGCGTGGGCAACCGCCTCAAGGTGGCCTTTATTCCCAACTACAGTGTTTCCCTGGCCGAGCGCATCATTCCAGCGGCTGATCTCTCAGAACAGATCTCCACCGCAGGTACCGAAGCCTCGGGCACCGGCAACATGAAGTTTGCCTTAAACGGCGCACTCACCATTGGCACCCTGGATGGCGCCAACATCGAGATCCGTCAGGAAGTGGGCGAAGACAACATCTTCATCTTCGGGATGACCGCAGAAGAGGTGGAGTACGAGAAGCGCTTCAAGTCGCGCAAGCCGGTGCAGATTTATGAAAGAAACCCGGTGGTGCGAGCGATTGTCGACGCCATTGCCGGCGGCACCTTCAGCAAGGGCGACAAGGAGCTGTTCAGGCCCCTGGTGAACGACTTGATGAACGAACACGATCCCTACCTGCTCCTCTTGGATCTGGAATCCTACCTTGCATGCCAGGATGCTGTAGGCGAGATGTTCGCCAATAAGGAGCAGTGGACCAAAAAATCCATCCTCAATGTGGCCCGCATCGGCAAATTCTCCAGTGACCGCACCATCCGTGAATATGCCGAGGAAATTTGGGGCGTGCAGGTCAACCAGGATTGAACAGGTTGCCTGCAAACCGGTTCTGCAACTTGGTCATACCAAAAAACCTCGTTTCCCCGCTTCCCCTCAAGGGAGCGGGGTTTTTTGTCTCCCACCACTGGCGCACAGCAGCCCCTTGCAATCCCTGTATAAAAGGCGTAAAAAAAGGCATAGTTGTCGTGCCCAGGCAGGCGGGAACATCTCTCTGCCCCTGCAGGTGCAGGATGCCAAGCCATGATGCAGTGCATACTATGGGCAAGGCCTTTGTCCCGGTACTTTGCCCAATGGCACCTGCCTCTGCACTTGTCAATACATATGCCTATATATTTGCCTATACGCACTTGCCAATGCCCTTTTTACTCCCTCTCACAGCTTCGGGTATCCTGCTCATTCTTGTTGCCTGCTCACTGGGGTTCATCCTTTTTCTGGCCCTGCTGCTCCACAGGCAACGTCGAAAAAACGCTGCACTCAAGCAGGAGGTAGCCCTTCTTCGCCGCACTGTGGAGCAGGCACCCATAAACATCCTCCACTTGGATGCCGGAGAAACGATACAAGCAGCCAACCA
>JABMJC010000098.1 GCA_013201405.1 Desulfobulbaceae bacterium
TGCTGGCTGCGCCTATCCAGCAGCTCCTCAAATCCACTTGAAACGACGAAGAGCCCAAAAAGGATGCCCCATCATAAACATAGGTTGGGCGTATTTAAAATTTTTTCCGGGAAAAACAAAATGTACCGGGACTCTTCTCTATGACTGTACCAAGCTAACCACCAGTTGTTAGCGGCAAAATATCAGTGCCCCATTCTAGTAACTGAAAATTGCCCCACTTATCCTGTAAAATGTTGCCCGAGGAGGTCGACATGAAGACACAGGAAGAGTGCATGGGAGGATGGAAATCAGGGTACTGCACAGAACAAGGGATCGTGCCTGTAAAAAAATCTTCTTCTTTTCTTACAAAACACCCGTATTAGCCACCCTCATTGACAGTAGCTGCGGGCGGCTTGGGCCATGACGTCGTCCTGGTCTGTAAAGGGCAGTTTATCGGCGTCCTTCTGCACAGCTTTGTTGATAATATCGCCGCTGGCAAAGGACTTCTCGTAATAGGTAATAATTGGCATGGCATAGGCATCATCTTCGCAATACAGGGTTAGATTTGCCTGTAGGGACATGTGCCCGGCCTCGGTTGGATGTTCGAAATTGATGAGCACATCTTCAAGGTTCACGATCTCACCGTCCTGTTTAGTGGTGGTACGGCGCACCTGGCTGGGGGCAACAAAAAGATGTTCCTGATGGCCTGAAAAGACATCCATTTTTTCGAGTCTATAGGCAGAATCCTCTTCTGGTTGCAGCTGATCCATGCCCAGAAGAAAAACACTTCCCTCTCTGACAAACAGCCTCCTGTTTTCATCGGCTCCCAGCAGGAGCAAGATAGAGCTGTTGTTCTCCTGCCACACAGCCGTGTTTTGACTCTGGAAGGTGCTGTCTTTTTCTGCAAGATATTTTTCTGTTAACTGGTAGTGCACACGATCTTTTTGTTCTTCCAGGTGCAACCAGGTATCGATACCTGGGCAGCTGGCGCAGGGCACAATGCCGTGATAATAACCCGGCCAATCCAAGCTTTCCCGGGCACCGTGACCATCAGCCGGGCTGGCCACTGCACTGGCATGCTGCGACAGAACACCCGGAGTCACAATCTGTACCTTAAGGGTGAACGTATCCTGCTGCCCCTTTCGGGCCAGGGCCCGTGGCATGAGCACCCGCAGGGTGTAGAGCCCATTTTTTGGCAGCTCCACAGCTTCACCATCAATCAGCATGGCCTCCAACGGACCTTGCAACACGGTATCGGATTTCTCCGACGAGTTCCATACGGTCAGCAGTTGACCTTTGTTGGCACGAACAAGATAGTCGCAGTAATCGTATGCAGTTATTTGTCCGCTTACCTGGGCTGAAATCGCACCTTTTTCAAAGCGGATCTCCTGCCGGCATTCCGCAGCCAGGGCCTGGCCTATACCAGCAAAACACAGCATCAAAGCACAAAACACGTGTACACCTGCCTTCATGTTCATGGCCCTCTCCTTGGTAGAAAACAAAAGCGGTTAGCCCAATATAGAGCTAACCGCTTGTTTTTCCTGGCGCGCCTGGAGAGATTCGAACTCCCGACCTTCGGATTCGTAGTCCGGCGCTCTATCCAGCTGAGCTACAGGCGCAAATTATAAAATAATATCGTGATAACCTACCACATCATGCCATGCACTTCAAATCATTTCTGCAAAGTTGCAAAAATTTGCCGCCTGCACCGCGCGCGAGAGTCTACAGGCGTAGTGCCAGCTGGCACTGTGCCTGCGGCAAGACAGAGAGCAATCAGGCATCTTGTTTCTGCTTTTGCACATTGTCGTACAGACCGACAAAGTTGATCGGCTCCATCAAAAAGGGCATAAAACCACCGTCCAGGGAGAGCTGGCTGACAATCTGCCGGGTGAAAGGGAAGAGCATAAGCGGGCAGTCGACTGCCAGCACCCGGTTGATGTGTTCCTCCGGGATGTTGCGCAGCAGAAAAACAGCCGCATGCTCAATCTCCACAATGAACATCACCGCATCATCGTTGGCCTTGTCAAGAACCTTGGCGGTAATGGCCAGGGAGACCTCATAATTACCTTCGGCAACCATCTCATTTTTCAGCTTCAGGTCAAAATCGACCTTGGGATCCTGCTTCTGGGCGAGGAACACCTTGGGTGCATGCGGCGACTCAAAGGACAGGTCCTTGATGTACATCTTCTGCATGCGGAAGACCGGTTGTTGTTCAGCCTGGTTTTCGGTTTGATCGGACATTAGAACTCCTTGAATGAAAATTTATGCGGTGCCCGCAACTCTTTAAAAAAACAAAGTTACATCGTAGCAGGGAAGCACCGCCGAGAAAACGAAAAAATGGACTCAGCTGGCTACTCTCAGTCAGCATGCAGCAGCTGTTTTAAAAAACGGCCGGTATATGACTGCGCACAGGTGGCAATTTCTTCAGGGGTACCCAGGGCAATGATCTCACCTCCTGCATCACCGCCTTCTGGCCCGATATCAATCACATAATCCGCAGTTTTGATCACATCCAGGTTGTGTTCAATCACCACCACGGTGTTGCCTGCATCCACCAGGCGCGCCAGCACCCGGAGCAGATGCTGAATGTCGGCCGGATGCAGACCAGTGGTTGGTTCATCAAGGATGTACAGGGTTTTGCCAGTGGAACGGCGGCTCAACTCCTTGGCCAGTTTCACCCGCTGCGCTTCACCGCCGGAAAGGGTGACCGATGACTGCCCCAAACTCAGGTAACCCAGCCCCACATCCACAATGGTCTGCAGACGCTTCTGGATTGCCGGTATATTCTGAAAAAACTCCAGCGCCTCCTCCACGGTCATCTGCAAAATGTCCGAAATATTCTTGCCCTTGTAGCGGATATCCAGGGTTTCTTCATTATAGCGCCTGCCCCGGCAGCGCTCGCAGGCCACGTACACATCTGGCAGAAAATGCATGGCTATGCGCAACACACCATCACCCTCGCAGGTTTCGCAGCGGCCGCCCTTGATATTGAAGCTGAAACGCCCCGGCTTGTAGCCGCGGGCGCGCGATTCGGGCAAACGTGCCATCAGCTCGCGCACCGGGGTCATCACCCCGGTATAGGTGGCCGGGTTGGAGCGCGGTGTCCTGCCAATGGGACTTTGGTCGATATCAATAACCTTGTCGAGCTGTTCCAGGCCAAAAAGCAGTGGCTGGCCTTTGAGGAAGCCCTGTTTATCGTCGAAATAGCGCTGCGCCTCCTTGAGCAGGGTTTCCATGACAAGTGAACTCTTGCCCGAACCAGACACACCGGTAACACAGGTCATGACGCCAAGTGGAAAGCGGACATTGAGATTTTTCAAGTTGTTGGTGCTGGCACCGCGCACTTCAAGCATCTTCTCCCTACCTGGCTGCACCTTGCGCCGCTGGGGTGGCAACTCTATTTTGAGCCTGCCCGACAGATAGCCGCCGGTGAGCGAATTTTCGCAATCCAAAAGCCCAGGTACTGGTCCGCAATAGAGCACCTGGCCGCCGTGTACACCTGCGCCCGGGCCAATATCCAGCACATGATCTGCCGTGGCAATGGTGTCTGCATCGTGTTCCACCACAATCACCGTGTTGCCCAGGTCGCGCAGGTTGATCAGGGTTTTGATGAGCTTGTTGTTGTCGCGCTGGTGCAGGCCAATGCTGGGCTCATCCAAAATATAGAGCACACCGGCCAGGCCCGAGCCAATTTGCGAAGCAAGGCGAATACGCTGCGCCTCCCCGCCCGACAGGGTGCCGGAGTTGCGCTTTAGGGTCAAATACCCCAAACCCACGCCTTGTAAAAAACGCAACCGTTCCCGAATTTCCTTGACTATGGGCCCGGCAATGGCCGCATGTCTGTTATTGAGCTGCAAAACGTCCAATTCCGCGATGAAGCGATCAATGGACAACCCGATCAGATCACGGATAGACCAGGGGCCCACCCGCACAGCCAGAGCCTCTGGCTTCAAACGTGCACCCGAGCAGGCCGGGCAGCCCTGCTCGGACATGAAGGCATCCACCAACTCGCGCATGCGCAGGGAACTGGTCTCCTTGGCCAGCCGGTTCAAGCGCGGGATAAGGCCTTCGAAAACCTGCTGCGATACCCGCCGGGTACGGCCCCGGCCCAGGATCAGCTCGATTTTCTCCCGGCCACTGCCGTGGAGCAGTATCTTGCGAATATTTGCAGGCAGATCGCGGAAAGGCACATGCACATCAAAGCCATAGTGCCGCACCAGGGCCTCCATCCAGGGCACGGCCCAGGGTGCGAGCTTACGCATGTACCAAGGTTTAATCCCGCCCTCGGCAATGCTTAAGCTGTCGTCCGGCACAATGAGCTTTTCATCGATAAACTGGTTCACGCCAAGCCCGTCGCATTCCGGACAGGCGCCCTGCGGATTGTTGAAGGAAAAAAGTTGGGGAGAGAGCTCGGGTACGGAAATACCACACCGATGGCAGGCAGCAGATTCGCTGTAGAGCCGCTCTTCGCCGGTATCCGGAAAAAAAACCAGCATTGTGCCGCCACTAAGCGCCACCGCAGTGCTCACCGACTCGTCCAGCCGCCGACGCAAACCCGGTTTGAGCACCAGCCGATCGATCACCGCCTCGATGCTGTGGTACTTGTTTTTTTCCAACCTGATCTCTTCGCTCAGCTGGCGCAGGTCGCCGTCCACCCGTACCCGCACAAATCCCTCCCGCCGCAGCCGTTGCAGCACCTGCTCGTGCTCACCCTTCTTTCGTTGCACCAGGGGAGCCAGAAGAATACATTTGCTGCCCTCGGGCTCGGCCAGCAGCAGATCCAGCATATCGGCAATCGACTGGGCGCGGATAGGGTCACCGCACTGCGGACAGTGGGGCTGCCCGGCCCGGGCAAAGAGCAGACGCAGATAGTCGTAAATTTCCGTCACCGTACCCACGGTGGAACGCGGATTTTTACTGGTTGTTTTCTGTTCTATGGCCACGGCAGGGGAAAGACCGTCGAGCTGATCGACATCGGGCTTATCCATCTGACCCAAAAACTGGCGCGCATAGGTGGAAAGCGATTCGACATAACGTCGCTGGCCCTCGGCATAGAGGGTATCAAAGGCAAGGGTTGATTTACCCGACCCGGAAAGACCGGTGAAAACAATGAACTTGTTGCGGGGCAAGTCAACGGAGATGTTCTTTAAGTTGTGCATCCGTGCGCCACGGATGCGAATCTGCTGCGGTTCCATAGGATGTTTCACATAAAGACAACCGGGATCAAGGCGGGTACAGGCAGTATATCCGAAAATACGGCGACAAATATATTTACCGTCCCAGGCCTGCATGGTAGACTGCGAAGCTAACAGTAGCCATCAATTGACAACAATCAACCATCTGTGCCCACATGTATTTTCAGGATATTATCGCCTCGCTCAACAGTTATTGGGCTGCTGCCGGTTGCCTGGTCATGCAGCCTTACGATATGGAGGTAGGGGCCGGCACCTTTCATCCGGCCACGCTTTTACGCGCACTTGGCCCAGAACCATGGAAGGCCGCCTACGTACAACCATCCAGGCGGCCCACCGACGGTCGCTATGGCGAAAACCCCAACCGTTTACAACACTACTACCAGTACCAGGTGGTGATCAAGCCCTCGCCAATAGATGTGCAGGCCATGTATTTAAAAAGCCTGGAAGGCTTTGGCCTGGATCTACTTGAACACGACATCCGTTTTGTCGAGGATGACTGGGAATCTCCCACCCTGGGAGCCTGGGGGCTTGGCTGGGAAGTCTGGTTGGATGGCATGGAGATAACCCAGTTTACCTACTTTCAGCAGGCCGGCTCCATTGATTTGAAACCGGTTACCGTGGAAATCACCTATGGACTGGAACGCATCGCCATGTACCTGCAGAGGGTGGACTCGGTGTACGACATTGCCTGGAACAAGGAAATCAGCTACGGCGAGATCTTTCACCAGGCGGAGCGAGAATTTTCAGCCTTCAACTTCGAGCATGCCAATGTGCCCGAACTGAGTCACGCCTTCAACACCTTTGAAAGCGAGGCCTTGAAACTGGTGGAGGCAGGCCTTATACTACCGGCTTATGATTATTGCCTCAAATGCTCCCACACCTTCAACCTGCTGGATGCGCGCAAGGCTATCAGTGTGGCGGAACGCACTCGCTATATCGGCAGAATCCGGCACATAGCGCGCCAAGTCGCCCAGCGCTATGTTACTCAACGGGAGGAAATGGGACATCCCCTATTGCGCAGCCATGCCGAAACAACGGTACAGTAGGCATAAACGCTCGAAATCTGCAGGCAACGTAGTGTTCCTGCAGGCTCATCAAGGTGACATACACCAAGATTCTTTAAAAGGAGGAAAACCATGGTATCAACCAAAAAAATCATCATGACCGGCCTTATGCTCCTGGCAGCCTCTGCCTTTGTGGTGGGTTGTTCCAACAACGAAGAAAAGAAAGCCCAGACCACCACACAGCAGGAAGCCAGCCAATCTCTCCAGGATGCCAAGGAATCCATGAAAGAGGCTGGAGAAAATATTAAGGATGCCGCTGTCTCTGCTGGCGAAGCTGCCCAGCAGGCCGGAGCAAAGGCTGCTGAAGAGATCAGGGAAGCTGGTCAGGATGTGAAGGATGCAGCTGTTGCAGCTGGCGAGAAGATGCAGCAGGCTGGCGAAAAGGCTGTTGAAGAAAGCAAAGAAGCAGCTGCCGAGATGAAGCAGGAAGCCCAGGAGGCCACTCAAGAGGTCAAGAGAGAGGCGAACAAAGCAAGGGCAAAACTGGAAGGTTGCTAAGTTAAAATAAACATTTGCCTTTTAAAAGCAGGTGGCAAGCTGTTCATCCTGCTTGTAAGTATATCCCCTCTTTTTCACGAAAAGAGGGGATTTTATTTTTTGTGGCGGAAGTGCATGGGAATCGAACCCACCTGCCGGGTTTTTCACCCGACACACCGGATTTGAAGTCCGGGAGAGCCACCAGTGCCCTTTCCACTTCCGCATACGCACAGCAGTTGGGATGAATTTGTATAGCCTTCATTACTTAATAGGTGTTGACCGGAAAAACAACTTTTTATTATAGTGCGGCGCGGCTTGCCTTAGGCATACATATTGACCCCAGCCCTCTGTTTTATCGAGGTTTTTTATCCAACCGCCCATGGAATGCGAACAACTCATCCGCCTGATGAAAGAATGGTACCTGCAGGTGAAGCAGGAAAGCATGGCCCCTGCCCGCATGATGCGCTTTGTTGACCAGCACGTCAAAACCTGTCGGGTTTGCGCCAAGGACCTCTTCCTGCCGGAGGAAATTGAAAAAATCCGGGAATTTGTCTTCCCCGAGTCCAAGAGTATCACCCCTATTCAGGCGGATAATGAGGACAGCGAAGATCCCGATGAACAGCAGGAAGACGACGAGTTCAGCAGTGAGAACGAAGACGAGCTCGATGAAGAAGATGAGGATGAAGACGAAATCTAACGCGACACCCTCTTTTCATCAACAGTGCTGCACCCTCTGCGGCCCAGCCTTGAACATGGCCTCTACGGCCACGCCTGGCCCGGCCTGGAAATCCTTTGCAGCAGAATAACTCTTGCCAACCTCCTCTTGCCAGAGTGCGCCAAAAACATGGCATGAGCCTGCGGTCGGCCTTGGCCCTCTGCCTGCCCAACATTCCCCGGCACCTGCTTCCCGGTGGCTTCGACACGGTTGGCGATATCGCCCTCCTGACTCTGCCCCATGCCATACGTCCACAAGCCAGCCGGATAGGAAAAGCCATCTTGTCCCTGCATGCCCATATCCGGGTGGTGGCCCTCCGCCATGGAGAGTACAGCGGTGTGCACCGGCTTGTCAGTCTGCAGGTGATCGCCGGGGAACAGCGTTTAAGTACTGTGCACAGGGAAAACGGCCTGTCCCTGCATCTGGATCTTGCCACCTGCTTTTTCTCGACCCGCATGGCTGAAGAGCGGCTGCGGGTGGCACGCCTGGTGCAAGCGGGGGAAAGGGTTTGCGTCCTCTGTTCGGGTGCAGGTCCCTATCCCCTGGGCATTGCCCGCCACAGTCAGGCAAGGGAAGTGCATGGTATCGAGATAAATCCCGCAGCGCACGCCCATGGCCTGCGCAATGTACAGGCCAACAACTACACCAAAAAAGTGTATCTCCATGCCGGCGAAGCTGGTACCGTGCTTTTTGTCCTGAACCGGTTCTTTGATAGAATAGTTATTGTCCTGCCCCGAGATGCCGGCAGTCTACTGGTCGCAGCCCTTGCCCATCTCCGCCCTGGTGGTGCGCTCCACTGCTATGCCATGGAAAGCCAGGAGGATAAAAGCAGCTTCATCGAACAGCTCAGCACCCTGTGCGCAGCTAAGAACCGCAGGATGCGCCATGTCCGCAGTGTGCGTTGTGGCCATTGCGGTCCGGGCGTATACCGAATCTGTCATGATACGATCATCGGCGCATCATAACAAAAACATGAACTGACTATAGCCCCTTCTCTGCCCACTCGACACAATATCGGCCCAGCATGCACAGTGCCGAGTGCAGTGTTCCGGTGGATTACTCATCACAACAGGAGTTTTTCATGCAGCGTACTGGTTCCGTTTCCAGACAGACCTTGTATTTGGCCATGGCAGCCGCCCTGATAGTCGGATTTGTCGGCGGGGTTGGCTATAGCGCCTTTCGTGGCGCCTCTCTGTCGCAGGTACAGCAGCAAAGTGGTGTGCATGAGCATGACACAACAGCAGCACGCGCCACTATTGCCA
>JABMJC010000099.1 GCA_013201405.1 Desulfobulbaceae bacterium
TTGCTCTCGCCCTGACCGGCGTCGCCGGTGAAGAGCGACGAGCCGTTGTGGACTTCGGCGATGCGGCTGCCGAGGCGGGTAGTGTGCTTCATCTTGGAGAGCTTGTTGACCAGGAACATGAGCTGCCCGTCTGAGGAGCGGGTGATCATCTTGTATTCCGGGTCGCCGCCGTGCTGGGTGACAAAGCGAGGGTCCTTGATGTCCCCCTTGCCGCCCAGGCGCTCCAGGTCGGTCTTCCAGCTCTTGCCGTAGGGCGGATTGGAGAGCATGAAGTCGAACTCCTGCGACGGGAAGGCATCGCTGGAGAGCGTGGAGCCGTACTTCATGTTCTCCGCCTCGGCCCCTTCGCCTTTGAGCAGCAGGTCGGCCTTGGAGATGGCGTAGGTTTCCGGTTGTACCTCTTGGCCGAACAGATGAATGGAGACATCTTTTTCGTGACTCTGGGCCAGCTCGGCAAGGCGTTCCTCCGCCACGGTCAGCATGCCACCGGTGCCGCAGGCCCCGTCATAGACGAGGTAGGTGCCCGACTCGATATCGTCGGCCACCGGCAGGAAGATCAGATCGGCCATGAGCTTGACCACGTCGCGGGGCGTGAAGTGCTCTCCGGCCTCTTCGTTGTTCTCCTCGTTGAAGCGGCGGATCAGCTCCTCGAAGATGGTGCCCATGGAGTGGTTGTCGAGCGCCGGGAGAAGTTCGTTTCCGTCCGCGTCCTGCACCGGCTTGGGGCTCAGATTGACGCGGCCGTCGAGAAACTTCTCGATCAGGTGGCCGAGGATGTCGGCCTCGATCAACGTGGGGATCTGGTTGCGGAACTTGAACTTGTCGAGGATTTCCTGGACGTTGGGTGAAAAGCCATCCAGATAAGCTTCGAAATCGGCCTTGAGCTGTTGTTGCTTGGCGCGGTTCTTCAGGTCGCGCAGGGTAAAGGGCGAGACGTTGTAAAAGGCCTCACCTGCGGCCTGGCAGAGCGCGGCGTGCTGGTTGGCAATCCCGGCCCCGTCGAGCTGCTTCTTCATGCCGAGCACCTTTTCCTTGCTCGGCTCCAAGAGCGCGTCGAGACGGCGGATGACCGTCATCGGCAGGATCACGTCGCGGTACTTGCCGCGCACATAAACATCGCGCAGCACGTCGTCGGCGATACCCCAGATAAAATTCACGATGCTGTTGTGGATCACATGGTTCATAGCCCGTTGTTACTCCTTGCGCTTCTTGTCGGTTTCCGAAGGCTCGGCCGCGCCGCCAGCCTTGACCCACTCGTCGACTTCATCTTTCTTGAACTTCCAAAGACGACCCATGCGGTGGGCGGGCATACCATGCTTGTCGATCCACTTGTAAACGGTGTCATTGCTGACCCCGAGGTACTTGCAAATCTCGGTTATTGATAACCAGCGGTCTTCCATCTCGTTCATTCTCTTGCTCCACGGGCGTTTTGGTTGTTTGCCACGTCCGCCAGAGGCGAAACGGGAGAGACTGGACGCACCTCTCCCAGGTTAAAAAACTTCATCAATATACAAAGGCACTATGTGCTATATCAAACGATCTTTACCGATTTGAGCCGATTATTTTCTATAACGCTCGATGCCAGACGCCGGAGTCAAGCCGGGTGCCGTTTTCAACACAGGGCATCCAGTAGATCAAGGCTGGAATCGAAGTGCGTCCGCACAGCACCGCCACCATCACCCGCTGGTACATGCTGTGCCCGCCGGGCCGGAAGCCTTCCAGCCGGTCGATGGGCGGCAGGTCGCGTTGCTGGTCGATGAAGGTTACCAATTCCCCATGGATCAGATTCCAGTCATCGGTCGGACGGGCGAAGCGCAGTGTGTCGATTCCTGCTGCCTTCGTATCGCCATGCCAGCGAAAATGCCCCTTATGCCTTGATTAACTGATCCGAATGCAGACAACAAGCCGGGTTTACCCATGATTGTCTGTATCAGATGGAGCAGATGACACACGTTTGCACATTTAGCCACTTTACGCTCCAATCGAAAAACCGGAATTCTTCTACAGGTTGTTAAGGGGTCACTACCAGGCTGCCATGAGATGGATGGTTTCGGCTTGATTTCAGTTTATCAGCGGCGAGGCCCTCCTTTACTCCACAAACTCCCCATCACAGGCTGTGATTTTGAGCTGCTCTTCATCGTTCCATGTCGTTACGTGCATTACCCTGCAAAAACACCTCGGGTTGTTTCCGGCCAGGAACCACAGGGAGTTGGGACAGCGTGCGCAGACCGTTTCTGGCGCACTCTCTAAGGAAGCCAAGGTGGGGCTCAATGGCTCGCCACTTTCCATTGCCTTTCATCTCCATACAATTTTCTTTTTCGGTAAAATGCTTGCCGAACTTAGCCATGGCATACAACCGTGCACCCTGGCGGCTATCTTCGTCTAGTGAGAAGTACAGCTTCCTTCCAGTATCACGGATCGTGCCACCGGATGCCAGGGTGATAATCACCATACCCCGGTTGTCGATTCGATGGCTGTAGCCAGAGAAGAATGATTTCTGAATACTCCCGTCTTTGAGGCGTTCCTGTTCCTGCCAGACCAGATATGCCAGCCGTCGACCGGGTGTCTTCTTATCTTTTGGCGCGTCCAGGGTTTGTGTGGTATTTTTTCTTTTATCAGATTTTCTGCCTTCACCTCCAGTAAGACCAGCGCCGGGCTGGGCAGGTAACCAGGTAATGAACTTGTCCAGATCAGAGCCCTTGAGAGCATACCAGCGCTTTTCCTGTCTGTCCCACTTGGCCCCAGCCTCTTTCACCGCTGCTTTGTCTTCAAAGGCAACGTTTAAAAGGGTTTTCTCTAGGGCAGGATTCTTGATGGCAGCCTGCGCAGTCTTCCGCTCTTCCTGTGAGCGCAAAACGCCCAGGGCAACTGTATTGTCTTGCAGCGCCAGCTGCTGCAAATACCCGTTCCAGTTGTACCAGGGATAATCACGCCTGATTGCCTCCATGGCTTTCTTGTGATCGGCCTTTTCCAGCGAAACATCCTGTCTGTGCAAGTTCAGCATCATGCGCATGCGCACCGCGCGTGTCCGACGGCTACTGGTGGTGGCGCACAAGTCTGCCTTCATCCTTTGCCATTTGTCTTTCAGCCAGTCATGGGAGGCCGCACACCTCGCCTTTTCCTCTTCAATCCGGGCAACCTTTTCAGCTAGAGCTGCCTGGTACTCCTTGTACAGTTGATCTCGTTCAGGGTTTCTGGGTTGGCAAGGTCGCTTCTTATAGGATTGCCCCTTGGCCGATTTGCTTTGGTCAAACTTGTCATTCTCAGCTTGTCTGTTACCGGTGGCCCCTGGCCAGACAAGCATGCCAAAACGAGCTTCCATCCTCATTCTGGACAGATCCTTGCCAACCGCACTGGCCTTGATAGACCCCTTGCCCTGTGTGTTGGTGAGGACAAAACCATTGGCTTTCGGCTGAACAGCTATACTGTAGCCAGCCAACACCTGGTGCACCTCAGGCCAGTTCTTGGCGGCCTGTACCTGCGCCAGAATGTGATTCCTTTGCGCCAGAACAAAAGACTGAAAGGATTGCTCGCCAGAATGCGCCTCCATGGCCGCTGCTTGCTGGCTGATTTTCGGCTCCTGCTGATCATTCACCTCGATACCGTTATCAATCTCCAGCCCAAATTCCTTTTCCATGGCGCGGCAGGCCTTGGAGAGTTTATGAAAATCATAGTGCAGGGTCGTGGCCATCGTGAGTTTTTCCGGATGAATCAGGTTGTAGGCCACATGTAGATGCAGATTGTTGGTGTTTCTGTGCACACCGCATAAACGTTGATGCTCCGACAAATCCAACGCTTCGGCCATAGCGTGCTCTATCTGCTGTAATACTGCAGACGTCAGCCTGGCCTCGTCTTCCGGCCGGAAACTCACCATCAGGTGGTAGGTTTTGTCATTTTTGCAACGGCTATTCATTGCCTGGGTTGCTTCAATCTCAACCAGGGCCAAGTCGTAATCGGGAGCCAGGCAGCCCTCGTGCCAGAATATCAGACATTTCTCGCCGTCGTGACTTGCATCGCGGATGTAGTTGCCGAGTTTACCGAAGTGGTGGTGCCGTTTATTCCCCTGGGAGTCTTTTCCGGCATCAATGCGCTTGGCAATCATGAACGCCTACCACGTCTGAACGAGTCTGCCACAGCCCGGCAATGAGCTACCACCAGAGCCTGGCTTTTTTCTATCTGGCGTAATGTTTGGCGGAATTCAAAGGCCATTCTTCCTGCCTTTCCCTCAGTAATCGCCATCTTGAAGAGGCCGCCTAATCGACCCAGGTCGGCGTTTGCCTTGAGCAAAGCTCGAACTGCCTCCTGGTCTGTATTCGAGCGTATTTCCTGCCCAAGGCAGACTCGTTTGACAAAGGTGGAGACGGATAGCCCTGCTTGGCCGGCCATGGCTTTGACCTGCTCGTACTCCTCGGGCGTCAAATAGGCATGAAGAACTTTCTTGTCAGGGCTGGGCATTTATAGCTCCCAAGGATTGACGACCGACACTTGTGCCGCTGCAAACGGACTCGTATCCCTAGTAGCCACAGCAAACCTGTTTGTTGCGGCGATGGCTGCGATGTAGCAATCTGCAGTTGATATTGCCAGGCCAGTTTGCCGCGCCCTGGCTATTATTTCAGCAAAAGCTTGAGTACATGAAAAATCGAAGGGAAGAATACGACCAGTAAATATCGGCAAAATTACATCTTCCAGATTTTCATGCAAAAGGTGCCTCCGCCTGCCATCCGGCAGCAAAGCCACACCGGCTCGCAACTCTGCAACAGTGATTGAAGAAAGATAGAGAATTTCAGCAGGTTGTGTATCAAGCCACTCAATGACTCGCTGTTCAGGCTTCGAGCGCAGCGGCTCTGATATAACGTTCGTGTCAAGCAGGATCATCAAGGTCCACCACTTGTGCCGGGCTATTGTCTCTGACAGAATCGAAAACAGTCTTTTCTTCCTCAGTCAAGCCTACCTGGTTACCCACCTCAGCCAGTAAGGAGCCGAGTTTCATCCGTCCTTTAGGCTTCACTGCGGCCTGCAAGATTTCACGTACCTCGGCTTCAGTGCTACGTCCATGTCGGGCAGCTCGCGCACGTAAGGCACGATGTACTTCTTCTGGTATATTTCGCACGGTCAACATTGCCATAAAGTCACCTCTATCATAACGTTTGCATGCAATTATTATAATTGAATGCAAAATGCTTGGCAATTCAATACGACTGTTTTGACGTACCTATTCTTTTACCGGCAAAGTAGTGTATCGCCTGAAGGGGAAACTCATCGCGAAAGGACAGCACCTGGAAGCTATCGTGTACCATCCATTTGTCCGCCACAGCCGGGGCACAAAGGAAAAATGGGATTTCCTGAATTTGGAGTGTCTTCGTTGCTGGTTTTCGGCAGAGTTACAGCGTTGAGCCGGGTTGAGCGTTAAGCGTAGCCAGGGCGAATAAGCACCCCCGGAGGGCAGGATACTGAAGGCCACCGAGCTGTGCGAGTAGTGGTACTTCATATATCCTGCCAATTCAAACTACCGTAATCTAGTGCTAATTTGGCATTGTATTACGGTACGTTGCATGGATTTCCGTTGAATATGCATTGATTTACCCCAATAAGCATAAAAATATGTGGAGCAAGCATTAAGACCCGTGGAATATGCAACGAATTCTGTAGAACTGGTTTTTTATTCCGCGTAATGAGCATAGTTTTCCAATTCAATGCCTATGTTATTTTCAAGACGATAGCCAATCAGATCGACTGCTTGATTTTCTTGTGATGGAGCCAAATGTGCATATCTCATGGTGACATGAATGCTGCTGTGACCTAGCATTTTACTTACCAGGGCGAGAGGAAATCCTGATTGTATCAACCAGCTTGCGAACGTGTGACGAAAGGAATGAAATACGATTTTTTGTCTTAGATCAGTAATTCCTTTATTTAAACCTGATTCTTTGACAGCCTTTCTGAAAGTTCTCGGATTTTTTGGATAAAAAATTTTTTCATTTCCATTTATATTGCATATCCTTCGTAATATGATATTGAATGCTATATTATTTAAATGAATATTCCTGTTTTTACCTGATTTTGTATCCAAAATATATGCTGTTTTTGAGGGCAAATCTATATCGATTGCTGATAAATTGAAAATTTCTCCACGCCGTAATCCTGTATTTACAGCAAATAAAGATATTTCGTACCAATTCTTTGATGGATCTAGCAAAAGTAATTGGTTAAGCAAAATTGACATCTCTGTATCATTCAAAAATCTTTGACGCCTATTGTCAAATTTTGGCATGGCTTTTTTAAAACTGGGAACATAGGTGTTGCTCTGGTTCCATTCAGCAGTTTTATAAATCACTCTTCTCAATAACGATAGGCAATGATAAACACTTTGTGCACTCAGTTTTGTTTCTTCTAGTTTTCTACGTAAAAGCAACAAATCAAGAGTGGATAGATCTTCTAATGATTTATTATTTATAAATGGAGCTATGTATTTGTTCCATCTGCCAATTTCTGTGACCTGGCTTTTTTTTTTGACGACGCCAAAATCGTCATTCTGTATAAATCCCAGCCTTCTTTAATGGTCAATTGTGTTTTCATCGTAGCACTCCTATAAAAAATAAAATTGGTATTTATTTCCGCTTGTATCACGGAGCATATTGTGCTACAAATCATACATTGCTTATTTGGTGAAAGTCTATAATTAGACTCTCGGTCCAGGACACCGGCCTTTCACGCCGGCAACACCGGTTCAAATCCGGTTGGGGACGCCAGATAAAATAAGCACTTAGCCACCAGCTGAGTGCTTATTTTTTTGTGATGAGCCCCACGGGCTCATCTTCCCTGCGGCACCTGCTTGCTGCCACAAGAAATCGCTGGCTCTTCTCTCCACAGGCCACGTATGGTGGTTTTTTATAGAAACATTACCACACACAAAGCTTGTCCGAGGGGTCAGTCCCCTGGAATTATCTTTCTTGTCTTTTTCTTTTTTATTTTATTTTTGCGCAAATATCCTGCACAGACAAACAGGGCCTTGTCGGCACCCTAGGCGCTGCCCAATACACCGCAACGTACAGATAAAATGCCGCCTGGTCCTTGTTTCTGTTTACCCCGCCACGTCCTTTACCTATAATGGGAGGGAATCATTCGCTCAGGAGGGAGGGAGAACCCGGTTTATATGGAGCCATATAAACCTGTGCGGAGGAAGCAATGTTGTGGGGTACGAAAAAACTGGCTGTCACCCTGGCGGGGCTGATAGGGCTCTTGGTTCTGTCTGCCTGCGTCACCAGGCAGGAAGAGGGAATTCAATTACCAGAGACGCGGACGCAGACAAAAAGCACGAGACAGGAACAAGCTCTGTTGCCCAAACGGTACCAGATTATTGTGGTGGAACCCGTAGCCATCCCTGTGGGTATGGTCAAGAAGTATCCACTGGCAGCGCGAACATGTCAGAGCAGTACCATAGCCGCGCTGCGGGCCAAAAAGGCATTTGAACTGGTACACCATACCGCGCCGGCCAAGGCAGCATCTCCGGTTCTTCTGGTTCGCTGCCAAATAACAGACATGCGCCTGACAAGCAGAAACAGCAGGCTCTGGGCCGGATCGTCACCTAACAGTTCCTACATCAACATGGATGTACAGTTGGTTGATGGGGCCAGCCAAAAAATTCTGCAGGAAAAGCAACTCTCTACCATCTCTGCCACTCCTGCCTCGCCCAAGAGTGCAAGGGGCGGAGACAGCGAAATCACCAAGGCCATGGGCGCCCTGCTGGGCGAATATGTTTTTTCCATCATGCCACCATCATGAGACAAGGGCTGGCTGAGCCCAGCCACCATCAGCTCAGCTTAGCTCAGTTCTGCCTCGCCCACCGCAGCCTTGCTTTTTTAGCCATGGTCAAACGACCTGCTGTCTTCCAGGGATTCCAGGTGGGTGATGAGCGAGGTATTTTTTAGTTGCGCCCGGACCTTGTTTTCAAACTCTTCGGCCAGACAATGCGCATGGTGCACGGTCCACTCTCCAGGCACCAGCATGTGGACAGACACAAAACGTTTTGACGCGGCACGCCGGGTACGCAACGCGTGAAAGGCGATGCCCCTTTCCTGATACGTTGCCATAATCTTTTCAATAAGCTCCACTTCTTCTGCAGGCAGCACCGCATCCATGAGGCCGTCAAAGGAGCGTCGCAAGAATCCCCAGCCTATACGGATGATATTCAAACCCACCAGGATGGCGATAACGGCATCCATCCAGAGCCAGCCAGTCAGCCAGGCACAGACAAGCCCAAACACAACACCCGCTGAAGTCCAGACATCGGTCATCAGATGCTGCCCATCTGCCTCCAGGGTGATGGATTCGTATTGCCTGCCCGCGCGCAGCAAAATACGGGCGGTGGCAAAGTTGAGCAGGGAAGCAATAAGCGAAACCACCAGGCCAATGCCCATCTGCTCCAGCGGTTTGGGGTGAAACAGCCTGAGAGTGGCCGCAATAATAATGGCGCAGGCAGCAAAGATGATGAGCAGGCCCTCGAATGCACTGGAAAAATACTCTGCCTTGCTGTGGCCATAGGGATGTTTTTCATCAGCTGGTCGCGCAGCATAACCCAGCATGACCAGTGCCAGTACGGCCCCGGCCAGATTGACCAGGGACTCCACTGCATCGGACAACAG
>JABMJC010000100.1 GCA_013201405.1 Desulfobulbaceae bacterium
GTTGAGGATGTTGGCGCTGGCCACGGTGGAGACCTCAACCGCTTTGTAAAAGCAGAGCACTGCCACGGCATTGGTGAAGGCACGGCCGGCAATGGCGTGCGCATTATGGCAGCGCGGCAGTCGCCTTTCCGCAATCAACGTGGCGCTGACCAGAACCAGGCCGAACAAAAAGCGAGCCAGGACATAGAAAGACGAATCGACACGTACATATGGCCTGCCCCAGCTGATGATAACTGTGGCTAGATAAAAGCAGAGGGCCGAACCCAAGAGGCTTAGCCAACCGATGAGGCGTTCTTTTTGGATCACGGCTGTTGCTTACCTAAAAATCGGCAGGCAAGGATACCGGTTTCATACAGGCCCCAAAGTGGCAGGGTCAAAAGAACAGTGGCGGTCAGCTCGCCAGCGCTGAGCAGAAAGGCGAGCAGGGTGATGGCCGCATAAAAGTAGAGTCTTTTGTCACGAAAATGGCTGCGACCAATGAGCTGGGTGCGCACGGCCATAACCATGAGGAAGGGGATTTCAAAGGCCAGGGCAAAGGCAAGCACCATGCGGGCAATAAAGGTGAGGTATTTGCCCAACTTGAGCATGGGGATCAGGTTTGGACCGGCATAGCTCATAAAGTAGTAGAGCAGGCGCGGCAGGACAATAAAAAAGGCAAACAGGGCGCCACCGATAAAGAGCAGAGTGGCCCACAGCAGCACCTGTCTGACCAGGTGTTTTTCCTTGTCCACCAGGGCTGGAGCAACAAACATCCACGCCTGAAGGAGCAGGTAGGGAAAACTGAGCATCAAGCCGGCCAAAAGGGCCAGCTTGAGATAACTGAGAAAGGCCTCGGGCAAGCTGGTGTACACCAGCTTGCCCGCCTGGGGATAGGCGATTTGCAGCGGGCGCATGCACCAGGCAACTAGGTGGTCTTTGAACAGGTAGGCAAAGACACTGCACAGGGCAATGGCGATAACTACCCGGACAAGCCGTGTGCGCAGTTCGGCATAATGCGGGCGAAAGGCAGCCAGAGACGGCGTCATGGAAGGGTTTCCGCCTTGTTCTTCTCTGCCGGATCTGCCGGGATTTGTTGCTCAGCCAAGGCGTCTGCAGGCGGTGCATCTGGCGCAGTTTCCGCGGTTTCCTTGGACTGATTTTTGTGTGGATCTTCTAGGGGTAAAGAAGGGGGAGAGGGTGTCTGCCCTTGTTGCTGGGCTATTTCCTGGTAGTCGGCCTCGGCTTCAGGCTCAGATTGCGAAGGTGTCGGCAATCTCCGGGTGTCAGGTTCGTCTGACAGCATTACCTTTTTGCGCAAGTCTTCCGCGGTTTTACGGAGATCGTCGCGCACAGAGTGCAGGGCTTCTTCCTCTTCGGTAAAATTGCCGCGCACCTCGTTGAGGGTCCGCTTCAACTCCAGAACGCCCTTGGCCAACGAGCGGGCCAGTTCGGGCAGTTTGTCGGGGCCGACCACGATCAGCGCGACGACAAAGATAACGATCATTTCCGGCAGGCCGATGCCAAACATAGCGTTTACCAGCTGCGGTGCGGGTCAAAAGGGATATGGTTGAACGTATTCCAATAGAGGAAAAACTTTACGGGATTTGCATAAGGCTGTCAAGCTAGGCACAGGCCAAACCTGCCATCCATAAACAGCCAAACTCAAGCCAGATTCATCTGCCGTGTCCTGCGGTGTGCAGCTTGGCCCTGGCCCGATCGATGAATTCGCCCAGCACCTTGATTCTGGCATAGTACTTGTCGTTGCCTTCCACCAAAATCCATGGGGCGCTGGCCGTACTGGTGCGATCGATCATCTCGTTGGCGGTCAGTATATAGGCATCCCATTTGTTGCGGTTCCTCCAGTCTTCATCGGTTAGCTTGTAGGGTTTGTCTGCCTGCCGGTCCAAAAAACGTTTGTACTGCTCATCCTTGTCGATATAGATGAAAAACTTCAGGATCAGTGCGCCAAAATCCGCCAGTTCCTGCTCCATGGCCGTGATTTCGCCGTAGGCCCGCTCCCACTCCGCCGGGCTGGCCAGCTCTTCGACCCGCTCCACCAGAACACGACCGTACCAGGAACGATCAAAGATACTCATCAGACCTTTTCTGGGAAAGTTGTTGTAAAAACGCCAGAGATAGTGGTGGGCCTTGTCCGTGTTCGAGGGGGCCGAGGTGGGGTTAACGGTGTAGCCGCGCGGGTCCATGTTTTTGGTCAGGCGTTTGATCGCACCGCCTTTGCCCGCTGCATCCGTGCCTTCAAAAACAACAATGGTGGGCACCTTGTTGGTGTAGAGCGCGTAGGCCAGCTCCTGCGCTTGTTTTTGCAAAGCTTTGCTCTGTTCCTCGTAGGTGGTTTCTTCCAGGCGCAGTTCTGTGTTCAGGTCGTGCAGGTAACTGGTTTGCTGGTTATATGCACGCACAAAAGTGGTGGCTGTCTTCTGTTTGCCCAGGTGGCGATCGATACCTTCCTGCAGCAGGCGAATGGATGTGCCCAAGATATATTTTGAGGCAGCCTTTCTGTTTTCAGCCGAGAGCAGATGCCAGGGGGCGAAATCAAAGTGCGACAGGTTCATAATTTGGGAAAAATGTTCCTGGTATTTTTGATAGTGCTTGTTCTGGGAGGTGTCGTTTTTGGTGACTAAAAATTTGCGGTTATCATCGCTGGCCAGGTCACTGATCCGTTCCTTTTGCGTTTTTTGGGCGATGTTGAGAAAAAATTTGAGGATTATAGTGCCGTCGTCGTACAGCATTTTCTCTGCATCGCGGATATAGGCGATTTGCTGTTCGAGCTCGCTTTTGCTCAAGCTGAGATCGTTCATCATGTGGTAGTAACTGCTGCGATCAAAGATGACGAAATCACCCTTGGCAGGAATGCGGGTCCAAAAACGCCAGGTGAAGGAGCGCTGCTCCTCTTCTTCGCCGGCACGTTCAAACACGTGCACCTGAAAAGCCCTGGTGTCCAGCTCGCGTACCAGATCGTTGATGACATACCCCTTGCCCGAGGATTCCCAGCCTTCTACGGCGATCAGCACTGGAATATTGAAGTGGATGCATTGCCGCTGCAGCATGGCAAGATGGGTAGCCAGTTCGCTGCGTTTCATGGCGGTGTATGGGTTGCCTTTTTCTAGCTGGAAAAAATCCACGTTTTTAAGCATGGTGTGTCCTCTGCTCGTTGCGGATTGGTTAGGATAACTTACTTGCTCCCTATTTGATTCTGATTTGATCCTGATTACCTGCTGGCCTGCGTCGACTTGCTGGTAGTATGTATTTTTTATGTACAGTAATGCCAAGCATAGTGCACCGGCAAAGAGCGGATATCGAGCAGGTTTCTGGGGATGCGCCAGGGCTCAGGTTTTTCTACGGGGTTGGCGCCAGCCATTCACCAGGTGCATGAGACCCAGCCAGGGATGGGTCCAGATGAGGCGGGGACCGGCATAACGCATCACCTCTTTGATTTGTTGGCGCTTGTTAGGACTGTAGCAGTGGATGGGGCATTGGGCACAGGTACTCTTTTTTTCCTGGAAAGGACAGTGCTCCAGTCGGGCCAGAGCGTAGCGCAGCAACATGCTGCAGGCGGAGCAGAGTGTCTTTTGTTGATGGTGATGGTTCTGGCAGTATTTGTGAATCATCAGGGTAACGATGTGTGTTTCCCGTTGCATCCGTGCGGAGCGGATTGATGAGCACCCTGGCTTGTAACTGTGCATGGTAAGCTGTTTTGTTTTCCTGTAAGGGATATGCTGACCCGCCCGGGCAAGATGTAAGTCAGCTCAGGTATATCTTGCTGTAATAGAGTTGTTTTGCTTGTGTATCAGAAAGAGTGATAAAAAGGATAAAAAATATGTTGATGCAATGGAAATTATTGAATAGCATGCGATGAGAGAGGGCAGGTGCTCATGTGTGCGGCCGAAAAGCTGCCTGCATCTGCACCGGGCAGACAAGTATTCAGCCGGCCATGAGCAAGGGTTGCCTATGAAAAAGAAAAGTACCATGACCTATGTCGCCATTTTTTCGGTGGTGGCCGCACTTCTTGTGTTTGTCAACCTGGTGCGAGAGTCAAAGATGCTCTCCTATCTGTCGCACGATGCAGAGGCCTGCATTACCTGCCATCCAATGAATACCCTCTATGCCACCTGGCAGCACAGTTCCCACGGCGCCCGCACAGTCTGTGTTGACTGCCATCTGCCACATGACTCCTTTGTGAACAAGATGATGGCCAAGGCCAGGGATGGCTTGCGTCACTCCTGGGCCATGACCTTCAAAACGTATGGCTACAACCTGCGTATTACCAATGATGCGGCCAATCGTATTCAGGAAAACTGCATCCGCTGCCATGGTGTCGTAGTTTCGCAGATGTTGGACAACAGCGCCATCTATAGCAACCTTGAAGATCGCACGGTTCAGATGGGCCGGCGTTGCTGGGAGTGCCATCGGACGGTGCCACATGGCCTTATGCGCAACCTGACTGCCACGCAAAACAATTTCCTTGAGCACGATATTAAGTAATCACAGGAGAAACGGTATGAAGAAATCATTTGTTGTCACGACCCTTGCTGCGTTTGCCATTGTGCTGATGATGCTGCTAACCGTTTCCATTCGGGGAAATAAGGCGGATCAGATCAGAATCAACGCGACTCCGGAGATGAAGGCCTGGGAATCCCGTTCGTCCGAGTATGCTAAACACTATCCCCGCCAGTACGATTCCTACATGCAGACCCGCAAGAGCGATAAAGTTGACGATGTGCTCAAGGATAGTCCTGCCCTGGTGATCTTGTGGGCGGGATATGCCTTTTCCAAGGATTACAATGCGCCGCGCGGCCATTTTTACATGCTGGAAGACAACCATAATACCCTGCGCACCGGTGCGCCAGTGGATGATAAAACCGGGCCCCAGCCGACCGCTTGCTGGACCTGCAAATCCCCGGACGTTCCTAGAATAATTGCGCGGGATGGTGAAATGGAATATTTCACCGGCGCCTGGGCCAAGTACGGCAATGAGATGGTCAACCCGGTTGGCTGCGCCGACTGTCACGACCCGAAAACCATGCAGCTCTCCGTGGGCCGCGACTTCCTCAAGCGCGCTCTGGATGCGGAAGGTACGCTCAAGTATGCCAATGCCACCCACCAGGACATGCGTTCTTTGGTCTGTGCCCAGTGTCATGTGGAGTATTACTTTAAGCCCACCGAATGGGATGATAAGGGTGAGAAAAAAGAGGCCAAAGTTGTCACCCTGCCTTGGGAAAAAGGTTTTTCACCTGAACAGATCGAAGCATACTACGATGAATATGGCTTTACCGACTTCACCAACAAGCTGAGCCGTGCCCCCATCCTCAAGGCGCAGCATCCGGAATACGAAACTTTTCGTACCGGTATTCATTTCCGCAAAGGTTTGTCCTGTGCAGATTGTCATATGCCCTATGTGCGTGAAGGAGGCGTTAAATACTCCAACCATCATGTGGGCAGTCCACTGGATAACATTGCTAACACCTGTTTGAATTGTCATCAGGATACCGAGGAAAGCTTTAAGCAACTCGTGCAGCAAAAACTGGAGCGGAAGAATGAACTGGCGAAGGCTGCCACCGATGCCTTGGCTAGGGCGCATCTAGAGGCAGCCAAGGCTTGGGAGTTGGGTGCAACTGAAACGGAAATGCAGCCCGTTCTGCAGGATATTCGCCAGGGCCAGTGGCGCTGGGATTTTGCAGTTGCCAGCCACGGCGCATTCTTCCATGCTCCGGAGGAGACTCTGCGCACCTTGGCAGGCGCTGTGAATTACGGACAGGAGGCGCGCGTGAAACTGCGGGCAATTCTGGCCAAGTATGGTGCAGCAGATTATGAGGCGCCGGACTTTTCCACCAAGGAGAAGGCGCAGGCCATAGTTGGCATTGATTTGCCCAAGGAAGCTGCAGAGAAGACCAGATTCCTTGATGGTCTGCGTAACGAGTGGTTTAAGCAGGCGGCTGAAAAGGGCGTTTTTGACCATGCCACCCGCAAGGACATGGTCCGCAAAACCTCGTACTAAGCCGCTCACTTTCTTGTTCAATAACCGACACATCGGCCCAGGTGCAAATGCGCCTGGGCCGATGTGTTTTATGGTGCTGTCTAGACGGAAGGGCCAGACAACACAAAATCAGTCCTTTGATTTTTGTATAAACTCTGTTATCATTATTCTTTTGAATAAAAAGCCCGACAACTGCAGTGCGGGCTGTTTTCATGTTCTCAGTAGGAGGAACCATGGCCAGTGTCATTGTTGTCGGAGCGCAATGGGGAGATGAAGGCAAGGGCAAGGTGGTTGATCTCCTCACCCGCTATGCCGATTATGTCGTGCGTTTTCAGGGCGGTAACAATGCCGGCCACACCCTGGTGGTCGACGGCAAACAGTACATCTTCCATATCATTCCTTCTGGTATCCTGTACGAAGATAAAATCTGCGCCATTGGCAATGGAGTGGTGATTGATCCCCAGGTGTTGATCGACGAGTTGGACCACTTGGCTGAAAAGGGGATGGTGGTGAGCCCGGAGCGCTTGCTCATCAGCACCAATGCCCACCTGATCATGCCGTACCATCGTCAGCTGGATCTGGCGCGAGAAGGTGTTTTGGAAGCTGACCAGAAAATTGGTACCACTGGTCGCGGCATAGGGCCGTGTTACATGGACAAGGTGGGTCGTACAGGTCTGAGAATGGGAGACTTGCTGGATATGCCCCTGTTCCGGGAGAAATTGGCTGCCTCTCTTGAGGAAAAAAATTTCCTGCTCACCCAGCTGTACCGGCAAAAACCCTTTGACGCTGCTGCCATTGTCGCAGAGTTTGAACCTCTTGCCGAGCGGCTGGCGCCTTTTATCGGTACTGTGTCCGTGGCCCTGGATGAGGCCAGGAAAGCTGGCAAACACATTCTTTTTGAAGGCGCGCAGGGCACGCAGTTGGACGTGGATCATGGCACCTATCCCTTTGTGACCTCCTCCAACACCACGGCCGCCAATGCCTGCACAGGCACTGGCTTTAGTCCTGTGCATATTGATGAGGTCATCGGCATTATCAAGGCGTATACTACCAGGGTCGGCAGTGGCCCCTTCCCTACGGAGTTGTCTGAAGAGGATGCCATTGGGCAGCACCTGCAAACCAAGGGACATGAGTTCGGCGCAACTACTGGTCGCCGTCGCCGTTGCGGCTGGTTTGATGCGGTGGTGGCCACGGATGCCGTTCGACTAAACGGCCTGACTGGCCTGGCAGTCACCAAACTCGATGTCCTTTCCGGGCTGAACGAAGTGCAGATGGCTACCCACTATCAGGTGGAAGGCAGGCGCTTTGACCGTATGCCTGAAAATATCCGCCAGGCTACACTGGCTCAGCCCGTGTATGAGCGCATGCCAGGCTGGAGCGAGGACATCGCCGGCGTTCGTTCCTATAACGATTTACCCCAAGCTACCCGTGACTACCTGCATCGGCTCGAAGATTTGAGCGGGGTGGCGCCGGTTATTGTTTCTGTAGGCCCGGAGCGAGAGGCTACCATGCTGTTGCGCAACCCATTTGCGCCTCGGTAAGCAAACTGCCTGGGCCGCTCCCGCCTTGCTAAGCGGTGAAAAATGCTTATCCCAAAGTCGTGATGCATGTATGCATTACCGGCTTTCCGTGAATTTTAACTCGATACATGAAGGATAGTGACAAGATAAATCCTGGAGACGGTTCTCCGGGATTTTTCTTCTGGGAGGAAGTGTATGGCGCGTATTACAGTCGAAGATTGCTTGAAACAGGTTGCAGATGGTAACCGTTTCGCCCTGATTCATCTGGTTGTGGAGCGTATCCGCCAGCACCGCAAGGGTGAACCGTTTCTGGTTGAGGGCAAAAATAAGGAAGTGGTCATGACCCTGCGTGAGGTGGCGGCAGGAAAAGTATCTTTGGATAATATCCACGAGTTGGGTGCAAAGAATAAAAAAGGGAAGAAGAGCGAAGAGTCCCAGGAGACAGACAGCCGCCAGGTGTCGCCGGCTGCTGAGGCAAGATGAACGCGAGCTATTACGAAATTCTTGAGGTGGAAAAAAATGCCTCGGGCGAAGCCATTAAAAAGGCGTATCGCAAGAAGGCAATGAAGTACCATCCGGACCGTAATCCCGGTGATCCCGAGGCGGAAATGCGTTTTAAAGAGGCAGCAGAGGCCTACGAGGTCTTAAGCGATCCGCAAAAACGCCGCATCTACGACGTGTACGGTAAGGATGGTCTGCGGAGCAGCGGGTATCGCGGGCCTGGCAGCAGCGAAGATATCTTTTCGCATATCAACGAGATGTTTGGCGATATCTTCGGCTTTGGCGGCGGCCGTGGCCGTCGTCAAGATCCCAATGCGCCGGTGCAGGGTGCGGATCTGCGCTACGATTTGCAGATCTCCTTCATGGAGGCGGTCCATGGGGTCAACAAGGAGGTGGAGATCAGCAAACGGGAAACCTGCTGGACCTGTGAAGGTTCTGGTTCCCGCCCGGGCCACAAACCGCAAACCTGTGCAACGTGCCACGGCCGTGGGCAGGTCTTGCGATCCCAGGGGTTTTTTCAAGTGAGCACACCCTGTCCGCACTGTGCTGGTGCTGGTAAGGTAATCACCGAGCCTTGCCAAG
>JABMJC010000101.1 GCA_013201405.1 Desulfobulbaceae bacterium
TGGTGAAAATAGGAGCATCCATCTTACCATGTGTTTTTTAGCTGTCAAATTTTATCAGGCATCTTATGGTATATTGAGATGTCGTTGCGGCAGCAAACCTGGTCAGGGCCAGACAATGGCGCAAGATCAGCAGATTGCTGTACGCAACAAGCCTGTTTTCACCTTTTTGAACGTAACAGTGTTCCCATGGATGATACAATGATGATGACCCGCTTGTTCCATTATCCCGTTGACATGAGTAAGGTCAGTACCCTGATCTACCACTTGCCCGATGGGCCTGCCTTGTCGGTTGAGATGGAAGGGAGTGATTTTTTCTTTGACCTTGACATGGAACTCGGCGAAGTTTGCGATACCTCGGATATTGATGGGGTGCTGCATTTTTTTCCCAAGGGCAATGCCTGAGATGGCAGTTTCTTTCTTCTAGGTTAACCACTTTTGCCCTTTCCCCACCCATGATGCGTTCTGCCCTTCAGCCCCAGCCCCTTGTTGATACCTCCCGTGATGGCCATGTACATACCTTTTTGTGCAGGCATGCCAGTGGAAGCATGGAGGAGTATGTGCAGGCTGCCGTGCGCAAGGGGCTGCGCAGCCTGACCTTTCTTGAACACATGGAGGTGAAGATACGGTATCCTCATCGCAGTTGGCTGGAGGAGACCGACTTTGACTACTACTTTGCAGAAGGCGAGCGTTTGCGCCAGGTCTACCAGGGACAAATTGAAATACGACTTGGTGTGGAGGTGGGCTGCAATTCAGATGCAGTGGCACTGCTGCGCGAAAAGCTGCAGGAACGCCCCTGGGACAGTATTGGTTTATCCTGCCACTTTTATCCTCACGGCGACCAACATTTCAACCTGCTCAGCAAGCGTCCGGAAAGCCTGGGTCAGCTGGCCGCCATTGGCGCAGATACAGTACTGAGCTGGTATTTTGCTACACTCATCAAAGCAGTGCGTAACCTGCCCTGTACGTTGCTGTGCCATCTGGATGCTGCACTCAGGCATATGCCCGGTGTACGTTTCAACCAGGAACACCGGCAGCAGATTCACACCCTGCTTGCGACGGTACGCGAACAGGGCATGGCCCTGGAGATCAACACCTCGGGCTTTGACTACCGCGGCAATCCTTTCCCGGCTGACTGGATCATCACCGCGGCCCTGGCCTTGGGCATCCCCCTGTCTCCAGGTTCAGATGCCCACCGGCCCGAAGACGTGGGGCGCTATTTCGACCGCCTTCCTGCCTATCTTGAGGCCTTGCGGCCATAGGTTTTTTACCCTTCCTGTCCTCCTCCGTACCAGCTCACCCCCATACGGCTGATAACATTCAAACCGCCGCACAGCACCAGGGTATCTTTTTTGCCAACCGCATCGAGAAAGACCTGTACCTCGTAGGAGCGGGTGCCGGCATTGCATATCAGAATACAGTGTTTATTTGTGGGCAGCTCGTCATGGCGGTTGCGCACCTGTTCGTAGGGCAGTGATATCCACTTGTCCACACCAAAACGCTCGCCATATGGCTCGACTTCCTTGGGATGGCGCAAATCAATCACCACCCAGTCGGGCTCGCTGTCCATGTTGTCCACCCAACGCAAAAAATGGTTGAGATGCACCCGGCGCAACCGGTTGTCACACATGTTTTCTGCCACATAGGCTGCGGCGTTGATGGAGTCGATGGCCGCGGCAAAGGGCGGGGCATAGGCCATCTCGAGGGTGCCAAAATCCTCGATGGTTCCGCCTTCGGCAATCAGCGCTGCTGCGGCATCCACCCGGGCAGAGATGGAGTCGTTCATGTTGCCAAAGGCCTGCAGACCAAGAATGCGTCGTGATTTCCGGTCAAAGACCAACTGCAGGATCACCACTGCCTGACCAGGAAAAAAGTGGGCCCGGTCCGAGGGCGAGGTGAGGGCATAGTCGGCATCAAAGCCTTCGAACAGGGCGGCCTCGTAGCTGATGCCAGTGGCGCCAATGCAGCGGTCAAAGGCTTTCATGATGAACGAGGTGCACACCCCCTTGAATACCGCAGGCTGACCAGCGATATTGTCCGCAACAATACGGCCCTGGCGGTTGGCGAGTGACCCTAAGGGCGCGTAGGTTTCCCGTCGGGTGACCAGACTGGTGGTGGCGATGCAGTCGCCAGCAGCGTAAATGTTTGGATCGGAGGTCTGCAAGCGCTGGTTGACCTTGATCGCCCCCCAAGAGGTGACATCCAACCCGGCAGCGCGGGCCAATTCGCTGCGGGGCCGCACCCCCACGGCCATGATAACCAGATCCGCCTCCAGGGTGCGCATGTTGGTCTGGATGCCGGCCACTGTCCCTGTACCATTGTCGATGATGGACAACGCCGATTCTCCGGTAAAGACCTGGACCTGTTGTTCTTCCAGGTGGTGCTTGAGCATGGCAGCAAAGTGCGAATCCACGGCACCGGGCAAAAGCCTGGGTTCCAGTTCCACCAGGGAGGTTTCAATACCCCAAAGATCGGTCAGGGCTTCAGCCATTTCTATGCCAATGGCGCCTCCACCGATTACCACCGCCTTGCTCACCTTGCCAGCGGCAATACGTTTGCGAATTTCGATGGCCTTGTGCAGATCGGAAACAGTGAACACCCCATCGAGCTGTGCACCAGGAATGGGCAACTCAAAGGGTTGTGCACCTGTAGCCAGCAGCAAGGTATCGTAGTGTATATCCTCCTCCTGCCCGGTGTCGAGGTACTCCACCCGTACTGTTTTTTGATTGCGGTCAATGGCGAGCGCCTTGGTACGGGTACGAACTTCCACCCCCTTGGCGTGTTCAAAAAAGTTTTTGTCGCGCACCATATGAAAGCTGGTGGAGCGTAACTCGCTCTCATCAGAAACATCACCACTGACATAGTAGGGGATGCCGCAACCGCCATAGGAGATCAGGCTGTCCTGATCCAGCATGAGAACATCCCAATCGGGCTGCAGACGTTTCAAACGGCAAGCTGCCTTGGGGCCAGCGGCCACTGCGCCAATGATGACTACTTTCCTGTTCATTCGCATCCTCCTCGCATTCCTCGTATATAACCGGAAACAGGCATGTTTCCCTTGGAGTGCACCAGGGCACTAGGGAGCTTCTTGTTTTGTTTATACTCCGTTTTCCTGTTTTCTGCCGGATAATTTCCTGTGCAGGTTGGGGTGGCTGTCAGTTGCAGGGCACAGGCAGTTGAAAAAGACACTGAAAATTATGCATTTCAGGATTGTCTTCTTGCTGGGCAGATGGCGTGTCTGTTTTGCGGTTTGGCCCTGCAAAGCGAGCATGGCACAAGTGGGTTTCAGCCTGGCCAGGTTGAGTGCTGCGCAGAGTACAAGCGTGCCAGAGTGCCCTGGTCACAGGCATACACAGACCACCAGAGTCCTCAAAAAGCGTTAAGGGCAGGCAGCAGGTCGGCGAGCAGGTTCAGCAGTGTTTGCACACCTTTTCCGGCAAGGGCAGGTCAATGGGATCACCGCCCCAGTTGAGCTTGGTGCGCAGGATGTTGAAGTAGCTCTTCCAGGGAGAACTCACCACCAAAAACGGACGCTCTGCCTTGTGCACCAGGAGATAGTCGTTTTCCGTAATGCGCCAGCGCAACTCGCCATCCACAATTACCTTGACCTCACCCGCAGGGGTGAGCAGGTGCGCGGTGATGCGGGTGTCGCTGCCCAAAAGCACTGGCCTGGACTCGAGCATAAAGGGACAGATAGGGGTGAGAACAATGCTGTCGAGTTCGGCATGCACCAGTGGGCCACCGGCAGAGAGGTTATAGGCGGTAGAACCGGTGGGTGTGGCAATTATGAGCCCGTCGGCCCGGTAGGTGGTGATATATTCCTTGTTTGCCCAGCAGCGCAGGCGGATCATAGCAGCAGTGCTGTCCTTGACAATGACTACTTCGTTGAGGCCACGCACTGCTTCGCTGATCTCGCCGCTGGCACCATTGATGATATAGGCCTTGAGCATGATGCGTTTTTCAATGCGGGATTCACCCGCAAGAACCATGGCCAGTGCCTGGAACATTTCGTCCACCGCGATTTCCGAGAGAAAACCGAGGTGGCCCATGTTGACCCCCACCACTGGCAGGCCGTGTTGGCTGGCACTATCGGCTATATGCAGGAGACTGCCATCTCCGCCCAGAACAATGAGCAGATCCATGGCTGGATCTATTTTGTTCTGTTCTGCGGTGGCAATGCCCTGCTGATTCAACCACTGTGCCAATTCCCTTCCCTTTTCCTCGGCCTGTGGACTGTCCGGTCGGACAATGATGCCAACAAAGCGAATGTTCATCCGCCCAATTCCCGGGCACGTTGGGTGGCCTGTTGCACCGCCTCCATGACTATGCCCCGGAACGCGCCCTGTTCCAGCGTATGGATACCGGCAATGGTAGTGCCGCCCGGAGAGGTGACCGTGCCCTTTAACACGGCAGGGTGTTCCTTGCTTTCCTGGGCGAGCTTGGCCGTGCCATATAGGGTTTGCAGGGCAAGCCGTTCCGCAGCTGATCGGGGTAGACCAGCTAGTACACCGCCATCGATGAGCGCCTCCAGAAAGGTGAATATATACCCTGGCCCGCTGCCGCTGAGGCCTGTGACCGCATCCAGTTGCTGCTCTGCAAGCTCCAGGCTCTGACCCACGGCATTAAAAATGGCCTGGGCAAGCGCGCAGTCCTCCTTTGTGGCCGAGGCTGCGGGAGTGTAGGCAGTAGCTCCTGCCAACACCAGGGCCGGGGTGTTAGGCATGGCGCGGATTAGGCGAACCTGGCCTCCGGCATATTGGCGTAGTTTGGATAAGGGGATGCCCGCCATAATGGAGATGAGCAAATGGCCACGGTCAAGATGTGGCGCATAGCTGGCCAGTGCCTGTTGGGCTATCTGCGGTTTGATGGCTGCCACAAGCACCTGACTGCTGGCGCACAGGCTTGCCTCGTCTGCAGCCGTCTGTATGCTGTAGTGACTTTGCAGGCTGGCCATGCGTTTTTTATTTGGCTCCAGTACGTGAATGTGCTCCGGAGCAAGGAGGCCGGCTGCCAAAATGCCGCGCACCAAGGCTTCTGCCATCTGGCCGCCACCGATAAAGCCCAGTGAGGTAAGGGTAGTCATGGGAGTCTAGAGGGAAACCAGCTTGGCGTATTTGCCTCACTGCTGCGCATCTGTGGCGAAAGCAGTTTTCCTGTTGCCTGCTTGGCCGCTGTAGCGTCGGGTTTGTGTATAACAGATGTGGCTGCCTATCTGGTGGATACAATGCACCATCGAAGCCTTCATCTGACTTTTATCCACGGCGTATCTTTTGAACATTCTATATAAAAAAATGTGTGCAGCCTTGACCGGTCTGCCCTGCTTTCCGGGTACTGTCAGACGAATGTTTTGCATGTAAAACTGCTGCTGGGAAGCAGGCACGCTGTCACTGTTCAGAGCATTGTAGTTTATGCAGGATCAATATCTTCTTATAGGATATGTGGCAGGCAAACGCTATGAAATATTTTCCACTTCAATGCAGGCGATGGCGGAACAGCCAGGTGGCCAGAGAGAGCGTGCAGATGGCAATTATGGCCATGGGCCAGATTTCATTGACCAAAAAACGGATTTCCGTACCTTCGAGGAAAACCCGCCGTACTACAATCAAAAAATAGCGCATGGGGTTGATCACAGTGAGGTGCTGCATCCACTGCGGCATGTTGGCAATGGGCGTGGTAAAGCCCGAGAGTGTCACAGCAGGCACAATGAAGAGGATGGAGCCCAGAAGCGCCTGTTGCAGGGTGGTGGAAAAGGAGGAGATCATCAGGCCCACGCCAATGACCGAGAGCAGGTAGACCACCAATGCCGGATACAGGGTCAGCAGGCTGCCCTGCAAAGGAATTTTGAACCAGACCATGGTCAGGGCAATGATGATACTGACCTCTACCAAACCAACCAGCAAGCCGGGCACCGACTTGCCCACCATGATTTCCCAGGGTGGCAGTGGCGTGACCAGCAACTGGTCAAAGGTGCCGTCTTCCCGTTCGCGTGCCACCGACAGGGCGGTCACCACCAGGGTGACAATCATGCCCAACAGAGCGATGATTCCCGGTACAATGAACCAGCGACTTTCCAAATTAGGGTTGAACCAGGCGCGCACTGCCAGGCGGGCCGGCATGCTCTGTCCCTGTTGATGCATGAGGTCCTGGTTGAAATCCGTTACAATGGCCCGCACATAGTTGAGTGCCAGCATAGCGGTGTTGGAGTTGCGGCCATCGATCAAAACCTGCACCGGACAACTTTCTCCCCTGGCTGCTTGGCGCGAGCAGTCGCTGCTGATGCGCAGTACCATCAGGGTTTTTTGGGTATCGATCAGGGTATTGATTTCCTTTTCTGAATGAAGAAAATCCACCAGTTCAAAGGTGGGATTGCCTTGAAAGCGGCCGATCAGTTCGCGGGAAAGGGCACCTGAATCTTCATTGAAAATGGCAAGCCGTACCCGGTTCAAGTCAAAGGTGGCAGCATAGCCAAAAACAAAGAGCTGGATGATCGGCGGTACAATAATCGCCATGCGGCTGGCCTTGTCCAGAAAGATGGCCAGAAATTCCTTGAGAATCAGTGCCTTGATACGCCCAATCATGGTTTAGTCGAGCCGCTTGTCGGTTTTGATATAGGTAATGGCCAGGAAAAATATGGCCATGAGCGCAAGATACAACGAGTTGATCAGCATGATGGAGCCGACATCGCCGACCAAGAACAGGGTTTGCAGCATGGCCACATAGTAGCGGGCAGCAATGAGGCGGGTAATGCCCTGGATGATCAGCGGCATGCTGCGGATATCAAAAATAAACCCGGAGAGGAGAAAGGCGGGCAAAAAGGTGACCACCAGGGCCACCAGGGCAGCAACAAATTGACTGCGGAACAGGGTGGAGATGGCCAGGCCCATGCCCAGGGCCACTAAGAGAAAGAGCGCGGAGACCGCAAGCAGGAGCAACAGGGAGCCCCGCATGGGCACGGCAAAGAGGATACGGGCCATGACCAGGGAGATGAACAGGCCGGCCATGCCCAAAATGAAGTAGGGAATCAGTTTGCCGGCCAGGAGTTCGATCACGGAAATGCGGGTGACCAAGAGGGTTTCCATGGTGCCCCGCTCCCACTCCCTGGCAATGACCAGGGCGGTGAGCAAGGAACCGATCAAAGTCATGACCACGGCCACCACCCCTGGCACCAGGTAGTCGGTGGAGCGCACCTCGGGGTTGAACCAGATGCGCTGCTCCAGTTGCAGTGGCGGTTTCAACTGGGTACCGCTCAGTTCTGCCTGCTTATCCAGCCAACCAAACCAGATACCCTGAATGTAGCCATCCACCAAGCGGGCGGTATTGGCATCCACTCCATTGACAATCACTCCGATGGGCGGATTGGAGCGGGAAAGATAGTCGGCATCAAAGGTGCTGCGCAGCCAGACAATGCCCTGCACCTCTGCCCGCTGAAGCGCCTCTTCCGCTTCCTGCATGTTGCGCATCTGGCGCGGCTGGAAGTACGGACTGTGGTAAAAAGAGGCGGCAAAGGCATTGCTTGCGCTGCCAGGCTGCTCCACCACCAGGGCAATGGAAATGTTTTTCGCATCCAGCGACACGCCATACCCAAAGATGAAGAGCAGTACCAGGGGCAACACCAGGGCTATGGCCAGGCTGGAAGGATCGCGCATCACCTGGAGCCACTCTTTGCGAATCAGCCCGACAAGGCGCATTGATCGTCCGGGTTTCATGACCCTGCCTCCTGATGCTGTTTATTTTTGACCAGGCCGATGAAGGCATCTTCCATGCTGGCCTCTGCGTGGCCGCCATACTCGCGCTTCATGTGTTCTGGAGTCCCTTCGGCCAGAACCCGGCCTTCGGCCATGATCACCAGTCGGTCACAGTGTTCGGCCTCTTCCATAAAGTGCGTGGTGACCAGCACGGTTACACCCTGTTCAGCCACCTGGTTGATCAGCTGCCAAAATTCGCGCCGGGCCAGTGGATCGACCCCTGAGGTGGGTTCATCAAGGAAAAGCACCTCTGGCCCATGCATAAGTGCCACAGCCAGGGCCAGGCGCTGTTTGTACCCCAGAGGCAGTGCCTGGCTGGGCGTATCGGTAAAATCGTGCAAATCAAAACTGTCCAGGGCCCACTGGATACGCTTGCTGCGCTGTTTGCCGGCCAGTCCGTAGGCGCTGCTGAAAAAACGCAGGTTATGCATAACACTCAAGTTGCCGTACAAGGAAAATTTTTGCGCCATGTAGCCGATCTTGGCGCGGGCGGTCGAGGCTGCACTGCGCAGGTTGACCCCGGCAACCGTGCACAGGCCGCTGGAAATGGGCAACAGGCCACAGAGCATGCGAAAGGTGGTGGTTTTACCTGCACCGTTGGCGCCCAACAGGCCGAAGATTTCGCCTTGCTCCACTCGGAAGCTGACCTGATCCACAGCAACAAAGGAGCCGAAGCGGCGCACGAGATTTTCCGCCCGGATCATTTCCCGGGCTGTGTCCTGGGTAGCGCTGGCCGCAGCGCCTCTTGCCTGCACAGGGGTGGAGAGTGGCTGGAGCCTTTTGCTCTCTTGGCCAGGGGTGGCGTCCACGCCCCCT
>JABMJC010000102.1 GCA_013201405.1 Desulfobulbaceae bacterium
GATGTCCACAATCCACGCCTTGCATTCGACAACAACCTTTTGTTGGGCTTCGCTGTGCTCAGCACCAACCTACATTATGGTACAACTTGTTGGTATATTCGGTAGGTTGGGCTGAATCTTTGATGAAGCCCAACAGCTGACGATGTTCACATTCCACGCCTTGCATTCAACAACAACCTTGTATTGGGCTTCGCCTTGCTCAGCGCCAACCTACGAATTATACGATATTGTGGCAGGTTATATCCGGTAGGTTGGGCTGAATCTTTGATGAAGCCCAACAGCTGAGGATGTCCACAATCCACGCCTTGCATTCGACAACAACCTTTTGTTGGGCTTCGCTGCGCTCAGCACCAACCTACGAATTATACGATATTATGGCAGGTTATATCCGGTAGGTTGGGCTAAATCTTTGATGAAGCCCAACAGCAGGGATGCCCACAATCCACGCTTTGCATTCGACAACAGCTTTTTTTGTTGGGCTTCGCTGCGCTCAGCGCCAACCTACATTATGGTACAACTTGTTCGTATATTCGGTAGGAGCTTACGAGATATTGGATGGCATGATGAAAAACCATATACAATGACAATGCAGGGGGAGATTATGCGGTATCGACGCGCCTGGGTAGAAGGCGGCACGTTTTTTTTACGGTTGTCTTGATAAACCGCAAACAAGATTTGCTTGTTCGGCATATTGATATTTTACGCGAAGCAGTACGGCGTGTACGTCAAAACCATCCTTTTACCATTGTTGCCATGGTGGTTCTACCTGAACATCTCCATGCCATCTGGCAACTGCCGCAGAATGACACCAATTACCCGCTTCGTTGGTCGCTCATCAAGGCGTGTTTTTCCCGCGCACTGCCCAAGACCGAATCCATCTGCCCCAGCCGTGCACGCAAACGGGAACGGGGTATTTGGCAACGTCGGTATTGGGAACATCAAATCCGAAACGAAACAGATTTACAGCACCACGTTGATTATATCCATTACAACCCGGTGAAACATGGCTATACGGCGCGGCCAGCGGATTGGCCCTTTTCTTCCATTCATCAGTATATTGCAGAGGGGGCGTTACCAGAAGATTGGGGATACGGGGAGATGGATATGTTGAGCTCATACGGAGAATGAAGCTCATTATTATGCAGCTTTTTTTGATAGACTTGGCTGTGCTCAGCGCCGACCTGCATTATGATACACCTTGTTCGTACATCCGGTAGGTTGGGCTGAATCTTTGATGAAGCCCAACAGCTGGGGAAGTTCACAATCCACGCCTTGCATTCAACAACAACCTTGTGTTGGGCTTCGCCTTGCTCAGCGCCAACCTACGAATTATACGATATTGTGGCAGGTTATATCCGGTAGGTTGGGCTGAATCTTTGATGAAGCCCAACAGCAGGGGATGCCCACAATCCACGCTTTGCATTCAACAACAACCTTGTGTTGAGCTTCGCTGCGCTCAGCGCCAACCTACGAATTAGGGGAGATGGAAGCGCCAGCCAATATGACCCACGCAATGACCCACGCGACGCGGGTTGCACGTTTTTTTGATACGCCCATATATTTACGATAATTCAGCATGTTAAATATGAAACCTTGATGTGTTCATTAACCTTGTGTGGCTTGACTGCTGTGGAGAGCGTGTTTACCTGTGCTCATTGAGAAAAACACGGCACTAAACTGCTCTATTCATTATTTTATTATTCCCTCCACTACTTCCACACATATTTATGCAACGCATCCGTTCCACCACCATTCTTGCGGTGCGCCATCAGGGCCAAGTGGCTGTGGCCGGCGACGGTCAGGTTACCCTGGGCAACACCATTATCAAACACCAGGCACACAAGGTGCGCAGGCTGTACAAAAACCAGGTGATCACCGGCTTTGCCGGAGCCACTGCCGACGCCTTTACCCTGCACGACCGGCTCGAAGAGAAACTGGAGCAATACAACGGCAACCTCATGCGCGCCTCGGTGGAGCTGGCCAAAGACTGGCGCACCGACAGGATGCTGCGCCGACTCGAAGCCATGCTCATTGCCGTGGATGCCCAGCATTCCCTGCTGCTTTCCGGCACAGGTGATGTGATTGAGGCAGATGACGGTATTTTGGCCATTGGTTCTGGCGGACCCTATGCCCAGGCTGCAGCCAAGGCACTGGTCATGCATTCCAATCTTGATGCCGAGGCCATTGTTCGCGAGGCCCTGGCCATAACCGGAGGCATCTGCATCTATACCAACAGCACCATTGTGGTGGAAAAAATATGAAGAAGCATCATTTCACCTCCCTGACCCCCAGGGAAACGGTGGACGAACTGGATCGCTACGTAATCGGCCAGCCCGAGGCCAAACGCTCGGTGGCCATTGCCCTGAGAAACCGCTGGCGCAGACAGCAGGTGGAGCCTCCCCTGCGCGAGGAAATTGCACCCAAAAACATCATCATGATTGGCCCCACCGGTGTGGGCAAAACCGAAATCGCCCGCCGCCTGGCACAACTGGCCCAGAGCCCCTTTCTCAAGATAGAGGCATCTAAGTTTACCGAGGTGGGCTATGTGGGCCGGGATGTGGAATCCATGATCCGCGATCTCACCCAGCTGGCAGTGAACATGGTTACCAGGGAAGAAGAGGAGCAGGTGCGCACACAGGCCAAAACCCAGGCCGAAGAACGCCTGCTCGATTTACTTCTGCCACCATCAACCACACCCAGGCCTGCCCCCAGACCTGGAGGCCATGACCCCCAGGGAACCGTGATCGAGCTGGGCTATGATACGGCTGGCAAGCCTGCAGCAGGCAATGGGGCAACAGACACCCGCGAACGTTTCCGGGCCATGCTGCGCCGGGGCGAGTTGGACGAACGCAACCTGGAGCTGGAAATGCCGGCTGGCGGCTCGTCTCCATCGGTTGAAATTTTTACGGTGCCAGGCATGGAGGAGATGCAGAGTTCCATGCAGGAGGCCTTTACCAAGATGTTTCCCGGCAAAAAGGAAAGGCGGCAGGTCAAGGTGCCCGAGGCGCTGGAATACCTGCGCAAAGAAGAGGCCCAGCGCCTGGTGGATCAGGGCAGTGTGGTGGAAAAGGCCATCCGCCGCACCGAGCAGACCGGCATCATCTTTTTGGATGAAATCGACAAGATCGCCTCGCGTGGCGGCAGTGGTGGCAGTTCGGCCGAGGTTTCCCGCGAGGGGGTACAGCGAGATCTGCTGCCCATTGTGGAAGGCACCACTGTGAGCACCAAGTATGGCCCGGTGAAGACTGATCACATCCTGTTTATTGCCAGTGGCGCCTTTCATCTGTGCAAGCCTTCGGATTTGGCGCCCGAGTTGCAGGGCCGTTTTCCCATCAGGGTAAACCTGCATGCCCTGGGCGAGGAGGAGTTTTACCGCATCCTCACCGAGCCGCAGAACGCGCTCATCCGCCAATATACGGCCCTGCTGGCCACCGAAGGCATTGAGCTGGCCTTTGAGGATGCAGCTATTCGCGAAATGGCCCGCATTGCCATGGAGGTGAACCAGAAGACCGAAGATATTGGCGCACGCCGTTTGCACACCATTATTGAACGGGTGCTGGATGACATCTCCTTTACAGCCTCTGAGCGGGATGAGGGCCGGGTGCTGGTGCAGGCCGACTATGTGCGCCGCCAGCTCGAAGACATTTCTAAAAACGAAGATTTAAGCAGATACATTCTTTAACATGGGGTGCAGCCATGGCTTTGCCACGTCAGTTTGAAGCGGATTGCATGTATTGCCCGCAGTGTGGAGACGAGTACCGGCCAGAGATCAGCATCTGTGCCGAGTGCCAGGTGGCGTTGGTGTCTGGTGCGCAGCTGGCAAAGTCTGGCGCCCAAGGGGCTGGGCCGCAGTACAGGAAAATTGAGGCCCACGAAGAGCTGACCGCGGTGCGACGGGGGCCGGTTTTGCAGATGCGGCAGCTGCAGGATTACCTGCGTGCCAGCGGCATGGCCTCTTTACTGACACCCGGGGCAGATGGCTGCTGCGCCAAAGGCTGCCGTGGGCCAGAGGTGGAACTCAGGGTGCGAACCAGTGAACTGACGCTGGTGCTGGCTGCGCTTGAGCAGGAGCACCGGCAATCCACCGGTTTATTGGATCATATCCACAACAGGAACCTGGCCGGAGCGGTCTTTGAGGTGGAGGTGGGCCAGGCAGCCTGCCCTGCCTGTGGCTGCCTCTTTGCCACCAATGCCCCCCTCTGTCCGGATTGCGGTCTGCGCTTTGTTTGAGGACGAAATCGGTTTGAAGGCGAAAACCGACCTGCGCCTCGTGGTGACCGGTGAGCATCGCTCTGCCCATCCGATGGCCATGCCATGATGCCATGGACAAGGGCTTTTCTATACCACAGATGCCCTGATTGACCATTAACCTGCTGCACAGTGCCAGGGTGGCCAGGGTGGAAGCTCCACCACCCCCTGGCACCATGTCTTTATCGCTCTAGCCCCATCCCTTCGGGTACGATTAAAAATCTTGGCAACAGCTGCCAAGCGCTGCCTTATATAAGTGCTGCATAAGCATTACATAAGCGCTGCCGCATTATCCCATGCACCAGTGGTAGGCATTCTGGAACATCCGCAACCAGGGACTCACCGTAAGATGCTGCAGTTCCTGCGGCAGCCAGTGCGCCTGCCAAGCGAGGAAAATTCGCTCCGGATGCGGCATCAGGGCCAAGTGGCGGCCATCCTGCGAGCAGAGGCCGGCCAAACCGTCTGTTGAACCGTTGGGATTGAAGGGGTAGGCTTCGGTGGCCCGACCACTGTCATCCACATAAACCAGCGGTGCCAGCCGTTCCACCCGCACCTGTTCGCGAACCAGTGCATCGGGAAAATGCAGCCGGCCCTCGCCATGGGCCACATGGATGCCAAAGACCAGGTCTTCCATACCCGTCAGCATGATGGCCGGGCTGGGCTGTACCCGCACCGTACTCCAGCGGGATTCAAAACGATCGGAACGGTTGTGCACAAAGCGCGGCTGCTCTTCGGCACGCAAGCCCTGCCAGGGCACCCAGCCCAGCAGTGCAAAGAGCTGACAACCATTGCACACCCCCAGGGTAAAGGTGTCGGGCCGTTCGTAAAAGGCCTGGAACTGATCCTGCAGGCGCTGGTTAAACAAAATGGTGGTTGCCCAGCCCTTGGCGCTTTCCGGCACATCGGCGTAGGAAAATCCGCCACCAGCGGCAATGCCGCGGAAATCAGCCAAATTTACTCGACCAGTCAGGAGATCGCTCATGGTGACATCCCAGGGGGCAAAGCCCGCGCTGTAGAAGGCCGCACTCATCTCGCGATCCGAGTTGGTACCCTCGTCGCGCAGCACCGCCACCTTGGGCTTGTTTTTGGCCGAAAGGATGCTGACTGCGGTTGGCTGGGGCGTAAAACTCAGCTGATACTTGGGCCCGCTGCGATCCAGACTGATGATGCGCTCCTCCTCGGCACAGGCGGGATCGGCCTGCAAACGCTCCAGCTGGTAGCTGGTCTCCTCCCACCACTGGCGCAGCAGCACCATGGATTCATCCAGCACGAGCTGACCATTGTACTGGATGGTGATGGCCTTTTTGGCAGTGCTGGTGCCCAACACACTCACCATTGCTCCAGCAGCACCCAGGCGTTCTTTCACTTCGGCCAGTTGCGACCAGCGGCATTCCAGCACCAGGCCCAACTCTTCGGCAAACATGGCTGCCACCGGGTTGGCCTGCCCCTGCAGGGCCAGTTGCAAACCACAGTTGCCGGCAAAGGCCATTTCCAAAAGCGTGGTGATCAGGCCGCCGTCGCTGCGATCGTGGCCGGAAAGGACAAGATCGGCGGCAATAAGCTCCTGCACGGCCAAAAAGACCCGGCGCAGCAGAGCAGGATCATCGAGGTCTGGCGTTTCATCGCCCAGTGTGCCAAGGGGAGCGCCAAAGCACTGGGCCAGGGCACTACCACCCAGGCGCTGTTTACCCGGCGCCAAATCCACCAGGAGCAGCACTGAATCCAGCTCCTTGATATCTGGAGTCAGTTTTTTGCGTATATCGGCCATGACCGCATACACGGAAACCACCAGTTCCCGCGGCGATTTCACCAGTTCATCCCCCACCCGGGCGGCCATAGAAAGGCTGTCTTTACCGCCATCCACCGCGATGCCCAGGCTGATCATGGCCTGGGCCATGGCTTCGGCTGCCATCCGCAGGGCAGCTCCTTCGCCGGGCAGTTTGGGGGCCCACATCCAGTTGGCCGAGCACTTCACCTGCTCCAGATCATCAATTTTTGCCCACACCAGGTTGGTGAGCGCCTCGCCCACGGCCATGCGGGCACCTGCCGCCGGATCAATCAGCATCTTGATGGGTTGCTCACCAATGGCCGTAGCAATACCGCCCAAAGCAAAGTGGCTCTGCGCCATTATTGCCACATCGGCCACAGTGAGCTGCAGGGGGCCGCAGCACTGCTGCTGGGCCACCAGACCGCTGACCGAACGATCAACCTTATTAGTAAGAAAGCGCTTTGAACCAACGGACAAGAGGCGCAGTACCCGTTCCAAGGCCTCGCGCAGGCTGAGCTTGTCGGGCAGGACAAATGGAGTAAAGGCAACCGGGCGCGTTGTATCGATAAAGGTTTTTTGAGGAAGATTACCCAAGAGCTGGTCAATCTCGATGTTGACTGGGGTGCTGTTGTTATTTTTGTCGTGCACCACAAAGCGCAGATCACCGGTGACCTCGCCCAGATCTTCGCAGACCACCTTTTCCCGCGCACAAATGGCCTGAAAAGCGGGCAGGTTTTCCGGAGCGATCAACAGGCCCATCCGCTCCTGGTACTCGGCCACGTAGATTTCCAGCACCGACATGGTGGGATCGCCCACCCGGATATTGCGGATTTCGATCCTGCCGCCCGCCTCTTCCACCAGTTCCTTGAGTACATTGGCCGGGCCGCCTGCCCCCTGGTCGTGGATGACCTCAATGAGAGTCTTGCCGCCCATCTCATTGCAGGCGCGGATGACCCGGCTCATCTTCTGCTCCATTTCGGCATCGCCGCGCTGCACCGCATCAAAATCAAGCTCGGATTCGTTCTCGCCCTGGAGCATGCTGGAGGCGGCACCACCGCCAAAACCCACTCGGTAGGCCGGGCCGCCCACCTGCACGATGCGCATACCCTGCACAGCCGGTTTCTTTTCAATGTGGCGGCCATCGATTTGGCCAATGCCTGCGGTGAACATGATGGGTTTGAGAAAACCCCAGCGCTCTCCATCCTCCTCGCCGCTTTTCAGGCGCAGATCGAAACTGCGGATAAAACCCTGGATGAGGGGTTCGCCGAACTTGTTGCCATAGTCTGAGGCGCCATTGCTGGCTTCAATGGCAATGGTCAGTGCCGGGGCAAGGGTGTCTGGACAGGGCATGGGTGTTTCCCAGGGCTGGGCATAGCCGGGAATATGCAGATTGGCCATGCAGTAGCCAGCTGTGCCTGCCATGACAAAGGCTCCCTGGCCCGTGCCCAGCACGTCGCGGATACGGCCGCCAGTGCCGGTTTCCGCTCCGGGAAAGGGGGCAACTCCGGTGGGGAAGTTGTGGGTTTCTGCAGTGAGCAAGGGATGATATTCCACCTCCTGCAGGGCAAGGACCGAAGGCGCACCTGGCTGCTGAGGCAACAGGGTGTTGAGCGTTCTGCCCTGAATGACGCTGGAGTTATCCTTAAAGGCCACCAGACTGCCCTTGGGGTTAGCGGCCAGGGTATCTTGCACCAGGTTGAAAAGGGTTTTGGGATACTCCTTGCCGTCGATCACCTGCAGGCCACGGAAAAAACCATGGCGCGAGTGCTCGGAGTTGGCGTTGTTCAAATCCATCAACTCGACAATGGTGGGGTTGCGGCCGCAACGTTCAACAAAATAACGATAGTACAAATTCCTGTCCCATTCATCCATGGAGAGCCCCGGGATGTCGAGCAGGGCTGCCGGCCCCTTGCCTATCAGATCCACTTCGTAAACTTCCTCTGGTACAGCGCCGGTGGCAAAGGTGGTCAGCGGAGTGGGATAGACGCATTCAGTCATGCGGTCGTGATGGGCAGCGGCAAAGACAGCCAAATCTTCCCCATTAGGTACCAGGTAGCGGCGGGAGCGCTCCACCCGGGTAATGGCATCCAGACCAATTGCCCGACAGATGGAGAGCATATTGGTTGACCAGGCAGTGGCAAAATTCAGGCGTGGCCCGATTTCCACCACCTGCTCTCCCTCTGTGGGCGGAGTGTCGGTGATACTGGCGGCCAGAAAACCATCGGCCAAGAGCAGACGCAGGCGCGTCAACTCTTCTGGATTCAGCGGCCTGGCGACCTCGATATTGAAGCAGTAGCTGAGGGTATCGGTCACCTTGCGGTACAGTTGCATGATGCAGGCGTGCATGCGGGGCTCCTTTGAGCAGAATGAAACAGTATCAGTTAAAGTTCAGCTGTTGGGCTGCAGCACATACCCAGCCCAACATAGCGTATTTTCAGTAAATTTATGCAACCTTACAGGTTGCAGGCTGAGCGCAGCAA
>JABMJC010000103.1 GCA_013201405.1 Desulfobulbaceae bacterium
AATTGACAGCTCGACCCGTCCAAAGCGGGAGCAGCTGGCTTCGCACTACGACGTGGTCATGCTGTTCAATGGCCCGGCTGTACAACTGCTGCACCAAGGAGGCTGCTCACTGCAGGAAGAGGTGCACACCCTGCAACAGCAGCGGGTTTCTTTCAAGGTCTGCCGCAATGCCCTGGAAAAGTTTGGCATGAGTGATACAGATCTGCTTGCTGGCTGCAGCATTGTGGCGGCCGGTATCGTTGAGCTGATTGTTTTGCAGCAGGATGGCTACGCCTATATCAAGCCCTGAGTCAAGGTATGTCCCTCAACTTTTGATCTTGGAATTTTAATGTCGCCGCAGGACGAGCCAGCCCAGGAAAACCCGCTTTCCGCCTCTTTCCTGGCCACGGTGAGCAATGATCCGGGTGTGTATCAGATGCTGGGCCAGCGCGAGGTGCTGTATGTGGGCAAGGCACGGGATCTGCGCAAGCGTCTGGCGCAATACGCCCATTACAGTGGCCCGGCCCACTCCAAAACTGCGGTCATGCTTTCGCATGTGCGCCGGGTGGAATGTATCCTCACCACCACAGAGAAGGAGGCCCTTATCCTTGAGGCCTCGCTGATCAAGCGGCACCGGCCCCGCTACAATGTTATCCTGCGGGACGATAAAAACTATCCCCTTATCAAGGTGAGCACCCAGGATACCTGGCCACGGGTAAGCGTTACACGAAGACGCCTGCGCGACGGCAATCGTTATTTTGGGCCCTATGCCGCACCCGGGGCCATGCGTGCCACCCTGCAGTTGCTCTATGCCCAGTTTCCCCTGCGCCACTGCCGCACCATGCGGCAGCGTGAACGGCCCTGTCTCAACTTTCAGATGGGCCGCTGTTTAGCCCCCTGTGCAGGCAAGGTGGATAAGGCAGGCTATGATCGCATGGTGGCGGCGGTGCTGGCGGTTTTGGAGGGCAAGGTCGACCAGGTGCGCCATGACCTTGAAGAACGGATGCAGGCTGCAGCTGCGGCCTTGGCCTTTGAGCAGGCAGCCCAGTATCGTGACCAACTCAAGGCCTTGGCCGCCACCACCGAACAACAGGTCGTGGCAGCCGGGCACAGCCTAGATCAGGATGTCTTTGGCCTGCATCGGCAGGATGCCTCGGTGGGTATTGCCCTGCTCTTTGTGCGCGGTGGTTTGATTACCGGTGCGCAGCAATTTTTCCTTGCAGATCCCATTGGTGAAGATGGGGCTGTATTGGCCCAGGCACTTTTACAGTATTACTCCCCATATCGGCAGCCGCCCCGCGAACTGCTTCTTCCCTGCGGCCTGGACGACGAGGCCCTTCTTGTCGAGCGCCTGGCAGAGTTGCGCGAGGGCCCGGTGAGCCTGCACTACCCGCAGCGGGGCAAACGCATGCAGCTTATGCGCATGGCCACGGCTAATGCAGCCCAGCTTTTTTCCGAAGAGGCACGCAAGGAGGCAGCCTGGCAGACCCTGGCACAGGCCATGCGCAGCAAGCTGAAACTTGCCCGTGCGCCCGAACAGATCGAGTGTCTGGACATTTCCAACTTGCAGGGCAAGCAGGCAGTGGGTTCCCTGGTGTGCTTTGTGCACGGAGAAAAGGAGCAACGTCGCTTTCGCCACTACCGCATCCGCGGCAAAGACACACCAGACGACTATGCCATGATGCGAGAGGTGTTGGAACGCCGCCTGGAAAAGGGTAAGGTCACACAAAATTTGCCGGATATGCTCCTTGTGGATGGCGGCAAGGGACAGTTGCAGGTGGCGGTCGAGGTGCTGGGTCGTTTTGGCCTTGTGCAGGAGATCGACCTGGTGGCCATTGCCGAGGAACGGGCAGGGGAGGGCGAAAAATTGTTTCGTCCCGGTCGCAAGGATGCCATCCTGTTGCCAGCCCATTCACCAATTTTACTCTATCTCATGCGCATCCGCGACGAGGCCCACCGTTTTGGTATTAACTTCCATCGCCGCTTGCGTGGCCGGGAACATTTACACTCCGAGCTCGACCAGATACCTGGCATCGGGCCGCAGCGCAAAAAACAGCTGCTCAAGAGCCTGGGTAGTGTACGCCGCATCAGGGAGGCTGGGGTGGAAGAGCTGGCAACAGTGCCAGGCATTGGCCCGGAGCTGGCTGCGCAGATCAGCAGGCAACTGCAGCAATCAGGCCCCTTGAATGCGCAGAAAGAAAAAGGCAAGAGTAAATGATTGTGCAGGAACGCAACAACCGAAAAAATTTGTCTATCATCTATATACATCCATATTGTCCTGCGGCCTGCCCTGTAGGCTGGTTCGCTTCCCAACAAGCAAAGAATCTGGTGCAAAGGAGAGTCACATGGTGAAAAAAAGTATACTGGTCTTTGTGGCGTTGTGCGCCTTGGGCGCCCTTGCGGCCTTCAGCCTGAATGGCATGGCCAGAAACGGTGCTGTCCCGGCCCCAGCAGCCGAGCCAAGTGGGCCCTTTACCCTGGTGGATGCGGCTGAACGCGATCTGGATGGTTCGCCTGCCCTGGCGCTCACCTTTAGCGAACCGCTGGATTCCACCCGCAACTACGATGGTTTTATCCGGGTGTTGCGCCTGCCGCAGGAATCAGCTGCAACAAACCAGGAGGATGCGAATGAGAACTACGATGAAGAGGCACAAGCCCCTGCAGTGCAGGCAGGGCCGGTGGATACCAGTGGTGCAGTACCGGTTGAGGGGGCCTGGATTGTGGGCAGCAACCCACGGATGCTCTACTTTCCGCATATCAGTCCACAAAGCCGCTATGCCGTGCTGGTGAACGCGCAACTGGCCGATAAGTTCGGTCGAGTACTGACGCAGGAGTACCAGTACAGTATCCGCAGCGCAGCGGTTAACCCGGCCTACTACTTTGCCAGCCGGGGCATGGTTTTGCCTGCACGCCAGAATGGCGGTCTGCCGGTGGTAACGGTCAATGTGCCCGAGGTAGATGTACAGTTTCTCAAGGTGCAGGACGACAAACTGCCGGCCTTTCTGGACAGGGTGATCAGCTCGCCGCCGGGCAAAGTAGTTTCTGACATCCGCGACGATGCGGAACAAAGTGGGGATGAGTACGGGCGCGGGGAACTGCGCGGAGTGGTGGATTACTGGACCCTCGACAAGATCCATACCCTCACCGAAAGCGTATATACAGGCCGTTTTGTTACCGAACAGCAGGCCAACCGCCGCAGTGTCACCTTTCTGCCAGTGGAAGACATTAAAGAGCTGGCCCAACCCGGCGTGTACGTGGCAGTGATGAGCCAGCCGGGCCGCTTTGGCTATGAATACCAGGTTACCTACTTCTACGTGAGTGATTTGGGTTTGCATGCCCGCCTTTTTCCGAAGAGCGCTGATGTGTATCTGAGCTCCCTGTTGGACGGCCGGCCGCTTGCCAAGGTGGAGGTGCAGTGGCTCGATGCTGCGGGCAAGCAGTTGGCTCGGGGCGAAAGCGACGCCGAGGGCCGGGTGCATTTTGCGGTGCGTCCCCAGGGGGCCAGGGTCATTTTGGCCCGGCTGGGTGCACAGGTCTCCATGATTGCCCTTAAAGAGCCGGCCCTGGATCTGTCTGAATTCAGCATCAGCGGCGAGCCGGGCAAGCCGGTGCGGCTTTTTGCCTGGTCGGGCCGCGATCTCTACCGACCGGGTGAGCGTTTCGATATTTCGGTTCTGGCACGAGACGCCGATGGTCGCAGCCTTGGCCCCCTGCCTGTGCAGGCCATCCTCAAACGTCCGGACGGGAAAAAACAGTTCACCGCCTCCTGGCAGTCGGATCAGTTTGCCGGGTATTATCGCCAGGCCATCGAGCTGCCGCTGGATGCCCCCACCGGCTTCTGGTCGCTGGAACTGCGCGCCGACCCGGCAGACCGGGTGCCGGCCACGGTGTACCGTTTTGGCGTGGAAGAGTTTCTGCCTGAGCGGATGAAGCTTGATCTAGTCGCGCAGGAGCAGGGTTTACATCCGGAGCAGCCGCTACAGGTGCAGGCCGAGGGTATCTATCTCTATGGCGCGCCAGCGGCAAACAATCGTCTCTTGGGGGTGGCGCAGTTCAGGCGCAATCCTAATCCCCTGGAAACGGTGCTGCCTGGTTTTATTTTTGGCGATACCAACGAGGAAACGCTCAACATCCGCCAGGAACTGCCCGAGCTGCAGCTTGATGCCGCTGGCAAAGGCACTCTGGAGGTAGATCTCTCGCCTGCGCAAAAGCGGCATTCGCCCATCAGCGTGCTCACTACTGTCAGCCTGCTGGAAAGCGGCGGCCGTCCGGTGGTGCGCAGCCTGGAGCGGGTGCTGTGGCCCTCGCCGGTGCTGGTGGGGATACGGCCGCTGTTTGTGGGTGATTATGCCCGCGAAAACGCACCGGTACACTTCGAGGTGGTGCGGGCCAGCCAAGATGGCAGCCTGCTTGCAGCTGCAGAACTGCCAGTGCGCCTCTTCCGGGAAAACCGCAACTACTACTGGCGCTATGATGACGAGCGTGGTTGGAACTCTGGTTTCACCGAAACAGATGAACTGGTGGCCACTTCTGCGCTTACCTTGGCTGCCCAGGAGCGCGGCGGCCTGACTCTGCCGGTGGAATATGGCAGATATCGCCTGGAAATCAGTGATCCGGAAAGTGGGCAAACCATGAAGTATCGCTTTTATGCGGGCTGGAGTGCCAAGTCGGATGAAAGTCAGGGTATCCGGCCAGACCGGGTGGCCCTGAAACTCGACAAGCCCGCCTACCAGGAGGGTCGCGATACAGCCCAACTCACCATTACCCCGCCCCATGGCGGCCAGGCACTCATCACGGTGGAGGGTGACCGCACCCTGTGGACTAAGCGCTTGCCCATGCCGCCTGAAGGCACAACTGTGGCCATTCCCATTGATACCAGCTGGCAGCGACATGATTTATATTTGAGTGTTGTGGTACTGCGGCCCGGCAGTGAAGGTGACCGGGTTACCCCGGCGCGGGCGCTTGGCATTGTCCCTCTGCCGCTGGAACGCAGTGCGCGCGAGTTGCAAATTGCGCTGGATGCACCTGACAAGATGCGGCCAGAGCGGGATATGCTGGTACGGGTTAAGGTGCCAGAGGCCAGTGGTCAAGAGGCCCTGCTCACTCTGTCAGCCGTGGATGCGGGTATTCTCAACATTACCAATTTTGCCACTCCCAATCCCTTTGCCTTTTTCTTTGGCCAGCTGCGCTACGGTGCAGACCTACACGATATTTACGGCCGTTTGATTGAAAAGATGGCGGGCAAGAAGGGAAAACTCCGCTACGGCGGTGATGCAGCCCCGCAAACCACCAGGGGGCTGCCGAAGAAACTGCGCCTGGTGGATATTTTTTCTGGCCCGGTGCAGCTCGATGCCAATGGCGAGGCAGAGATCAACCTGCCGGTGCCGGATTTCAACGGCACCCTGCGTCTGATGGCCGTGGCTGCCACTGCAGACAGCTATGGCTCGACAGATACGGAAGTGGTGGTGGCCGCCCCCCTGGTGGCAGAACTCTCCACCCCGCGTTTCATCAGCAGCGGTGATGAGGCCACCATTGCCCTGGATCTACATAACCTCTCTGGTGGCCAGGCTACTTTAGTTGTGCGCCTGCCAGAGGCTGCAGGCCTGCACATTCATAATTCGGAGCGCCGTCTCAGCTTGCAGAATCAGGAAAAAGCCGTGCTCCGCTTCACCATCGAGGCAGACAAGCAATTTATCGGCCTGGCAGATCTGCGCGTACAGGTGGAAGGCAGCAGCGGTGCAGGTGAGCTCAAGCTGGAGCGCAGCTTTGCCCTGCAGGTGCAACCCCTTACTCCGGAACAGCAGCTGCGCAAGCGTTATATGATAGCGCCTGGTGCAGAAAAGGCGCTTGATGGCAGCGATGTGGCTGGGTTTTTGCCCATGTCCGTGCAGGCGCATCTGATGTTGTCCGACAAGCCGCCTTTAGATGTGCGGGGTGCAGTGCAGGGCCTGCTCAGCTATCCCTACGGCTGTGTCGAGCAAAGTGTCAGCAGGGCCTATCCGCACCTCTTTGTGGATGAGAACATGGCCCGTGCGCTTGGGCTCAAGCCCCATACTTTGGCCGAGCGCAGCACCATGGTGGCCAAAACCATTGCCAGGCTGAATGCTGGTCAGGCAGCCAACGGCGGTTTCAGCCTGTGGGGCGGTGCAGGCAACAGTGAATACTGGCTGAGCGCCTATGTGGGCAATTTTTTGCAAGATGCGCGCGAACGCGGTTTTGAGGTGCCTGCAGAGATGCAGAAGAAAACCATGGACTTCCTTCTGCAGGGCCTGCAATCGGGTATTGCTGGAATTTCGGGCCAGGCTGTTCATTTTGATGCAGACCAACTATGGGGCGACTCGCTCTATGCCGGCTCTGGCCGCTTTGGAGTGTTGAGTTATGGTGGCTACGTGCTGGCGCGCGAGGCCAGGGCACCGCTTTCTACTCTGCGCCAACTCTTTGAACTCAGGGCCTCGGCAGCCTCTGGCCTGCCCTTGGTGCAGCTCGGCTTGGCCTTGCGGTTAATGGGCGATGAAGACAAGGCTAACATCGCCATTGCCGAAGGTTTGCAAAAGCCGAGGCTGGAGGGGTGTTGGTGGGGTGATTACGGCAGCTCCCTGCGCGACAGTGCCCTGTCTTATGCACTGCTCAAGCGCCATGGAGTACAGACTCCTGGTATGGACAACCTGCTTATGCAGGCAGCAGGTATCCTTGAAAATACACGTTGGCTTAGCACCCAGGAAAAATTTGCCCTTTTTCTGGCAGGCAGCGATATTTTGGATAACCAGGCCGGGGCAGACGGAACACAGGAATTGAGCGTGCGTACTGCCTCACAAACACGAACCCTGCAGCTACAGGGTATGCAGATTCTGCAAATGAGTGCAGCAGACCTGACCAGCGGGCCACGCCTGCACAACAGTTCGACGCGCCCGGTTTTTGCCGAAGTGGTGGTTAGCGGCCGCCCGCGCAGCATGCCTGCGGCGCAGACCGATGGCATAAAGCTGTCTCGCCAACTTTACAGCCCAGATGGCAAACCTTTTACCGGTGGGCAGCTGCAGAGCGGCAGCTCGCTCATCGTGCAGGTGCGGGTGGAGAGCAACAGCCCCATTGCCAATGCCCTGGTGGTGGACCACATTCCCGCAGGGCTTGAAATTGAAAACCTCAACCTGGTACAGGGCGAGGGCATGGAGCAACTGCTCATTGGGGGTATGAACGTGGCGGAGATCATGGCAGACAACGCTATCCGCCACCAGGAGTTCCGCGATGACCGCTATGTGGCTGCAGTTAATCTGCGAAAAACGCAGGATCTATTCTACCGGGTGCGGGTGGTAACCCCGGGCCGTTTTGCCTGGCCGCCCCTGTATGCGGAGGATATGTACCGGCCTGCGATCAATGGTATCTTTACCGGCGGGGGAAGCATCACCATTACTGAAGGTGGTATGCGGTAAATTGAGCGTCAAAGTGGGAAAACGTAAAAACAGAGAGTTATGTCATTCTTCATATCAAGGTATTCACAAGAGGATACAGTATGAAATGCACACACATTACCTGGGTTTTCCTAGCCTTGTTGTTGACTGCCTGTAGTTCAGGTACTGGCCATGATGGTGGGCAAACGGAGCACAGCCCTGGCAGGCCTGCCACAAAAGTCAGAGAACAACACATTTCGCGGCCCGACACGTTCGCACTCCCCTCCCAAAGCATAACCAGAACATTGCAGGAGCAGGGAGAATTCTTTCCAGAACCAGGGCCTGCCTGGAACCGTGAATCGTACAATGCAGTACAAGAAAACACCTTTATCAATGCTGGCAACGCACCATTATCAACATTTAGTATTGATGTAGATACAGCAAGTTATACTAATGTACGCCGTTTTATCAATAATGGCACTCTGCCACCCGTGGGCGCAGTGCGCATTGAAGAGATGGTGAACTACTTCTCCTACAACTATCCTAAACCCAAGGCTGGAGACCCTTTGGCACTGAGCGCAGAGCTCGGCCCCAGCCCCTACCACCAAGACTACCAACTGGTGCGCATTGGTCTGGCAGCCCGGGAGCTTGATAAAAAGCAGCTGCCACCCGCCAACCTGGTATTTCTCATTGATGTTTCCGGCTCCATGCGGGCGGCCAACAAGCTGCCGTTGTTGCAGCAGGCTTTCAGGCTTTTGGTGCAGCAGCTCGATGCGCGCGACCGGGTAGCCATAGTGGTGTATGCCGGAGAGGAACGGGTTGTGCTACGGCCAACGCCAGGTAACAAGCAAGAAACCATTTTTGCTGCGCTCGACAGCCTGCGTGCCAGTGGTTCAACCCATGCTTCCAGCGGTATTCGCACTGCCTACGAGTTGGCCCGCAGTTCTTTTATCAAAAATGGCAACAACCGGGTAATTTTGG
>JABMJC010000003.1 GCA_013201405.1 Desulfobulbaceae bacterium
TAAAACGGAAGATGTTGTCGATGAAGAGGAGTACGTCCTGTCCTTCTTCATCACGGAAATATTCAGCTGCAGTGAGTCCGGTCAGGGCAACGCGGGAACGCGCTCCTGGCGGTTCGGTCATCTGCCCGTACACCAGCACGGCCTTGGGCAATACGCCAGAGTCCTTCATTTCATGATATAGGTCATTCCCTTCGCGGGTGCGCTCACCGACACCGCAAAACACGGAAATACCACCGTGCTGCATGGCGATGTTGTTGACCATTTCCATCATGATAACGGTCTTGCCGACTCCTGCGCCACCGAACAGGCCCATCTTGCCGCCGCGGGGAAAGGGGATCAGTAGATCGATTACCTTAATACCGGTTTCCAGTACATTCACCTCGGTATCTTGGTCGGTAAAGGCCGGGGCAGGGCGGTGAATGGGCATGCTTTGTTCGGAAGTGATGGGACCCAGGCCATCCACTGGCCGACCCACCACGTTCATGATACGTCCCAGCGATGCCTCACCCACAGGTACAGTAATAGGCAAGCCAGTATCCTTGGCCTCCATGCCGCGCACCAAACCATCGGTCTGGTCCATGGCAATGGTGCGCACCACGTTGTCACCCAGATGCTGGGCAACCTCGCAGACCAGGTTGTCTGGCTCGTCGCTGATAACCGGGTTGGTGATGAAGAGTGCGTTCATGATCTCAGGCAGATTGCCTGGCTCGAACTCAACGTCAACTACCGGCCCAATGACCTGTAATACCTTGCCAATTTTTGCCTCGTCCATCTGGATGGTCTCCTCTCTGCTATTTCAAAACTAGATGTTTTTTCACTTAACCTTTCAAGGCTTCGGCGCCACCGACTATATCCAGGAGCTCATTGGTGACAGCGGCCTGGCGTGCCTTGTTGTACAGCTGAGTCAACTCTTGGATCATATCCTTGCAAGCCTTGGTGGCGTTATCCATGGCGGTCATGCGTGCCGCCTGCTCACTGGCGCCGACTTCAAGCAAGGCGTGAAAAACTTGTACATTCAAAAAAAGTGGTAACAGACCGGTCATGATTTCGTTTGCATCTGGCTCAAACGAGTATGCACCTGAAGCACCTGCCGCAGCAGTGGGGGTGGCGTCGGCTTCAACCTCGGCACTAACAACAGGTTTGATGGGCAAGAGGGTCTCTACCTCAGGCCTTTGAATGGCCATGGAGATAAACTTGCCGTAGACAATGTCCACCTGATCGGTTGCGCCACTGAGAAAGGTCTCGGTCACGGCTTTGGCGATATCACGGGCGTTGAACATCTGAAAGCTGGCCATGATGTCATTGAACTGCGCACGCAGTAGACCGGTTTTACGAAAATATCGGGTCGCCTTTCTACCGACCGTGACAAAGCTGACCTGCTTGCCTGCTGCCTCGTATTGCTTGCGCAGCCGCTCCGCTGTACGGATAATGTTGGAGTTGAAGCTCCCGGCCAAACCGCGATCCGAGGTGACCACCAGGATTTCCACAGTCTTGACTTCGCGCTCCTCCATTAAAGGTAAAGCGCCTGCTTCGGCATCCTGACCACTGGACAATTCGCGCATTACGTCGGTAAACTTGGCCGTGTAGGGCCGAAAGTCTTCCATTCTTTTCTGGGCACTGCGCAACTTCGCCGAAGCCACCATGTACATGGTCTTGGTGATTTGGGCAGTCTTGGTGATGCCGTTTATCTTATTTTTGACTTCCTTGAGTCCTGCCATACGTTGATTCCCTGTCTGTATTCAAGCTCAATTCAGGCCCTTGCTTCAGTCCTCAATGCAGACCTTTGGTCGCCTTGAAGGTTTCACCAAAGGAGCTGAGCACCTTTTTCATTTTCTCCTCCAGCTCCGGCGAAATGGCCTGTTTTTCACGGAGTTCTTCAAAAATACCTGCCTCGTTGGCTTCGATGAAGGTGTACAATTCCTGCTCGTAGTCGCGCAGGGACTCAACGGGGAGCTTATCCAGGAAACCCTTGGTGCCGGCAAAAATGATGGTGACCTGTTTTTCCATGGGCAGCGGTTGGTATTGGGGCTGCTTGAGAATTTCCACCAGGCGTTCGCCACGGGTGAGCTGGGCTTGGGTGGCGGCATCCAAATCAGAACCAAAGCCAGCAAAAGCGGCCAGTTCGCGGTATTGTGCCAAGTCGAGGCGCAGGGTACCGGCCACCTGCTTCATGGCCTTAACCTGGGCTGCACCACCAACACGGGATACGGAAAGACCAACGTTGATAGCCGGCCGCACACCTGCAAAGAACAGGCTCGGCTCCAGGTAGACCTGACCATCGGTAATGGAAATAACGTTGGTGGGAATAAAGGCAGATACGTCGCCAGCCTGGGTCTCGATAATGGGCAGGGCGGTCAGAGAGCCTGCGCCCAGCTCGTCGTTGAGTTTGGCAGCGCGTTCCAAGAGGCGCGAGTGGTTGAAAAAGATGTCGCCTGGATAGGCTTCGCGACCTGGCGGGCGGCGCAGCAGCAGGGACAACTCACGGTAGGAGACTGCCTGTTTGGAAAGATCGTCATAAATGATGAGTGCATGCTGGCCATTATCGCGGAAGTACTCGCCCATGGCGCAACCGGCAAAGGCAGATACGTACTGCATCGGCGCAGGGTCTGAGGCACAGGCCGCGACCACGGTGGTGTAATCCATGGCACCGTGTTTGCGCAGCGCCTCGACCACCAGGGCAACCGTGGACTGCTTTTGACCGATGGCCACATAGATACAGTGGATATCGGAATCTTTTTGGGCAATGATGGCATCCACGCACAGGGCCGTCTTACCGATCTGCCGGTCGCCAATCACCAGTTCGCGTTGACCACGACCCACCGGAGTCATGGCATCCACAGCCTTTGCACCAGTGTAACAGGGCTCGTGTACGCTTTTCCTGGCGATTACCCCAGGGGCCAGCACTTCGATCTTGCGGGTCTCTTTGGCGTTGATCGGTCCTTTGCCATCAATGGGCTGACCAATGCCGTCCACCACCCTGCCTTCCATTTCCGGACCAACAGGAACCTCGGCAATGCGACCGGTGCGCTTGACCACGTCGCCTTCCTTGATTTCGCGGACATCACCCAGAACGGCGCAACCCACGTTGTCTTCTTCCAGGTTCAGGGCAAGGCCAAAAATATTACCGGGGAACTCGAGCAACTCCATAGCCTGGCAGTTCTCGACACCATATATACGGGCAATACCGTCGCCAACAGAAAGAACGGTGCCGGTTTCCTTGAGGTCTATTTCCTTGGTGTAGCCAGCTATCTGATCTTTAATAATCTGGCTGATCTCTTCGGCTTTGATCTGCATTGGCTATTCTCTCCCCTTGATTGATTCCTTAAGTCCATTGAGTTGTGTTTTAATGCTGCCATCCAGCACCAGGTCGCCAACCTTGGCGATAATCCCGCCGATAATGGAGGGATCAACCTCGGTGGTAAGTATCACCTGGGTGCCGGTGAGTTTTTCCAGAGTTGCCTGCACCTTGGCGAGCAGGGTCTTGGTTAGAGCCACTGCGGAGATAACGGTACCGTGACTGATGTTGCGGTCCTTGTCCGTCATGATGCGCAGTTCGTCAGCAATATCCGGCAGAATGGCGGCACGATTTTTGTCCACCACAAGGGTAAGAAAGCCGGAAAGCATGGTGTCGGCCTGTACGGTTTCGGCAATTTTGGCCATCACCTGCTGGCGTACATCCAGCGGATAGAGGGGATTGACCAAGGCATCCTGCACTCCGACCTGTTCATCTTGAAACAGCCCAGCTATGGCGCCAAGCTTTTCACTGTATTCTTCAGTTTTCTCTTCCTGCTTGCCAAGCGAAAACAGCGCCTTGGCGTATCGGCGCGCCAGTATGGTGTGTCTCACAGTGCCGCCCCCACTCGTTCGAGATACTGTTCTGTGATGGTTCTCTGATCCGCTGCGGTCAGATTTTTCTTGATCAACTCTTCAGCCATTTTAGTAGCTTCTTCGGCAATCTCTTCGCGCAGCTTGCGTTTGGCTTCTTCCAGTTCGCCCTGCACCGCAGCCTGGGCTTGACGCTTGATGTCTTCAGCAGCTCGCTCCGCTTCGGCGAGGATGCGGTTCTTTTCGATTTCCGCCTGCGCAGCGGCTTGGCCGATGACCCGCTCCATCTCTTTTTCCATACCAGCCAGTTTGGCAGTAAAGGCAGTGTAGGAACGTTCGGCTTCCTCCCTGCGATCGTTTATTTCGGCCAACTCGTTGGCAATGCGCTGTTGACGACCGCTTAAAGCATTCATCACCGGCTTGCCCAGGAATTTGACCAGAATAATGAGCAGGGCGATGAAGTTGACAGTGCGCCAGAAAAGGTCCTTCAGTTTCTCGGCACTAAGAGGGTTGCCATGCGCTTCGGCATGCTCTGCAACTGTTTCGCCATGCTCTGCAGCAAGGATCGCAGCATTCGGCGTGGTTGTGGTAACGGCTGTCGACTGCTCATGCTGGGTGGCGGTGCTAGTAGCGGCACCTGCATCAGGTGTAAAAAAAGCAGGGATGGCTGCAAGCAGCAGAACCAGAACAAACTGTCGCAGCAAGGGGGCCAGCGAAGATTTCATGCTTTCAGACTCCTTCCAAGTATCTTTTCCGCCATGGCTGAAGCAAAATCAGCAGTATTCTCCTGCAATGTCTTACGGGCAGCTTCTATCTGCTCGTGGGCGTTATCCAACGCTTTTTTCTTATCTTGATCGGCAACGGTGCGGATGGCTGTCAGTTTTTCCAGTCCTACAGCCTGTGCCTGCGCCTTGGCCTCATCCAGGGCTTTCTTGGCCTTGGCACTGGCTTCCCGCATTTTGCGGTCCAGCTCAGCCTGCTGCGCCTGGGCATCCATCTCAAACTGAACCACTTCTCCCTGCAGGCTAGCCAAGCGTTGTGTCCTTTTTTCCAGAATACCAAGGATGGGTTTATAGAGTACCGCATTGAGCACAAACATCAACACGATCATGTTGAGAATATGAATCAGCAGGGTGATGTCTATCGAAATCATGTTAACTCCCTATAAACACGTACTGGACAGATTGCTGGCCACAAAAATTGAATTGTGATTCATAATACCACCTCGATAACTAATGGAAAAAGATGCTGCTGTCAAATGAATTAAAAAAATATTTATGTAGGGATTCAATATAATTGAGTGCGCGGATTGATAATGCAGAGCATGACTAGGGTAATCCGGACAGAGAGGGAACAGTGGGATAAAGGAGATACTTAGCTGGCATGCAGGGAGAAGCTCATGCTTGTCTGTGCGAAATCAAGGAAGGCGTTCAGTTTGACATCTCCTGGAAAAGCCAGGGGCAGTGGGTTGCGAATAGTACTGGGAGTCCTATTTTGCCTATGCTACCCTATCAATGTGGAGATTTGAAACACGTTATCTAACTGTATATAGATATTGAGTAAACATCGCTTGATGGCTAGAGACTTGAGGGGGAAATCGTAAGTTTGCAAGGTTGAAAGCCTACTGCCAGATTCGTGTTAGGAAAAATTTTGTCGGTTTCATCAGGCATATTATGACTGACCCAAGAGGGAGTATATTGGGGAGTATATTGTGAATGACAAACAAAAAAACGGACAGGGCCTTGCCCGTCTCCTGCGGGCGGCGCGTTGTTCCTGGGCTGGCCTTGGCGCTGCCTGGCGCAATGAAGAAGCCTTTCGTCAGGAAGCCCTCATGGTTGTTGTGCTCATGCCCCTTGCCCTGTGGTTGGGAGAAAATGGCATTGAACGGGCCTTGTTGGGCGCTAGCCTGTTGCTGGTACTGGTTGTGGAACTGCTCAACAGCTCCATTGAAGCGACTGTAGACCGTATCGGCCTGGAACGGCACGAGTTGGCTGGCCGGGCAAAGGATATAGGTTCTGCGGCCGTGGGCTGCGCCATTGCCGTGGGCGTCTTTGTCTGGGTGTGTGTGCTTTGGCCTTGAAGGCCGGTTGCCTGCGGTCCCTACTAGGTTACCAAGTACGATAGCGGCCGGTATCCAGGTGGATGAAGTCTGACGTGGGGTAGTAGCCAACCCCTCCGGCTGCGAGCTTGGCAGCATAGTCCCTTAGCCGTTTGGTCGGTATTGCAGAAAAACGGACATCAATGGCTTTACCCTGCATGTGCAGGCTTTTCTTGGCCACCCCGTTGCTGTTACTGCGCAGGTTGTTGTTGGTTTGTGGTGAGCGGTACCCTGAAATAACTGAAAAAATGCCTTTTTTCCCACAACGATGCTGGATGGCCCACAGCATATCCAAAAGCTGCGGATCAATGGGGTGCACCTCGCCGGTGCGGAAGTCGCCAAGATAGCGATTGATTCTGTTCAATGCCAGCGGATTATACTTTGCGCCCACCGCATAGGTGAGTTCGAGTTCCTTACCTGTATGGGTGTGGTAAAAGGAAAGTTTGCGCTTTCCGGTGCGCAGGGCCGCCTCGGCGAGATCCGGAGCAGACAGAATGGCCAAGCCGACTCCAGCAAGAAGCCCTTTGCCCAGGAAGGTTCGGCGGGACAGGGTGGGGGGGCTTGGTTCTCTGAATTGTGCAGTATCCATGATTGAAAAAGCGGTGTGTGCTGGTCAGGCGATGATTTTATCTTTGACTCCAACAAAGGAACAAAAACCAGAGCAGCTTGTCAAGTGGCAGTACCCTTACGCTACAGGATTCCCTCCAGCACTTCGGTGCACATATCCGCCCGGTTCAAAGTGTAGAGATGTATTCCAGGTACACCGCCATCAAGGAGTTCCTGTACCTGCTGACGAGCATAGGCAATGCCCACCTCGTACACAGCCTCTGGCCCCTGCTCCTCATGCGCCTGGAGAACCGTGTTGATCAGTTGGCCAGGTATACGGGCATTGCAAAGTTTCAGGGTAAACCGCAGTGAAGCAAGGCTGCGAATGGGCAGGATGCCCGGGATGATGGGAATGTTCACCCCCATCTGGCGCAGACGCTGTACATAGTCAAAGTAGCAGCGATTATCGAAATACAGCTGGGTAATGGCAAAATCAGCACCGCACGTCACCTTTTCCTGCATGACAGCAAGATCCGCAGCAAAGGATGGCGCTTCGGCATGGGCCTCTGGAAAGGCGGCAGCGCCAATGGCCAGGTGCGGGCTGTGCGCGCGAATATGGCGGATAAGATCGCTGGCATGGGGGAATGCGGCATAGAGGTCTGTGTCTGAACCAATATAACCTGCCGGACGGTCGCCGCGCAGGGCAAGTACGTTGTCAATGCCCATGGCACTGATGGCGTCCAGAAATGCGTCAATTTTTTCTGCGCTGGCAGCAACGCTGGTTAGGTGGGGCATCACGGTAAAGCCGCAGCGATCGATCAGTTGCTGGCAGATTTCCAGGGTATTGTCCTGGGTAGAACCGCCTGCGCCATAGGTCACGGAGGTGTACAGTGGATTCAAAGCCGCCAATTCTTTGGCAGTTTCCAGAAAAGTTGGCCATTCCTCCTGCTTTTTTGGAGGAAAGAACTCAAGGGAAATAAAAGGACTGTGCTGGGCTATGAGATCCGGGATTCGCATGGTGTTTCTGTGCAAGAGGTTAAAGGGAGTAAACGGCTAGCCATAAATGGCTATCGTCGTGACTTCTTGTCGTCCCAGATGGGGTCCTGGCCAAACCTGGCCCGCCACCACTCCTGTGGGTCGTAGAGGTCGTATTCATGTGCATTGTCTGGTCGTTGTAGCGGGAAACGGTATGTTTCGCAGTAACGCCTGAGCAACTCGTAGGCTGCGGTGAGGCGATACATGTGCTCTTCATCTTCAGCCGCATGCTCAGGCTTGGTGTCCGGATGATATTTTTTGCTCAGATGGCGGTAGGCGCGCTTGATTTCCCCCAAAGTCGCTGTTTCACCCAGTTGGAGTAAGGCCGCAGCCTCCTCAATGTTGCGCCAGTCTTTTTGGTTCATGCTGCTGGCCCGCTTTTCTTGTTCCAGGGTTTTTCCGTCCCGGCCAAAAGGCGTTTGATGTTGTCGATATGTTTCAGCCAGATCATGGCAGCGACAAACAAAGCCAAAGTGATTTTCCAGGGTTCCCCGCTCAGCAGAAACAACCATAACGGCATGGAAGCGGCACCTGCCAAGGATGCGGCTGAAACATACCTAAAGAGGCGCAGTGTAGCGAGGAAAACAAGCAGAACCAGGGCAACGGCCCCGGGTGCAAGATAGAGGAAAAGGCCAAGCGCGGTTGCCACTCCCTTGCCGCCGCGAAAACTAAGATACACCGGAAACATATGGCCCAACACCGTGGCAGCCCCACTTAAGGCCATGATGAGTTGGCGTTGTGGGTCTTCCTGCATAAGAAGCGCGGTACAGAAAATGGGGATAAAACCTTTGCCCATATCGCACAGCAGGGTGAGTAGACCAAATTTTTTCCCTAAAAGCCGGGCAACATTGGTGGCGCCGATGTTGCCGCTGCCCTGGCTACGGATGTCAATGCCGCTGCTGCGGGATAGCAGCACGCCAAAGGGAACGGCCCCAAGCAGGTATGAGAGAATAATGCATAAAAGACCGGTACTACTCATGGTATTGTTCTGGTGCTGTTGTTACATATCAGGGGTTGCGGATGCCTATGCCTTGTTCCGGCGGAATACGAGTTCCAGTTCGCTTGCCGCAGCATAGAGGGCGATCTCATCCTGCAGCTGTTGAACATAGGGGCAATCCATCACAGCCAAAAGTGTATTGCGTAGACGGAAGCTTGGCCCGTCGTTTTCTGTGGTTTGCGGCTCCTCCTCCAGCAGGTAGGGAAAGATCTGGGGTTTGCGGCACACAAACGGTCTTTTTCCATAGATACGGCAACGGCCTGTAGTATCCAGGGCAGGGCAGTTGCTGTGCCGAGGTAAAATCAGGCTCGTTCCCTGTTGATGGTTGATTAGCACCGCTTCCCGGCATGAGTCGTCAAGGGAGTTGGCGATCGTTTCCAGCGGCACTTGTCCACAGCCTTCCCGGCGAATCTTGCCCAGGGCAGGTGCACTGAAGAGCGCCTCTTCCTGTAGCTTTAGAGGAATTTCAAAATAGTGCTGCCGCATGTCTGCATCCGGGCCTGTGCAGCACAGGGTGCAGTGGTGTGTGCCACAGAGCAGGCTGTTAATCTGTTCCAGTTCTTTTTCCAGAATCTGCTGGGTAAGCAGCGCACTACAGGCTGCTGCCCTGTCCAGTGTTTCGCCATTGGCAGCAAAGATTTTTGGATATGGTGTGTTTTCTGCTGTTTTTTGTGCAGTCAACTGCTCCAGTTCCGGCAGATACGGTTGCAGATATCGCTGCACCTTGCTGTAGGTGGCGCTGTCTGTTTCAATGGTATTCGGTAGCAGGGTCAGTACTTCTTCTACCGAAGAAAAGGCACCGGTATGGAAAATAAATTCCACAATGAAGAGCAGCGGGCGCACCGGATGACGCAAACGCAACAGCCCGGCTTCATGATTTGGCTCAGACATTTCTTCCACTATAGTAAATGGACCACAATACCTAATTTTGTCTGGGAAAACAAGCAGCGCAGTCATGGTGCCTGGCCTTCTGCATGCACATAACACATGGTGCTGCAACTGCCTGCCTTGTAGCGGCTGCTTTACAAGCGCGGCCAAACTGATTACATAGCTCCCATATATCCCCGTAAGCTTGCCGGCAGCTATTGCCGGATTTGATACAGTTTGAGTTGCCGCCATGCCGATTAGACCCATTCTTACCTATCCACATCCGGTGCTCCGCCAGAAGGCGGCGCTGGTGACCAATTTTGACGAGGCCCTTAAAGCCCTGGTGGCTGACATGGGCGAGACCATGTTTGCTGCGCCGGGTGTAGGCTTGGCTGCCAACCAGATCGGCGTTCCCCTGCAGGTGATTGTGGTGGATAGTTCCACTCCAGGGCACAGGGATTTTATGGCCCTGATCAATCCGGTTATCTCCAATGGTCAGGGCAGCGTGTTCGACGAAGAAGGCTGCCTGAGTGTGAAGGAGTGCCTGGCCAAGGTCAAGCGTTTTCAGAAAATTCATGTCACGGCCCAGGATGTGGATGGCAATCCCTTTGCATTTGATGCCGAAAATCGTTTTGCTCGTATTATCCAGCACGAAGTGGATCACCTGCTGGGCAAGCTCTTTATCGACCACATCAGTCCCTTGAAACGGTCGCTCTACAAGAAAAAACTGAAAAAAATGCTTGAGATGGAAGAAATATGAGTACCGCTTTGCGGCTCATTTTTATGGGAACGCCGGATTTTGCCGTGCCTTCCCTGCAGGCACTGTTGTCCGGGCCTGATACGGTGGTGGCTGTGGTTTGCCAGCCCGACCGACCCCGGGGCCGCGGTAAAAAACTGGAAGCACCGCCGGTGAAGCGGGTGGCCATGGACCATGGTCTGCCGGTGCTCCAGCCCAACTCGGTGAAAGGGAAAGATTTTGCCGTTACCCTGGCGCAGTTGCGTCCTGATTTACTAGTGGTGGTGGCTTATGGCAGGATTCTGCCGACAAACGTGCTCACCCTCGCTCCTTTGGGCGCCATCAATGTGCATGCCTCACTGCTCCCCAAGTACCGTGGTGCAGCTCCCATCCAGTGGGCCCTGATCAATGGCGATCAGGAAAGCGGGGTGAGTATTATGCAACTCGATGCAGGCATGGATACCGGCCCGGTGCTTTTGCGCACCAAGGAACCCATCTGGTCGGATGACACAGCCGGTACTCTGGCCGAGCGGCTGGCCGACCTTGGCGGGCGCACCCTCATGCAGGCCATTGCCGCCATGAAAGATGGCCAGCTTCTTGCCCAGTCGCAGGACCATACCCTGGCCACCTCTGCTCCCATGCTCACCAAGGCGCAGGGACACCTGGACTGGACCCTGCCTGCCCCACGCCTACACTGCCTGATCAGAGGGCTTGATCCCTGGCCTTCGGCCTACAGTTTCCTTGATGGTCTCCGTTACCGTTTCTTTGCCCCGGAGTGCGTGGACAAGGAATGCGGGGCAGTGCCGGGAACCATTTGCCGCGCCGATAAAAGCGGTCTTTACGTTGCCACTGGCGCAGGCATGCTCTGTCTCCATGAAATTCAGCCCGAGGGTAAAAGGCGTATGCCCGTGGCAGCCTGCCTGCACGGTAATCCACTCCATGTGGGCAAGGTGTTTACCTGATGCGTATAGCCTATCTTGATTGCTTCTCAGGCATCAGCGGAGATATGTTCTTGGGCGCACTGCTTGATGCCGGGCTACCGCCCGAGGTTTTGACCGAAGTCTTTGCCAGCCTTGACGTGAATGGCGTTGCATTGCACTGGCACCGTCGCATGGTGCAGGGCATGGATGCGGTGCAGGTGGAGATCCGCTGCGCAGAGAGTCATCACCACCGTGGGCTGAAAGAGATCACAACCATTCTCCAGAGGGCACGGCTTGCCCCTGCTGTACGGGACGATGCCCTGCGGGTCTTTACCCGGTTGGCCGAGGCCGAGGCCGCGGTGCATGGCACCGATGTGGAGAGTATCCATTTCCACGAGGTGGGTGCCCTAGACGCCATTGCCGATATCGTGGGCTGCATAGCCGGGTTGCACCATTTGGGCATCCAGCGCCTGTACTGCTCGCCATTGCCCATGCCTACGGGCTGGGTGGAGGCTGCCCATGGCCCATTGCCTCTGCCTGCCCCGGCTGTGCTGCGTTTGCTGCAGGGGGCGCCGGTGTATGGGCTAGATCTTGCTCAAGAACTGGTAACCCCCACGGGTGCGGCCTTGGTGAGCGTCCTGGTGGAGAACTTTGGCCCCTTGCCTGCCATGCTGCTTGCACAAAGCGGTTATGGCGCAGGTACCATGGAACGGGCCGATGGTCGGCCCAATCTGCTGCGGCTGCTTGTGGGGACAGATAGCCAGGCCAAGGAAGCAGGGTTGGTCGAGGTGCTGGAAACGCATCTTGACGATTGGAACTGTGAACTCTGGCCCTATGTGAGCGGGCAACTCATGGGTGCCGGTGCACTGGATGTCTGCCTGATCCCGATGCAGATGAAAAAAGGACGGCCCGGTTTTTTGCTGCGCGTCCTGTGCGAGCCGGCTTTGCGCCAGCGGCTTGGCGAAATTATTCTGAGCGAAACCAGTGCCCTTGGCCTGCGCTATCGTCGGGAAGAACGGATGATTCTGCCGCGGGAGGCCATCACCGTGCCCACCAGCTGGGGGGCAGTGGAGGCAAAACGGATCAGGACGCCCTCGGGGGTGGTGGTGACCCCGGAGTATGAAGACTGTCGCCGGGTGGCTGAAGAACACCGGGTACCGTTGCGCACGGTCTATGCCGCGGTCGGGGCAGCGGCACAGCAGGAACAGGGCACACAGGATACAACCAGCACAGCGGACAAAGGTGCGGCATAGCGCAACCACGCAGTACGGGCCACAGGCGCGGGCCTGCCGGAGAGAATATGGATCGTCTTTTTCTTTTTATCGCCACAGGAGCGTACAGCGGCTACCTGCCCAAGGCGCCGGGCACCTGGGCCTCGGGCTTGACCGTGCTGCTATGGCTTTTGGCAGGATATTGGGGCATCTTTTCCTTGCCCACCTATCTGCTGTGCGTGGCAGTCCTCTTTTGTATCGGTGTGGTCAGCGCCGGGGCAGCGGAAAAGCTGGTTAATCGACCAGATCCGGGCTTGGTGGTCATTGACGAGGTGGTGGGGCAGCTGCTTGCCCTGACCGCGGCTCCGGCCCATCCGCTGGTCGCCCTGGCCGCCTTTATTCTCTTTCGCTTTTTTGATATCCTCAAGCCCTTTCCCATCCGCTGGCTGGATCAGCACATCCATGGTGGTCTGGGCATCATGCTGGATGACTTGGTGGCAGGCCTCTACGCCTTGCTGGTTTTGCACCTGGGCCTACGGCTCTTCCATCTCTCTTGAGCCACCCCGCCTTCATTTTTTATGCACTGTATAGATTTTCACACCCATGCCTTCCCTGATGCCCTGGCCCGGCGGGCCGTTTCTTCCCTGGAAGAGAGCGGCGGGATCACTGCCTACAGCGACGGCTCCATCAAGGGTCTGCTCAACTCCATGGACAGGGCAGGCATTGAGCAGGCGCTACTCTGCTCCATTGCCACGCGGCCAGCGCAGTTTGACGATATCCTTAACTGGTCTGTCGCCATCCGCAGCGAGCGCATTATCCCCCTGCCATCAGTGCATCCGCGGGACGAGCAGTTGCTCACGCATGCACGACAGGTGCATGCCCAAGGGTTTGCCGGCATCAAGATGCACTCCTTTTATCAGGATTTTTACCTGGATGATCCGGCGCTTTTTCCCCTGTATGAGGAACTCTGTGCCCTGGACATGCTCTTGGTTATCCATGCAGGCTTTGATATTGCCTTTCCACGGGAGCGCAAGGCCGATCCGGCCCGTATTGCTGCAGTAACCCAGCGCTGGCCAGAACTGAAATTGATCGCCACCCATCTGGGCGGCTGGGAGGATTGGGACGAGGTGGAACGCCTGCTCATTGGTCGACCGGTCTACCTGGAGCTATCCTTTGGCGCAGATTTTTTGCCAGCCGAGCGCTTCAAACGCATGCTGCTGGCCCATCCACCCGAGTATCTGCTCTTTGGCTCTGATTCACCCTGGGCAGATCAGAAAAAAAGCCTGGCAGCGCTCCACGCCCTGCAATTGCCACAAGATCTCCTTGAGCGTATTCTCAGTGGCAATGCCTGCCGTCTGTTGGCGAGGCATTGCCACTAAAACCCATCTGGGGTGCGAGAAGGTGGAATGTGTTGGTTTGATATGGAGCTCTTTTGTTGGGCTTTGTTGCGCGCCGCCTCAATCCGCATTTCGGCAAAATTTATCTGCATAATCAATGGGTTGCGATAGGTTTTGATGAAGCCCAACAGCTGGAGTTGGAACAAGTCTGGCTCATCTAGGCCAGTGCCCAGCGCCATCTTGATCCATCACCTACAATCCATCACCTACCTAAGGTGGTGGCCACGCGTTCCATGGCCTTTTCCACATTGTCCCTGGAGTTAAAGGCAGAAAGCCGGATGTAGCCCTGGCCGCATTTGCCAAAACCAGCACCCGGGGTACACACTACTCCGGCCTGCTCCAGAAGCAGATCAAAAAATTCCCAGGAATCGCGCCCGCTCTGCACCCAAATATAAGGGGCATTGTCGCCGCCCACATGGGCATAGCCCAGTTGGGTCATGGCCTGGGAAATCAGGCGGGCATTGTCCAGGTAGCCATCGATCAGGGCCTGGCATTCGGCCTTGCCCTGCTCCGAGTATACTGCTTCTGCCGCCCGCTGTACCGGGTAGGATACCCCGTTGAATTTGGTACTGTGCCTGCGGTTCCACAGGGCGTGCAGACTGTGGGCATGGCCCTGGCGATCGTAGGCCACGCAGTCTTTGGGTACCACGGTGTAGGCGCAGCGGGTACCGGTGAAGCCCGCGCTTTTAGAAAAGCTGCGGAATTCGATGGCCACCTGCCGTGCGCCTTCGAGCTCAAAGATGGAGTGGGGCAGGCTGTTGTCGCGGATAAAGGCCTCGTAGGCAGCGTCAAAGAGGATGAGCGCCTTGTGTTTACGAGCATAATCCACCCAGCTTTGTAACTGGGCCTTGCTGATGGTGGAGCCGGTGGGGTTGTTGGGAAAACAGAGGTAGATCAGATCTACTGCTTCTTCAGGCAGGCTGGGTACATAGCCATTTTCCGCCGTGGAATCCAGGTAGACCAGACCCTGGTAGCGGCCATCCTGAAATGTGCCGGTGCGACCAGCCATGACGTTGGTGTCCAGGTATACCGGGTAGACCGGATCCGGGATGGCCACCCGGGCATCGAGCGCAAAAAGCTCCTGGATGTTGCCGGTATCACATTTGGCCCCATCGGAAACAAAGATTTCATCGGCGCTGATATCTGCGCCCCTGGCCTGGAAATCGTTTGTGGCAATGGCTTCTCGTAAAAAGGGATAGCCCTGTTCCGGACCATAGCCGCGAAAGCTTGTGACAGAGGCCATCTCGTCTACCGCTGTATGGAAGGCCTGGATGCAGGCCGGAGGCAGTGGATTGGTGACATCGCCAATGCCCATTTTAATGATTTCACGTTCAGGATGCTTTTCCTGAAAGGTGGTAACCCGGCGCGCAATGTCGGAAAACAGGTATGAGGCCTGGAGTTTGAGGTAGTGTTCGTTGATATGCAACATAGTGTTTCCGTGGTGTATGGGAAAAGGATAGGGCGGCGCTGCTCTGTTTACAAATTTACATGCACGCGCTCGCCAAAATCATAGCCGTCGGTTGAAAGGTCATAATCCATGTTGCCGGCCTTGAGCCGGAAATCCGGGGTGATGATTTCCACTGGGCCAGGGCTGTGCGCCATTTTGGTGGCGTCGTAATAGTGTAAGAGGTCGGTGCGCAACTCCTCCTGTTTGGTCGGCTTTCTGATCCGCACCTGATCTATGAGCACCAGTTCACGCGCCTCTACCAGGTAACGCCCCCGTTGGCTCTCTATATTAGTGGGCTCCCGTTCCTTGCCAATGTACATGGCGCTGACTCCGACCATCTCGATTTCATTGTCTTTTTCACCCGTATAGGCCTGCCTGGCATCAATCTGCCACTCTTCTTTGCCCTTGCTGGTCAGGGTGATGGAGACCGAATCCATGATGAAATTCTGGATGGGCGTAGTGGATGCCTGGCCGCTGAACCTGGGGTCATAGCCGCCGCGTGGGGCGAGAAAATGGCTCACAGGTTCAAGCCATAGTGGGGCAGTGACAAAAAACAGGAGTGGCAGCAACCATAAAAGGTTGCGGGGAGAATGGCTCATTGGTCAAATTTTTGAAGTAGTTGTTCGCGCAGGCCCTGGGCCTCCAGCAGCAAGTCACACACCTCGCGCACAGCTCCCTTGCCTCCTTTACGTTGGGTAACAAAGTGCACGCGCTGCTTGACCTCGGGTACGGCATTTGCCGGAGCCAGGGCCAGCCCTACCCGGTTGAGCAGAGGCAAGTCCATCCAGTCGTCCCCCATGTAGGCGCAGTGCTGTGGCTGTAGGCCTTCTTGATGTAAAATATTCTCGAAGAGCACGAGCTTGTCCTGGGCGTTTTCGTAGAGATGGGCCAGTTTGAGTTCAGCTGCGCGGCGGCGTACTGCTTCAGAGCCGCGGCCAGTGATGATGCCCGTGGTGATGCCTCCTTCCCGCAGTAGACGTAGACCAAAGCCATCCTGGGTGTGGAAGGATTTGAGCTCCAGATTGTCGCTGCCGTAGCTGATGCTCCCATCACTGAGTACGCCGTCCACATCCAGCAGCAAAAGCCGTATTGGCCTGGCCAGCACCAGGGCTATTTGGCGTTGCTCTGCACAGCCCTGTTCCGCCGAATGTGTTGTGTGGGCGGTCTTCATCATGTTGCCCCAGGGGAGCTGGATGTTGCAGAAGGGGCCAGTGCGCTACGTACACGCAGCAGGTCTTGCATAAGCGGTTCCAACTCGGTCAGGGGCAGAGAGTTGGGGCCATCGCACAGGGCCTTGTCCGGGTCGGGATGCACTTCCAAAAAAAGGCCGTCGATGCCAGCGGCCATGGCCGCCCTGGTGAGCAGGGGAATGAATTCGCGCTGGCCGCCAGAGGCTGCTCCTGCTCCGCCGGGTAACTGTACCGAATGAGTACCGTCAAAGATGACTGGGCAGCCAAAGGAGTGCATAATCTGGAAGGAGCGCATATCCACCACCAGGTTGTTGTAGCCGAAGCTGGCACCGCGCTCGGTGAGTAAAATACGCGTACACCCCGCATCCCGTAGTTTGCCAACAGCGTGGCGCATATCCCACGGTGCCAAAAACTGTCCTTTTTTTACATTCACCACCTTGCCGGTCGCAGCAGCGGCCAATAGTAGATCGGTCTGGCGACAAAGAAAGGCGGGAATCTGGATGATATCCAACACTTCAGCGGCAGGTTGGGCCTGCACCGTTTCGTGGATATCGGAGACAATGGGCACCTGCAAATCTGCACGCAACCGGGAGAGGATACGCAATCCTTCAGCCAGGCCAGGGCCGCGAAAGGAGCTGAGCGAAGTGCGATTGGCCTTGTCAAAGGAGGCCTTGAACACCAGGTTAATGCCGAGCCGGGCGCAGATCGCCTTGAGTTCTGTGGCCACATCCCGGGCCATGGTCTCGCTTTCCAGTACACAGGGGCCAGCCATGAGCAAGAGGGGTTGCCCAGGACCGATGCCGATGTGCAGGGTTTCTTTTTCTGGAAATGGTCTAAAGAAAACAGGTTCCATCATCAGGTTCTGTGCTGCCTCAACTGCGCAGTTTCATGGTGGCGCGGATAAAGTCACGGAAAAGCGGATGGGGATTCATGGGCTTGGAGCGGAATTCGGGATGGAACTGGCAGCCCAGAAACCAGGGATGATCTGCCAGTTCGATAATCTCCACCAGATTGTCGTCCGGAGATGCACCGGAGATAACCAGGCCAGCCTGCTGCAGGCGTTCACGGTAGCTGTTGTTGAATTCGTAGCGGTGGCGGTGCCGTTCACTGATTGCACCCTGTCCATAGGCAGCTGCCGCCAGGGTGCCTTCTTTGAGCACGCAGGGATAGGCGCCCAGTCGCATGGTGCCGCCCAACTCGGTGGTGTGGTCACGGGTTTCTGTTTTGCCTGTGCGGCTGTCAAACCATTCGGTCATCAGATAAATAACCGGATCTGCGGCATCCGGGTCGAATTCAGTCGAGTGTGCACCAGTAATACCAGCAACGTTGCGGGCGAATTCCACTACAGCCAGCTGCATGCCCAGGCAAATACCAAAGAAAGGGATGCGATGTTCGCGGGCATAGGCGGCGGCCTGAATTTTTCCCTCCATACCGCGACTGCCAAAACCCCCGGGCACGAGAATACCGTGACAGTCTTCAAGCTGGTCCATGCCTTCACCGTTTTGCAGGTCGTCGGCACTGATATAGAGCAGGTTTACTTTGATGTTGTTGGCAATACCGCCGTGCACCAATGCTTCGTGCAGGCTTTTGTAGGATTCGGTGAGTTCTACATACTTGCCGGTGATGGCGACCCGCACCTCACCCTTGGGATTTTTGATGGTCTTCACCAGGTTTTTCCAGGGGGTGATGTTGGGTGCACCTGTCCAGATGCCGAGTTTTTCAAGGATGCGATCATCCACGCCTTCCTGACGCAGACTCAAGGGGAGCTCGTAAATACTGTCAACATCCATGGTAGAGATGACATTTTTTGCTTCCACATTGCAGAACAGCGCGATTTTTTGCTTCAATTCATCGGATAGTGGCACCTCGGTGCGGCACATGAGGATATCCGGTTGAATGCCCGAGGCCAGCAGTTCCTTGACCGAGTGTTGGGTCGGTTTGGTCTTGACCTCACCCGAGGTGCGGATATAGGGCACCAGGGTAAGATGGATGAACAGGGAGTAGTCTTTACCAAGATCGATGCGCAGCTGGCGGATGGCCTCAATGAAGGGTAGGCCTTCGATGTCGCCAACCGTGCCGCCTATTTCGATGAAGGCCACGTCGGCACAGCCATCCAGTTGGAGGATGGCCTCCTTGATGGCATCGGTGATATGGGGAATGACCTGGACCGTACCGCCCAAATATTCACCCCGGCGTTCCTTCATGATTACTGTGTAGTAGATGCGGCCTGAGGTATAGTTGTTGTTTCTCCCCATGACCGCGTTGGTGAAGCGCTCGTAATGCCCCATATCCAGGTCGGTCTCGGCGCCGTCATCGGTTACATACACCTCTCCATGCTGGAAGGGGTTCATGGTGCCGGGATCGACATTGATATAGGGATCGAGTTTCTGGAAGGTGACGCTTAGACCGCGCGACTCCAACAAGGTGCCGATGGAGGCGGCGGAAAGCCCCTTGCCCAGCGACGAGAGCACTCCTCCGGTAATAAAAATAAACTTAGTCTTTTTGCTGCAGGATACTTTCATGGGAAACCTTGGACGACTTGAACAAGAAGAACATAAAGGCGTAAAAATCAGCGCGAAGTATACACGATGCACCCAGGCAATACAAGCCTGAGAAAAAGTAATTTATCTTGTAAAAACAGCAAATTGAATTGTTGTTGTTCTCTGGGTTGGAGCAGGCGCGCCTCCTGTGCTCACAGGCCCCAGGCAAGATTGTGCAGACGGATGAGCTCCTGCCTTTGGGTTGTATCCAGGCTGGTGAAAGGGGAGTTGGCATAGGTGGTGTCACGGTTTTCAACCACCAGTACCTGGGCATCCCTACTCAAGGTATGGGTATGCCAAACACCTCTGCGCACGTTGTACACCAGGCCAGGGCGCATGTCTGTTGCGTAGATACGTGCAACTCCTTCAGAGCCTTCGCCGGTGAAGAGCAGGCAACGTCCCTGCAGGAGCACAAAAACCTCGTCGGTCTCGTTGTGGCGCTGCATCCTGTCCAGGGTATGTACCTGCAATTCGCTGCTGTAGTTGAGCAGGGCAACCCGCCACGCGCCATAATCCACCAGTGCCTTGTAACCCTCTGCCTGGTGGCTGTGCACGGTCAGCAGGTGCTCGGGGGCGGTGTTACTGTTTTGAACATCCATAGTTGCTGCGCAGGAAGTACCTGGCTAAAGAATCTGCTGAAGAAAGAGACGGATACGCGGATTGTCGGAGTTGGTAAAAAAGGTTTTTGGAGGCTGGTCGGCAATGATTCGGCCCTGATCCATAAAGAGGATACGATCGGCCACCTCACGAGCAAAGCCCATTTCATGGGTGACCACCACCATGGTCATGCCTTCTTTGGCAAGGGTGATCATGACTTCGAGCACTTCGTTGATCATCTCCGGATCCAGGGCCGAGGTTGGTTCGTCAAAGAGCATGATCCCGGGTTCCATGGCCAGGGCACGGGCAATGGCCACCCGTTGCTGCTGACCGCCGGAAAGCTGTGCTGGATAGTGGTTACTGCGTTCGCTCAAGCCCACCTTGGCCAAGAGGGCCTGGGCCTTTTTCTGGGCTAGGGCGGGTGAGAGTTTTTTTAACTTAAGGGGTGCCAGGGTGAGGTTTTCCAGGGCTGTCTTGTGACGAAACAGGTTGAAGTTTTGGAAAACCATACCCACCCCCATGCGGATGGTGTTGATATTCTCCGCAGGATCGTACAGGTCGCGACCACCAATGCAGATGGATCCGCTGTCAATGGTTTCCAGGCGGTTGATGCTGCGCAGCAGGGTAGACTTGCCCGAGCCGGAGGGGCCGATGATTACGATTTTTTCGCCGGTGTGGATATCCAGGTTGATATCGGACAGCGCCCGATAGTCACCAAAGGACTTGTTGACCGCGCACAGTCGAATAATGGGATCAGCGCCGCTCATAATGGCCCAGCCGGTGCTCCATGATGCTGATGCCTTTGGAAAGGATCAGTGTGATAAGTAGATAGACCAGGGCAATGATGGTGTAGGTCTCGAAGTAGTTGAAACTCTCCGAGGCGTATTCACGGCCACGGCGGAGGATGTCGGAAACCGCCAGGATGGAAACCAGGGAGGTGTCTTTCAGCAGGGCAATGAATTCGTTACCCACTGGCGGCAGAATGGTGCGCCAGGCCTGGGGCAGAATGATGTACCTCATGGTCTGGCGGTGGTTGAAACCTAGCGAGTGCGAGGCCTCGGCCTGGCCGCGATCAATGGAATTGATGCCGGCACGGAAGACCTCGCCCATATAGGCGCCGTAGCAGAAGGCCATGGCAATGATGGCCGCGACAATATCCGGCACCCGGACAATCCGTCCCAGGGCGAAGTAGATGTAGAAGAGCTGGACCAGCAACGGGATGCCGCGCACCACCTCCACGTAGAGCGAGGCGATCAAGTTGATGCAGCGGTTGCGGGAAATACGACCCAGACCGGTGAGCAAGCCGATGGCAATGGCCAGCACAATGGAGGAGATGGTCACCTGGAAGGTGATGAGTATGCCATCGGGGATGAAGCGGATAATGGCAAGATATGGATCTGGTTTGTACAGCGGCAGCAGAACAAGCAGGGTCAGGGCGCCGATAAAGGCGATCCACCAGGCAGAGACCAGCCCCCGATCTCCGCGGCGGGGAATGGCCGCGCCATCCCCCACATGGATTTGGGTGCCGTGTCGTTCGGGCTCACTCATGATACGGTACGGAAAAAGAGAGCTACTGTTATTGACCGATCCATTTCTGCTGTAACTCTTTGTCGATTCCCTTGGCCTTGACTGCAGCCAAACCTTGATTGATAAGGATCAGCACCTCGTCGTTACCCTTGTTGACTGCAAATCCGTACTGTTCCGCGATATCGCCCTCGATAATTTGTACGATTTTCAGGGTATCCTGATAGCGTTTTAGGGCATAGTCCGCAGCAACAGGGTCATCGCAGATCACTGCCGCCAGTCTGCCAACGTTCAGGTCTTCCATGGCAAGACCGATTTCGTCGTAGGATTTCGCCTCCAGATCCTTTGCTGCCTTGATGGTGAAGTAGCCGGTGGTACCGATTTGGCCACCTACTTTCTGTCCTTTCAAGTCTGCCAGATTGGTGGCACTGGAATCCTTGCGCACAATCAGCGCTTGGCGCACCGTGTAATATGGTTCGCTGAAATCCATGCTTTTTTTGCGGGTTTCGGTAATGGAAACCGATGAGGCAATGGCGTCATATTTTCCGGCAGCAAGACCTGCGAAGATACCGTCCCAGGCGGTATTTTTAATCTCTGCCTTAAACCCGCCCTCCTTGGCAATGGCGCGCACCATGTCGATGGCATAGCCCACCAGGTTTTTTTTGGTCATCCACAAATTCCATTGGTGGCCAGGTGGCGTCCGAGGCAAAAACAATGGTTCGTTCACTGGCAGCCGCAGGCTGACACACCATAAATAGACTGACGAAAAGACACAGGGTCAAGGCGTTACATCTGGTAGACATAAAGTGTTTTCTCCTTAATTAAGGTGCATTTTAGCTTCTCTACCATTGACATCAGGAACCGTGCAAGAAAAAATCAGTGAGATACGCTGAAGGACGGCGTTTGCACATGGTCAGGCGCGCTGCTTTCCCTTGACCTTTCCCCAATGGGAACGCTATATAGATACGGCGTGATCACTTTCACATATTTACGAGGTCTTTCCATGACGAGAGTTTCTAAAATCTTCCTGTTGAGCATGCTTGTTTGTTCCCTGTTCATGGTTGGGTGCAAGTCCAAACAGGTATCACCCTATACGTCAACTGGCACCAATCGGCCCGAAGGCAGTCTGGCTGGTGGTTTCCAAGAAGGGCAGATCACCGAAGAGATGCGGCCGGGTTATGACAGTGAATACGGTCCAGCCACCGAGGGCTTGGACGCCACGGGCACTGCAGGTACTGGTAGTCTCTTTTCCAATGCGGATGCGCAAAGCGATGCCTACAAGCGGGAGCATGGTCGCTCATCTCCCGAAATGAAGCCCATTTATTTTGATTTTGATCAGTCTGTGGTTCGGGCGGATCAAATTCCCAGCATGGAGCATAATGGCGCGTATCTTCAGAATAACCCCCGTCGCAATGTGGTTGTTGAAGGCAATACCGATCACCGGGGCACCAATGAGTACAATCTGGCCTTGGGTGAGCGGCGTGCGTTCAGTGCCAGAAACTATCTGGTGGAGTTGGGCGTAGCCGAGAGTCGAATCCGCACCATCAGCTATGGCGAGGAGCGGCCGCTGTTCACCGGTCAAAATGAAAGCGACTATGCCTACAATCGCCGGGCGGATTTTGTCTTGGAATAGTGCGGCGATGTCTTCATAGATCTGGTCCTTTTGGGTAGGTCACCTGCTGTTGAGGTTGTTCGCATCAGTGGAGGAAATAAAAAAACGGCGTGTCAGGGATGCTTCCTGATACGCCGTTTTTTATCGCTTCTGCGTACTGCTGCAGGTGGCGGAGACTGTGGCGGTAAGAGCGGAAAATATCTTAAGAGTCGACCTGCATATTCGACCTGCATATTCGACCTGTATATAACAGCACGTTGCTACTCTGTAGCCTTGCATCCACAGCTCGGGGTGGCCGGGGGTAAGGTCTTGTTGATCCAGGCTGCGATTTCTTCCTTTGCAGGTACTCTGCCCGTGGATTTGACTACCCCGTCCACAGCTACCGCTGGCGTGGCCAAGATGCCCATGAGCATCATCTCCTTGAGGTCGCTCACTTTTTCCACGGTGATAGCACCAGCCCTGGTGCCCTGGGCAGCCACTGCTGCGTGTACGCGCTTTTCTGTTTCTGCGCAACGGGCACAGCCAGGGCCAAATACTTTAATGTGCATGTCTTCCTCCGTCCAGGTTACAGGAGCCAGGGGCCAATGGCATTGAACAGCCAGCCCACGAGGGTGAGAATCGTCCACAGATAGATGGTGAAGCTTGCCTGTAGTTTGATAGTCATGATCTGCCGGAGCATGACAAGTTCCGGTATACTGGCAACCACTGCACTCATACAAAAGGCCATGGTGGTGCCCAGGGGCAGCCCTTTGAGCAAAAGGCTTTCCATAATCGGAATAATGCCGGTGACATTGGAGTAGAGGGGGATGCCCACCAGGACAGCGGCGGGCACACTCCACCAGGCCTTGGCACTGAAGTTTTCCGCAAACCAGTTGTCTGGCACAAAACCGTGCAGGGCAGCCCCGACACCCACCCCGAGGATGACCCATTTCCAGATGCGTCTGAAGATTAAGGCCGTTTCACCGTAGGCATAAATATGGCGCTGGCGAATACTCAGCCTGGGTAGCCCTGGTGCTTGGACGTCCAGTTGGCGTTGGGGACTGTTGTGTATGGTTGTTTGGATAAAGGACTGGAGCCAGCGTTCCGCCCGGATGCGGTCCATCAGCCAGCCGCCCAGGATACCCGCCAGTATGCCTGCCAGCACATAGGCGAGGGTGAACTTCCAGCCAAGCAATCCCCAGAGGAGAACCACAGCGATTTCGTTGATGAGCGGAGAGGTGATGAGAAAGGCCATGGTGATGCCCATGGGAATGCCCGCGCTGAGGAAACCAAGGAAGAGTGGGATGCTTGAGCAGGAGCAAAATGGGGTGATTGCTCCGAAGAGCGAGCCCAGGAAATAGCCCACCCCTTTTTGCTTGTCCACCAGAAAGGTGCGCACCCGCTCAATCGCCAGGGCGGCCCTTAGCCAGGATATGGCATAGATCAGGGCAGCGAGTAGTAGCAGGATCTTGGCGGTGTCGTAGACAAAAAACTCGCTTGCTGCACCAAGCCGCGAGCCCTTGGTCAGGGCCAACATGTCGTAGACCAGCCACTGCGCAACCTTGAGGATGTGCATGTAGGCAAGCCACCATAGGGCGGCAAGCGCTGTCACCGCAGCAAGATAGCGGCGATTCCAGGGGCTACTGCCAAAAGAAGGGGTTTGGGGTGCTTGTGATGTGCAACAATCCGGGGGCATTGTTTTCCTGAACCGTGTACAGGCTGTATTTTTTTGAAAAGCAGGTGAACTGAGTACTTGTGAATAGAGCTCTACAGAGAGGCGATGGTATTCAGCAGATCTTGGAGCCGGGCTGCTTCGATGTCGGGCTCTGGTGCCAACTCCTTTGCCAGGGTGCCAATGCATTGGTGCAGGACTGCAAAGGTTTTCGAGAAGGCGGCTTGTATGGTAGCTTCATTCCCCTGAACCTTGGCCGGATCGGGCATACCCCAGTGACTGCGTACAACGCTGCCGAAATACAGCGGGCAGGACTCGGCTGCTGCGCTGGCGCACAGGGTGATCACCGCATCCGGCTTCTGCGGTAGGTCGTGCCATGATTTGCTGGCCAGCCCTTCTGTGGGAAGTCCGGCCTTTTGAAGAACAGTCAGGGCGCGGGAATGGACGAAACCTGTGGGCTGGCTGCCGGCGCTTTGTCCGGTCACACCAGGTGGAGCCATGGACTGCAACAGGGCTTCCGCGATAATGGAGCGACAGGAATTGCCTGTACACAGAAAGAGGATATTCATGGCAGCTGCTATTTTTGGGCGGCAATGGACAGGCTGATCACGTAGTCGGCCAGTTCTCTGCCTGGTGGCAGGGCCTGTGCTATTGTCGCATACAGTGAATTGTTCCAGCTCTGCATGTGGCGCACATAATCCGGCTTGGGAGTGAGTTCAATGGAGCTGAATCCTACCTGTTCAAGGAGGGTTTTTGTTTCCTCAACCAGCAGGGCGCCGGCAACGCAACCCACCAGTGCTTCAGCCATATTGCGGATGCCTTTGGGGAGTGGTTTGAGCAGGGCCAGATCCGACACAGCCACTGCGCCGCCCGGTTTCAGCACCCGGAAAATTTCCTTCCACACCTGTGCCTTATCTGGTGAAAGGTTGATGACACAGTTGGAGAGCACCACATCAATGCTGGTGTCGGCCACTGGCAGGTGTTCTATTTCTCCCAGGCGAAATTCCACGTTGTCAAGCCCGCTGTGCTCTTGGTAGCGTTTGATATTGTTTCGGGCCTTGCTCAACATTTCCGGCGTCATGTCCACACCAATCACCCGGCCGTTTTTGCCAACCTGTACCCCGGCCTGAAAAACATCAAAACCACCGCCACTGCCCAGATCAAGCACAGTTTGTCCTTCTTGCAGCGCAGCCATGGCAACAGGGTTGCCGCAGGAAAGGCCCATGTTGGCGCCGTCGGGCACCAGGGCAAGGTTGCTGGCATCATAGCCCACAGAAAGTGCCAGGCGTTGTGGATCTACCTGGCAGCCAGTGCTGCAGCATGACGACTGCAGCCCGGTGGCAATGGCTGCGTAGCTACTGCGGATAGTCTCCCGCAGTGTCTCTTGATCTGTGCTCTGCTTGTTTTGTTCCACTGTTCGCTCTCCGTGTGCACGTTGATATGATAGTTCAAGAACTATTGATATGTCAATTTAAAAAAATACCCTCAGCCTTCATCTGTTGGATCACACTGGGGCAAGATCGCCTGGGAAACAGCACTGGCTGCACGGTACCTGCGGCACTGTTCGGGATTACTGGCACAACATTCCGAGGTGAGATAGGCTACGATATCCAGCATAAGGGGAATGTTTGCCCTGTAGCGCAAGAACCTGCCCTCCTTTTCCACTGAAACCAGGTCAGCGTGCAACAGGGTCTTGAGGTGGAAGGAAAGATTGGTATTCGTGACCTCGAGGATTTGGGCGATTTCACCCGCTACCAGGCCTTCGGGCGCATGCTTGACCAACAGGCGGAACAGGTCCAGTCGTACTTCTGCAGACAGAGCCATGAAGATGTTGGTCGCCTCTTTTGTTTCCATATGGCTATGGTTCAAATTTTATTGAAATGTATCAAGGGGAAAATATTTGTGCAGCCAGTTTTTTGACTGGGCATGTCATATTCTATACAGGGAAGGGGAAGCAGCGCTGTACAGGCCGAGGAACGCTCGCGAGCACCGGCACTTACGCGTTGTATTTTGGGAAATAGGGCAAGAAAAAAAGCGGGATGGAGCCCATCCCGCTTTCCTGCTTTACCTCGTACACTCGCCAAATTGTACCAGGTTAGGCTTACACGGAAAAAACAACCTTACTTGCCCATATTGGCCAATGCGAATTCCCAGTTAATCAGTTTGTCGATCACCGCTTTAACGTAATCGGGACGCAGGTTTTGGTAGTCGAGGTAGTAGGCGTGCTCCCACACATCAATGGTGAGCAGTGGTTTGGCGTCTGTGGTCAGCGGTGTTTCGGCGTTGCCCGTTTTGGTAACCTCCAGCTTATCGCCCTTGAGCACCAGCCAGGCCCAGCCGCTGCCGAACTGCGAGGTGGCGGCCGCAGTCAGCTCCTTGATGCAGGTTTCCACATCGCCAAAGGAGTCCTGCATTTTCTTCTTCAACTCATCCGGCGGGGTGCCGCCGCCCTTGGGTTTCATGCTCTGCCAGTAGAAGGTGTGGTTCCATACCTGGGCGGCATTGTTGAAAATACCGCTGTGTTCCTGCTTGCCGGCAGTGGCGGTGATGATTTTCTCCAGGGGCTGGCCTGCGAACTCGCCGCCGGCAATCAGCTTGTTGAGATTGGTGACATAGCCCTGATGGTGCTTGCCATAGTGGAAACCAATGGTCTTTGCCGAAATGACCGGTTCCAGGGCATTGTCGGCATAGGGCAGGGCGGGTAGAGTAAAGGCTCCGTTGCCTGCGCTGACGGAGCCGGGAAATCCGCCAAAGGCAGCAGTGGCAGCCAAGGCTGAAGATGCCGCCAGAAAGGTGCGGCGGTCGATTCCGGTTCTTGTGGGTCCATTACCGTTACTGTGCATGGGGCCTCCTCGTATGGATGTTGATGGGTCTGGCTGATGCTTCCCAATTGTTCAGGGAAGAAGCCTATGTAGACCTTACAGCCAGTGGAGGGATCGGTCAAGCATTGCCGGGATACCACCTCGCTCAATGGGGGAAAACCCGAAGACCTCCCGCCAAACCGTATCGTTTTCCATGCAGAAATACAGGCAGGTGCTGGGCGCAACATGGCACTTGAGCTCGCGGACGATGAAGCGATACATGGCGACCCGTTCGCTTCTGAAGTAGCGACGCTTGCCATCGAGCCCGTCGATAAACGGTTGATAGAAGAAACGGGAGAAGGGAAAGCGCGCAGCTGCAATTTGTTTCAGACTCGGGAGATAGCGCAGGGCGCCCAGGCTGATCCAGGCGATGGCCTCGGCAGGAACAGTGGCAAAGAGCTGCCGGATGGTGTTTTGATAGCCTTCCTGCCAGCCAGGGTGCAAGATAATGGGATCAAAATGAAAGGCCAGGCGATATCCCCACGAGGCGCAGTGGCGTGCAGCATTAAGCCGCTGTGCCAGCGTGGCTGTGCGTAGCTCTTCCTGGTGCATGATGGCCGGACTGTTGAGTGACCAGGCCACAATGGTGCGACCGCAGTGGTCAAGATGTTGCAGGTTGGCAATATTGGCACTTTTTGTTTGCAGTTCCAGCACGGCGTTGGCCTGCTGGCCGATAAAGGGCACCAGTTTACTGCTGAAATGGGTGAGTCGGTCCAGGGCAAGGCTGTCGGTGAATTCACCAGTACCAATGCGGAAGAGTTGTTCCGACCGGGCAGCGAGTTTGCTGGCCAGTTCGCTGAACAGGTCTTCCACATTGACAAAGAAACTGAGCCAGGGATTGTTGAGATACGACTGGAGGATGCAATAAACACAGTCCATGGGGCAATTCATGCCGATATTGAGTACCTGATAGTCGCAACAACGGTATTCCTTGGTGCCGGGACAGGGTTTGAAAAAGGCGCCCCGGTTGGCGCAAAGCACAAGATGCCGTTTGCCTGCGCTCAGATTGGCAGGATACACGCCGGCAATATCAGGGCAGTCCCGCTCGCCGATAATTTGCACCGGCAGGCCGCTGCGGGCGATGATCTCCTGGGTATAGGGTAAATGCAGGCAGTCGCTGGCCACGTGCAGCTGGCGGATGATGGCCGCTGGATCGGCGGCAAGGTGCAGGCTGTTCATGCTGAGTCATTCATGCAGACAGGTGTGCTGGACGAGGCAATTGACACTGTGCCTGATACTGTGCGGCCAAATCGAGGTACTTGTTGCCTTCATCGTGTCTGCCGTGCTTGCTGCAGCCCCGGCCATATAGGATACATTTATGAGCCAGTTCCCGGCGGGCAGCTGCATCTTGGGCGGGATTGAGGCTTTTAGAGTCGACAAGCTTTTTCAGGGAACTGATGCGGTATTGGTCCATACCCATGCGGTGGATGGCGGAGAGTTGATCTGACCTGCCACCGTCCTTAACGGTGAGTGCTGTCGGCACCAGCAGGAAGGATTCTTGTCGGGCAAGGCGTAGCCACAGGTCGTAGTCCTCGCAGCACGGCAGGCTTTCATCAAAGCCGCCGTAGCGTTGGAAGAGCTCTCGCTTGGCCATGACCGTTGACATCCCCACCACACAAAACCCCAGGCTGCGCACAAAGATATCGCCGTCCGGCGGGTCGTGCTTCTTTTTCTGGTTGACCCGCTGGCCACGTCGGTACCAGATTTCCCGAGTATGGGCAATGGGGCACTGCGGCTGGTATTGCATGGCTGTACGCTGTTGCATCAGCTTGTGGGGCAACCACCAGTCATCATCGTCAAGAAAGGCAACATAGTCTCCCTGGGCCAGTTCAAGGCCGGCATTGCGTGCTGCGGCTGCTCCCCGGTTTTTTTGGTAAATAATGTGCAGAGGCAGGGGGGACTGGCGCTTTATCTGCTTGAGTAGCGCTGCGGTGCCATCTTGAGAGCCGTCATCCACCACAATCAGCTCATCGCAGGGCATGCTCTGGGCAAAGACCGAATGAAGGGCCCGCGTAAGCAGATGTGCCCGGTTGAAGGTGGGAATGATGACCGACAACATCGTTTTGTATCGCCTCAGTCAATCTGGTTGTGACAGGTTATTATGATTTTCTGCTGACGTTTAGGCCGAGACATGCTATATAAAATCATTTTATCCATATATGATTCGCTCCTGCGGCCCAGCAAGAATTGTCCGCACCATCGTCTGTTGTCACGATACCAGCCAGCATGTTCACCGATATCCTCATCAACGCCACTACCTATGAGAACCGTATTGCCCTGATGGAGAACGGTTCCTTGCGGGAGTTTTATCTTGACCGGCCGGCGCAGAAGGGGCTGATCGGCAATATCTACCTGGGCCGAGTTGTGCGGGTTTTGCCGGGCATTGACGCGGCCTTTATCGATATCGGGCTTGAGCGCACCGGTTTTTTGTATGTGGACGAGGCAGTATATGCCCTGGCCGACAGTTACCGGCACCTTCATTCCGACCAGCAAAAAGAGCTGGGCCTGCCCGGAGTGTTTCCCCACGGCCTCACCATAGACAAGATCGTACGCGAAGGACAAGAAATTTTAGTACAGATCGCCAAAGAACCCATTGGCTCCAAGGGCGCGCGTTTGACCTGCAATATTACGCTACCCTGCCGTAATCTTGTCTACATGCCCCTCACCGACCACATCGGCATCTCCCGCAAGATCGAAGACGAGACTATCCGCCAGCAACTGCGCGACCGCATCGAAGAGTTGCGGCCGCCGGGTGCAGGCTTCATCATGCGCACCGTGGCGGAGAACACCTGCAATGAGGAACTGGAAGCAGATATGGAGTTTCTCCTGCTGCTTTGGGATGATATCCTGGCCAAATCGAAAAAATCCACAGCACCTGAACGAATCTACAAGGATCTAGACATCATCCTCCGCACAGTGCGCGACTTTTTCACCGATGACATCAACGAGGTGGTCACCGACAACTGCGATGTGTACGAGCAACTGTTGTCTTATGCCAAAAGCTTCATCCCGCACCTGGAAAATAAAATCAGTTATTATGACGATGATCTGCCCCTTTTTGAGCGCTATGGTATCGAGGCAGACATCAACAGCGCGCTCGACAAGAAGGTATGGCTGCGTTCCGGTGGCTATATCATCATCGAACCCACCGAGGCGCTCACGGTCATTGATGTCAATACCGGGCGCTATGTGCATGCCAGCGACTTGGCTGCCACCATCTTCCGCACCAACATGGAGGCTGTGCAGGAGATCGCCCGACAACTGCGTTTACGCAACATTGGCGGTATCATTATCATAGATTTCATTGACATGGAGAGCGAGGAAGAGCGACAGGAACTGAGTCGGGCCTTTGAAGAGGCCATGAGCGATGACAAAAGCAAGATCAATATCCTCAAACTATCGGAATTCGGTCTGGTGCAGATGACCCGCAAGCGGCTGTCCGAGAGCATAACCCAGATGATGTGCGAACCTTGCTGCTACTGCGGTGGCGATGGGCTGATCAAGTCCCGCAGAACCATTTCGCATGAGATCTTCCGCAAGATCAGCCGGGATGCCCGCAAGATCGGCGGTTCCCATGTCACCATCAAGGTGAATCCAACCATTGCCGACATGCTTCTGCACGAAGAAACCCACAGCATCAAGCACTTGGAATGCGAGACCGGTAAACGTTTTACCATCGTCCCGGTGCCGGAACTACATGTCAAACGCTACGACATCATCTGGAATCAATAAGCTTTTGCAAGCTTTTTCGTAAACCAATACCAGCAGGTTTTTTTATGGCACGGAACCGGCGTTTAGGCAGATCCTCCGGTGGAGGTTTTTTGCGCGCAGTTTTTTTTCTGATCCTCTCCCTGGCCGGGATGGCGGCATTGGCCACGGCCTATTTTGTCTTTGAATTCGAACGACCAAGCCTGAGCCTGGGCAAAGAGGTACAGACCCTTGGTGCCAGCGTGGATATGCCGTTGAGTGCACAAGACAAGAAAAGCGGACTGCGCCTGATCAACATCACCTTGATCCAGGGAGAAAAAAGCGAGGTAGTTTTTGAAAAGCAGTTTCCCCGTCAGGGTTGGTTCAATAATGCCGGGCCCAAGGAGTTCAACGAAAAGGTGACCATCAAGGCAAAGGAGGCCGGCTTTGCGGAGGGAGCAGCCAAGCTGGTCATTACCCTGCGCGATCAATCGCTCATGGGTTTTTTGCGTGGCAACAAGACGGTGCAGACCATGGCGGTCACCATCGACACCACCCCGCCTACGCTGAGCATTGTTGATCCCAGGCGTTATATTCAGCCAGGCGGTAGCGCGGTCATTGCGTATACAGTTTCAGAAGCACCCGCTCGCCATGGCGTGCAGATTGGCGAAACCTTTTTTCCCGGTTTTCCGGGCACAAAAGAAGGCCTCTACTTGGCCTATTTTGCCCTGCCCTGGGATGCCAAGGAAACCGGATCCACAGCCGTGGTTGCCTACGACGCTGCAGGCAATGAGGCCAAGGCCGGATTCAGCGCTGTTTTGAGACCGGTGCGCGAGAAGCGTGACACCATTACCTTGAGCGACAACTTCCTGCAGCAGAAGATGCCCGAATTCAAACACCACTACCCGGAAATGGAGGGTGATCTGTTGACCCAGTATCTTTATGTCAACGATACTGTCCGCCAGCGCAACGCAGAGAAGATTGCGGCCATTTGCGCCACTCCTGTGGCCGAGCAGTTGTGGAGCGACCGATTTCTGCGCATGCCCGGCGCAAACAGGGCTGGTTTTGCCGACCAGCGCACCTATTTGTATCAGGGCAAGGCAGTGGACAAGCAAACCCATCTCGGCGTGGATATCGCTTCCACTGCCCAGGCGGAGGTGAGGGCTGCCAACCGAGGCAAGGTGGTTTTTGCAGAATATCTGGGTATTTATGGTAATGTCGTCATCCTTGATCATGGCCAGGGGCTCTTCAGCCTCTACTCTCACCTGAACAGCATCGAGGCCAGTATGGGCGCACTGGTGGACAAAAATCAGGCCATTGGCCGCACCGGCACCAGCGGTATGGCTGGAGGAGATCACCTCCACTTCTCCATGCTGGTTCATGGTATTTTTGTTACCCCCATCGAATGGTGGGATCAGCGCTGGATCGATGTCAACATCAAGGCAGCCGTGAATGGATAAATCCCGCTGTTGGCCGGATATGGTGTCGCAGTTGAGACGTCCTCCCTTTCTGCTCTACAGCTATATCGCTGCAGAAATGCTGGCACCTTTTTTTGCCAGCTTTGTCATCCTCTATGGGATCTTCTTTCTGATGCAGCTCATTCCCCTGCTGGAGGTTGTGCTAGCTCTGCGCATCGGACTGGCTGATTTCATTCGCATAACCTCCTATCTCTTCCCCCACATGCTGCTCTATATCATTCCCATGGCCAGTATGACCGGAGTGATTATTGGTTTTTCCCGGTTGGCCAACGACCGGGAAATCCTTGCCTTCAAGGCCTGTGGGGTCAGCCTCAGGCAGATGCTGCCACCGGTTTTGGTCATCACTGCGGTGATAGCCATTGTTACTGGCTATTTTTCCATACGTCTTATTCCCTTGGGTGAGGTGGGCATGAAGCAGCTTATGTTCCAACTGGCCAAGGAAAAGATCGACAAGGGACTCAAGGAAAAGGAGTTCACCGAGGCCCTGGGCGACCTGGTGGTGTATGTGGATGAAATTGATGACGACCAGGAATGGCGCGGAGTGTATGTCTCGGATATGCGGGGTCGCTTGCAACCGCTGATCACCATGGCCAAGTCTGGCCGGCTGAGTTCTGATGTCGAACGGATGCAGGTGGTGGTGGAGTTGGAGGATGGCACCCTGCACAATGTCGATGACCTGGATAACCAGGTGCTCCGCTTCAAGCGCTATCAGTTGCAGATTCCCCTGCGGCCGCCTGGTGGTGAAGATTTGGACAAACTCAGCCGAGGCTCCATGACCCAAACCCAGCTGTTGGAAGCGGCCCGGGAAGCTGGGCCCAACAGCAAGGAAGGTCTGAGTTATCGATCCGAATACCACCACCGCTTGATCATGCCGGTGGGCTGTTTCATCCTGAGCCTGATTGGCTTGCCATTGGCCCTGCAGGCTGGTCCCGGGATGCGGGCTGTGGGTGTGCCACTGGGACTGCTTGTTTTTGTCAGTTACTATATTGCCTTCACCATTACCCGGGTCTTAAGCGAAGAAGGTACATTGCCCCTGCTTTTGGGCATGTGGCTGCCCAACATTCTCTTTTTGCTTTTTGGCATGTACTTTTTGTGGCGAGTTGACCAGGAACGACCACTTTTGCCGGAACAGGTGCATGCTGCCTTGCTCGTTCGTTATGAACGGTATGTCCGCCCGCTGCTCCGCAGGTTGAGAAAGAGGACAGGCGCACTTCTGTTCAAGTTGCTGGGTCGGCGGGCAGGCAGTGTGGGCGGAATGGCAACCGGAGAGGGACTGCTTATCCATGCTAATGTGCATACACGCACCTTCCATTTGCCGGAATGTGCGCAGTACAACTCGCCCCAATGCCGCATTGAGTTCAAGGATGTTAAGGTTGCACGGCAGGCGGGTTTTCATCCCTGCGGTTTCTGCGCCACCCTGCTGGATCAGGATAGACAATGAACCACCTGTTCAGACTGACTGTTTCTCTGCTGCTCTTTTTTTCATTGGCCGTAGTATTGCTTGGGAGCAGATGGCGCAGGGCCTGCTTTTCCTTTCGGCCTGGATGTTGGTAGCTGCGCTCTGCCTGCAACTGACCAGTGCTGCACAGCTGCGCTGCGCTGGAGTTTGGTCATGCGCAGCTTAGGGATTCCAGCAGGTTTTTTCTATCTGGCCATCCTGTACGGGCTGGCTGGTTTCCTTGTTTTCAACGCAAGGGCCTTTGGGCTGTGCTGGGTAGACTTTCTAGACGCTTCCAACAGGCCAATGCCACGCCTGTTCTTTTTTTGGAACAGCTCGGCCTTACCCTGTTGACCCACCTGCTGGCCATACTTGCCTTTTATGTTTTGGCCACGGGCCTGGGACTGCGCTATCCCTTTTCGGTCTGCCTGATCCTGGTGCCCTCTGCGCTCTTGTTGACGACCTTGCCATCTCCCTGGCAGGCTGGGGGGTGCGTGAAGGGGCGCTCGTGGGATTGTTTGTTTTGATAGAAGTGGCCAAGGCTTCAGTGCTCACCTGTTCTCTGCTCTACGGCATCAACAATCTGATGGCATCCCTGCCAGGGTTGGTTGTGTATTTGCGCCAGCGTGTCAGGGTATGAATACAGAGATGCCTAATGTGTACATGGTGCGGTCATGCACATTGACACCATGCGGCGAATAGACCTCTGGGCAGGTATTCCACTCACCTTTTTGCTGACCCTGGTGCTCAGGGTGGTCGAGCTGCTCAGCCCCACACAAAAGAGGCAGCCGCCCAGGCGGGTCTTGTGTGTGGAACTCTCAGAGATGGGTTCCACCATCTGGCCGATCCAGCCATGCGCAAACTGCGCCGTGAACTCGGCTGCGAGCTGTACTTTGCCATCTTTGCCAGTAACCGGGCCAGCCTGGATCTATGGCAGACGATTCCCGTGGCCAACATCTACACCCTGCGGGCAGACAACCTGTGGTTATTGGCCACCGATACCCTGAAGTTTTTACTGTGGACAGGAAAAACCGCATTGATACGGTGCTGGATCTTGAGTTGTTTTTCCGCTTTATTGCCCTGCCCAACCCGGCTGGTTTTTACCGCTTCCACAATGAGGGTCTCTACCGGGGGAAATGCTGACCCACCGGGCCTGCTACAATCCCCATATCCATATTACCAAGAATTTCATTGCGTTGGCCAATACACTTATGGTGGAGCAGGAGGAATTGCCCTATTCCAAACGTATATTGGCGATGAGGAAATCGTACTGCCCTGTGTCAGTGCTACCAATCACAGCAAGACCTCCTGTACTGACAATGCCTGCCTTAAGGCCATAAGCGTGGACCAGGTCTTCACCGCAGTACAGCCACTCTTGCAGACTAAGCCGTAGTCATCTGCCTCCCGGATCGTTCAAAAGGTGGTTTGGGGAGTTGTGGCCCAGTTTGTCGTTGTCTTTCATCTGCCTGACCATAGAATTTAATAGTATTGCACCCCTTCAATCCAGTCTTTAGCCGCGGTGCCATGTTTTGTCTGCGATGGTTGGGGATTGGAACTGTGGAGTATGCAAAACTTGGCCTGTGGGCGCAGCTCGCCAGGGGAGGCTGAGGTTACAGAGAAGAACGGGACTGGCCCGGCAGATAACGGCGCAGAATGCGCCAGGTATGCAGGTCTGTTTGCAGCAGGTGTTGAGAGTAGAGGTGAAGGAGGTCCATGCCCTCCTGGATGCAGCGTTGTGCCGGTTGTAGCTTGCGCAGCGTGGCCAAATCACTGCGCCCGGCAAAAAGCAGCATCTTCATGGTCTGCAGTGAAAGGGTTCGCTCTTCCCTGGATATGCGTGCAGGTTGAACAGGCTGGCACTCGTGGCAGCGCAAAAACGCTCCCGCTCCTTGCTGCGGCAGACAAACGGTGCTTGTTGCCGCAAGGGCCTTGTCACAACTCTGGCAGGTACTCAGATTTGGCATATAACCGACCAACTGCAGCAACTGCAGGTGGAAGAAGAGTGGAAATTTTAAAAAACGCTCACTCAGGTTGATTTCGGTCAAGGCCCAGACGAGCAAGGTGTAGATGCGTGGGTCTGGATCCAGCTCTCTGGTGAAACGGATGGTCAACTCGGTGATGAAACTGGCGGCTAAGTATTTGAGATAGTGTTGGCGCAGATTGAGATTGGCCTGGACAAGGTCGGCGTCTACCAGAAAATGCAGACCAGATTGGCTGCGTGGTGGCCGGTAGTACATATGCAGCAGGGAAAAGTGTTCCAGTTTGTTACTGAAACGCTTTTTACTTTTTTGTGCGCCTTTGGCAATGGCGGTTATTCTTCCTGACTGTGCGCTGTACCAGGTAACCAGTTTGTCACTTTCCCCGTGGGGAATAATGCGCAAAACAAGCCCGTCCCCTGCAGAGGGGGTCATGATGCGGCTGGGGGAGCGCTAAGGTTGAGCTTGTATTGTCCGTTCCTCGGTGTTGGAAAACCAAGGGGCTGTCCATTGACCCGCAATTTGGCACTTTGTGGTTCTGCAAATTCGATGTGGATGAAGCTGTTCGCCTCCCAGTTGACCCTGCTTTCTTTGGCATAGGTCTCCCTCAAGATGGTTTCACCATCAAGTTGCAACATCACTTCCGTGTCCTTGAGAAAATGCGCTTCCAGAACAAGGGCTTTGTTGGTGACTATGGCGCTGGTCTGCGGATCAGCGGGATGATAGGCCAAGGCCGTGGATGCCGGGATGCTGCGGGCCTGTTTGACAAAGTAGGAGAGGGGATTCCAGCCGGTAAACAGGCAGAACATGCCCACCACCAGGAGGATGATCGTCAGCAGAATGAGGGCGCTGGCAGCAGGGGAAAGCCGGGTTGGTTCGGCAAATTTTTTGGGAGTCAGTGAACCGTTACCGAGAAAATGACCGAGGTTGCTTGCTGTGTGGCTGTCGCCCCGTTCCTGCAAAAAACGCTCGGCCAGTTCGCGTCCTTCTAGGCCAAGGAACTCGGCATACATGCGGATAAAACCACGGATATAGAGGTCGGCGGGCAGGCGTTCGTAGTCGGCGGTCTCTATGGCCTGCAGATTGTTTACGGAGATCTTGGTCGCCGTGACAACATCCTGAAGACTAAGGCCCCTTTCTTCCCGTGCCTGCTGTAGGATTGCGCCTGCCGGTCGGGTTGTTGTCATATCTGTTTCAGCGTCACTGTGTCGTGTGCTCATGGGTATGTTCAGGGAACAGACGATGACATGTTCCGTTTGGGGCCACGCGCCGTGTCCGTTTCTAGTTTCGTATAATGTGTCTTAAAGTATCTTGATATACGCCTTGCTGCGGAGTTCTTCCAGCCACTGCTGCAGGCGTTTTTCCATCTCTTCCTGGAGGAGTTGCTGGTGTATCTGCTCCCTTTCCAAGGCACTTGGCATGGCCATGGTCGCTTGTTCCTGCTCGGCTTGGGGGGCAGAAGCAGGGATCCGTTTGAAAAGTAGAAAATTGCCGTCCTGCTCCACCACCGGGCTTATGCCCTGGATCTCCAGATGCTCCACTGCGGCACGGATGGGGGCCGCCATATCCTGCAAACGAAAACTGCCCAGGGCCCCTCCTTCGCCAGCCGAGGGCAAATCCGAGTGAGACCGGGCCAATTCTGCAAAATCTGCTCCTGAAAGGGCTTGGCGACGTATCTGTTCTATTTTCTTCTTTGCCTGCTCCTTCGTCAAGGTTTTACCGTTTGCATCTGGTCTGTTCCAGGCTGCACCAATCTGCAGCAGATTGTACATCTGGCTGCTGCCTGGTCCGGCCAAGCTGTGGTAGCGCTCTAGAATCCGGTCTTGGGGAATCAATATCTTGGCGCGCACCACTGCGTTGATCAACTTGCTGCTGAGGATCTGATCGCGCAGTTCTTCCCGATACTGTTTTTCACTGAGTCCGATTTCTTCCAATTCCTTGAGGAATTCGTTGCGCGTAATATTTTTGCTCAGCAGAAGTTGTTGCAAGGTGCTGTCCAGTTCGGCATCAGAGACCTTCAGGTTGCGTTTGGCCGCCTCTTGCGCCACCAGTCTTTTTTCGATGAGTCGCTCAAGGATCATGCGTCTGGCCTGGCCCATGGCCTCCCGCTGTTGTTCCGCTGGGACCTGGGCTCGTACCTGATCAAAGTAGGGTTTGGCCAGCTCGTTGACTTCCGAGAGGGTGATGGTGTCGTTGTTGACGATGGCAACGTTGCGGTCCACAAGTGCGGCCAGACCGGCATGGGGCTGAAGCCCGCACAAAACCATCAACAGGCAGAGGAATTGGAGTACGGTATATTGCATGGGAATGTGTGCAATCAGAAGGATAGTAGCGGTGGCTCACTTGGAGCCACAAAATGTACCTAATCACGACACGGCCTGCAATCATTTTGAGTGGTGCATGCCACGTTCATTTGGTGCACACAGGGTCTTTGACAGGCGAAATATAAAAATTTCTTTTTTGTAAAACTTGACGGAGGCCGCATTGTCCTTATTATATCTTTTGGATTTAACTGACTAATTTAACATATATTTTAGAGAGATTCCAAGGAGAGAGTATGCAGCTCGACAAGTTTACCCTCAAGTCACAGGAGGCTATTCAAGCCGCACAAAGCTTGGCCCAAGGCAATAACAATCAGGAACTGCAGCCGGAACATCTTGTCAAAGCCATTTTGGAGCAGCCTGGTGGTGTGGTGGTGCCGGTTTTGCAGAAGATGGGACAGACGCCCAGCGTGGTTCTGGCCGAGGTCAATGCCCTGATCGCAGCCTTACCCAAGGTGAGTGGTTCTGGGGCAGGTCAAACCTATGCCTCGACAAAATTCAGGGGGATTTTGGATCAGTCCTTCAAGACCGCGGCCAATATGCAGGATGAGTATGTCAGCCAGGAGCACCTGTTCATGACCATTCTGGCGGATAATTCCCTCAAGGTGACGGCTGCGCTCAAGCGGCTGGGCATCAACAACGAAAATTTTCTCAAAGCCCTGATGACCGTGCGGGGCAGCCAGCGGGTAACTGATCCCTATCCAGAAGAAAAGTACCAGGCACTGGAAAAGTATGGCCGTAATCTGACCGATGACGCCCGTTTGGGCAAACTTGATCCGGTGATCGGCCGAGATGAGGAGATCCGACGGGTTATTCAGGTGTTATCCCGTCGTACCAAAAACAACCCGGTGCTCATCGGTGAGCCTGGCGTGGGCAAAACCGCCATTGTCGAAGGTTTGGCCCTGCGCATTGTCAACAGGGATGTGCCGAGTTCGCTGGCCAACAAGCAGGTGATCGTGCTGGATTTGGGCGCTTTGGTGGCTGGCGCCAAATACCGGGGCGAGTTTGAAGACCGGCTCAAGGCGGTGCTGAAGGAGGTGGAGAGCCGCTCCGACGAGTTGATTCTCTTCATTGATGAAATGCACACCCTGGTTGGTGCTGGTGCGGCAGAGGGTTCCATGGATGCCTCCAACATGCTCAAGCCGGCCCTAGCCCGCGGAGAGTTGCACTGCGTAGGTGCAACCACCCTAGATGAGTACCGCAAGTACATCGAAAAGGATGCTGCCTTGGAGCGGCGCTTCCAGCCGGTACTGGTGCAGGAACCGAGTGAAGAGGATACCATTGCCATTTTGCGAGGTATCAAGGAGAAGTACGAAGTGCACCATGGGGTGCGTATTCAGGATGCAGCCACGGTGGCAGCAGTGATACTGTCCAACCGTTACATTACCGATCGTTTTCTGCCGGACAAGGCCATTGACCTGATCGACGAGGCCGCTTCGCTCCTGCGCATTGAAATCGATTCCATGCCCACTGAAATTGACCAGTTGGAGCGCGACCGGGTGAAGCTTGAAATCGAGCAGGAGGCCCTACGCAAGGAAAAGGACGAAGTTTCGCGCGAGCGGCTTGAACGGGTCAAGGAGGAGTTGGCCAATCTCGACGATTCGCTCAAGGCCATGAAGGGGCAATGGACCTTGGAAAAAGACATCATCCAGTCTATTCGCGACATCAAGGCCAAGATCGACCAGGCCCATGTGGAAGAACAGCAGGCAGAGCGGGCAGGCGATTTGAGCACAGTGGCGGAAATTCGCTATGGCCGCATTGTACAACTGCAAAAGGACTTGGAAGAGGCCAATGCCCGTTTGAGTGAGATCCAAAAGCAGCACCAGATGCTTAAAGAAGAGGTCTCGCCCGAGGATGTTGCCACCGTGGTAGCCAAATGGACCGGTATTCCAGTGGATAAGCTGCTTGAAGGTGAAAAGGAAAAGTTGGTGCGTGCCGAGGAGATGCTCGGCCAGCGGGTGATCGGCCAAAAAGAGGCCATCACTGCGGTGGCCAATGCAGTGCGCCGCGCCCGGGCAGGGTTGCAGGATCCAGACCGACCTCTGGGCAGTTTTATTTTCCTGGGCCCCACCGGGGTGGGGAAAACAGAGCTGGCGCGCAGCCTGGCTGATTTTCTCTTTGATTCGGAGCATGCTATGATTCGCATCGACATGTCGGAATACATGGAGAAACATTCAGTGGCCCGTCTTATCGGGGCACCTCCGGGCTATGTTGGCTACGACGAGGGTGGCATGCTCACCGAGGCGGTGCGGCGGCGGCCCTATGCGGTTATTTTGCTGGATGAGATTGAAAAGGCGCATCCAGATGTGTTCAATGTGCTCCTGCAGGTGCTGGACGATGGTCGTATGACCGACGGTAAGGGGCGCACCGTGGATTTCAAGAATACCATTCTGATCATGACCTCCAACCTGGGCAGTCATGTGATTATGGAACTGGCGCAGATCGATCCGGAGGAAATGCACAAACAGGTGGATGAACTGCTGCGTCGGCAGTTCAAACCCGAATTTTTGAATCGGGTGGATGAGATCATTACCTTCCACGCCCTCAGCCGTGAAGACCTGCTCCATATTGTCGATATTCAGGTACGCAGGATGAGCAATCGGCTGGCAGAGCGTAAGATTAGGGTGGCCCTGACCAAGGAGGCCAAGCAGTTCCTCCTTGAGGCGGGCTATGATCCGGCCTTTGGCGCTCGACCGCTCAAGCGGGCTATTCAACGTCACATCGAAGATCCGCTTGCCCTGGAGATTCTCGAAGGCAAATTTGAGGAAGGGGATGGTATCCGCATTGATCGGGGCAGCGGTAATGCCCTGCTCTTTACCAAGCAGTGAGACGGCCTATCTGTCTACCCTTGCAGAGTCTGTCATGCGGTATTGTGCACCATGGCACCGGGAGGTTCCGGCGCCATGGTTGCATCTGCGCCTGTACCTGGCAGAGGCAGGTTGTGGGTTGCGGCTGTTTTTCCCTTTGAAGTGTCGTCAGGCCCTTGCCAAGCCTTCTTGCTTGCATTATCTGCGTTGTCTAAGTAAAATTTTTCTTTTTTAATGTACCCTACTTTTTAACTCAGGCCCATCCACATGGCCGTGTTCTGCACAAACAGCCATGTTGCCTGGCCCTTTCATGGCTGCATATATCTATGGACTATCGGGAAACCCTCAATCTGCCGCAAACTAAATTCAAGATGAAGGCCAACCTTACCCAGCGGGAGCCACAAGTGCTCAAACGCTGGGAAGAGGGGCGACTTTACGACAAGCTGCAGGCCGCGGCAGCGGATAAACCGCTCTATGTGCTCCATGACGGCCCCCCCTATGCCAACGGCAATATCCACCTGGGCACAGCTTTTAATAAAGTACTCAAGGATATCATCCTGCGTTCGCGCCGCCTGCTCGGCTACAATGCCCCCTATGTGCCTGGCTGGGACTGTCACGGCCTGCCCATCGAGCACAAGGTGGATCTGGAATTGGGTGAAAAAAAGCGCAGTATTCCTCTGCTCAGCAAGCGCGCTGCCTGCCGCAGGTATGCGGAAAAGTGGATTAAAATTCAGCGCGAGCAGTTCAAGCGTTTGGGAGTGCTCGGCGACTGGGACAATCCCTACCTGACCATGGCGTATGCCTACGAGGCGGTCATTGCTCGGGAATTCAACAAGTTTTTGCTCTCCGGCGCAGTGATCCGCGCCAAGAAGCCGGTATACTGGTGCGCCACCTGCACCACTGCCCTGGCCGAGGCCGAGGTGGATTATGCTGATCACAGTTCGCCTTCCATCTATGTGAAATTTCCCTTTAAGGGCGATCCAGCAGAGCTCGCACCGGAGCTTGCGGGACACAAGGTCTCAATACTCATCTGGACGACCACACCCTGGACTCTACCCGCCAACCTGGCCATTGCCCTGCATCCAGACTTTCAATACGCTGCGGTGGTCGTGGATGGTGAGGTGCTCATCCTGGCCAGCGAACTGGTAGAGTCCTGCATGCAGCTCTTTGGCAAAAAGGATTGGCGTATTGTTGCCACGCTGCCGGCCACGGCCTTTGAGGGCAAACTGTGCACACATCCCTTTATGGAGCGCGATTCCCTCTTGGTGTTGGCGGATTATGTCACCCAAGATTCGGGTACCGGCTGTGTGCATACAGCACCCGGTCATGGTGCTGACGATTATCAAACCGGTCTGCGCTACGGTCTGGATATCCTCTCCCCGGTGGATGATGAGGGTCGTTTCACCAGCGATGCTGGCAAATATGCCGGTGCGCAGGTGCCAGAGGTGAATAGCGCCATTGTTGCTGATTTGCACGCGAGCGGTGCCTTGGTGCACAGTGTGCAAATTCAGCACAGTTACCCGCATTGTTGGCGCTGCAAGGAACCGGTGATGTACCGGGCTACGCCCCAATGGTTTGTGTCCATGGAAAAACAGCACTTGCGGGAAAAGGCCCTGCAGGCCATCGAACAGGTCAGCTGGACCCCGGCCTGGGGGCAACAGCGGATCTACGGTATGGTGGAGGCGCGGCCCGATTGGTGTCTTTCTCGACAGCGTGCCTGGGGAGTGCCGATCACTGTGTTCACCTGTGTGCAGTGTGGTACGGTACTCAAGGATGAGGCAGTGTGTGAGCGCATCGACGAACTCTTTAGACAGGAGGGAGCAGATGCCTGGTTCAAGCATGAGGCAGCTGATTTCATTCCCGCCGGCACCGGGTGCAGTTGCGGCGCCACCGAATTCCGCAAGGAAAACGATATCCTTGATGTGTGGTTCGATTCCGGTACCAGCCACGCAGCAGTGCTGGAAGAGCGGCCGGAGCTCCGCTTTCCGGCAGATTTGTACCTGGAGGGCAGCGACCAGCATCGTGGCTGGTTCCAGTCCTCTCTGCTTACCTCAGTGGGCACCCGTGGATGCGCACCCTATACCGGTGTGCTCACCCACGGCTATGTGGTGGACGGACAGGGCAAGAAGATGTCCAAATCCGTGGGCAACGTGGTTGCCCCCCAGGAGGTGATCGACAAATACGGTGCTGAGGTGCTGCGTCTGTGGGTATCCAGCGAGAACTACCAGGACGACATCAAGGTGTCGGACGAAATCCTTAAACACGTCACCGATGCCTACCGGAAGATGCGCAACACCCTGCGCTTCTTGCTCAGCAATCTCTACGACTTTGCTCCTGAAAAAGACCGACTTGCCTATGGGCAGCTCACTGAAATTGATCGTTGGGCCCTGGCCCGGTTTGCCGAACTGACCCGTCGAGTCAGCCAGGCTTATGAACGCTACGAGTTCCACACGGTCTATCATGCGCTCTTCACCTTCTGTGGGACCACTATTTCCAGTATCTACCTGGATGTGCTGAAAGACAGGTTGTACTGTTCTGCCCCTGACAGTGTGGGCCGCCGGGCAGCGCAGACCGTGATCCACTTTATTCTCGACGGTCTTTTGCGTCTGATGGCGCCTATTCTCTGCTTTACGGCCGAGGAGGCCTGGCAGCATCTCTATGGACAGAGAGAATCGGATGATTTTTCAAACTCTGTTTTCTTTGCAGAAGTGCCCGCCTTGGACAACATTCCCGCAGACGCAGAGCTGGATGCGCGCTGGCAGCGTCTTTTGGCCATGCGCAGTGCCATTACCCGCGTGCTGGAAGCTGCCCGGCGCGACAAGCTCATCGGCCTTTCTCTGGATGCCGAGGTGTTAGTGCAGGCAGGGCCCGAATGGCAGGATTTACTAGCCAGCAACAGGGATTTGTTGCAGGAGTTGTGCATTGTTTCCGCTTTGCGCCTTGTTTCTGCAGATGAAGGTGTATCCTTTGCCGAGGTTGAAGGGGTGGAAGGGGTGCGCATTGCGGTGCAGCCAGCACCTGGGGCAAAGTGCGAGCGCTGCTGGTGCATCAGCCCAAGCGTGGGCGAGCATGCTGTCCACCCAACCCTGTGCAGTCGATGTGCTGCAGTAGTGAGCGAGCTTGCCGGGAGCTGAGCCTATGCCGTCCTTGTTTTTTACGATCATTTTTTTGCTCGTCTTGGCTGCGGACCAACTCAGCAAATGGTGGATTATCAGCAACTTTGCCCTGTACGAGAGCCGGGAGATTATCCCCGGTTTCTTCAATTTCACCTTTCTTACCAATAACGGGGCAGCCTTCAGTATCCTGGCAGGTCAGCCCGCGGTGTGGCGTCAGGTCTTTTTTGTGACTGTCAACGCCATTGCCCTAGTTGTTATTTGGATTGCCCAGCGCCGTTTCGGCCAAGGCTGCCGGCTTTATACTACGGCCCTGGCGCTTATTGCAGGCGGGGCTGCCGGCAATATGGTTGATCGACTACGCTTTGCTTATGTGATCGATTTTTTGGATGTATATATTGGGACGGCCCATTGGCCTGCTTTTAACATCGCCGATGCGGCCATCAATGTTGGGGTGGCACTCTTTCTTCTCAATTCGCTGGTGTTGGAGCCCCGACGCGATAGAAAAATACGCATACACGCATCTTCTGCACAACAACCATGAAAAAAACAGCGTTGATTTTTCCCGGACAGGGATCGCAATACCTGGGTATGGGTCAAGCCTTTGTCGAGACAGATGCGGAAGCCGCATCTATCATGGATTTGGCTGAAAGTATTTCGGGCTTTCCCCTGCGCAAACTCTCCTTTGATGGTCCTTTGGACGAGTTGACCCGTGTTCTCTATCTGCAGCCGGCCCTGTGCGCTATCAATCTGATCTGCTGGCAGCAACTGCACAAACGTCTGCCCGACTGGCAACCCCGATTTGTCGCGGGTCACAGCTTGGGTGAGTATTCTGCCCTTTATGCGGCGGGCGTTCTTTCCCTGGAGGCGACCCTTGCCTTGGTGACCAAGCGCGGCGAATTGATGGAGCGCGAAGGCGCTCGCCATCCCGGGGGTATGGTGGCTGTGTTGGGGCTGGATTTGGCTGCTGTGGAAAAGGTACTTACTGCCAACAAGCCTGCAGCAGGGGTGGCTGTGGTGGCCAACCACAACACGGCCCAACAGATTGTGTTGTCCGGAGATGCTGCCGGATTGGCTGCGGCAGGTGCGCTGTGCAAGGAACAGGGCGCAAAAATTATTCCACTCAAGGTGAGCGTGGCCAATCACAGTCCGTTGGTGGCTGGTGCGGTGGAGGATTTTGCCGATTTCATGGCCAAGGTCGATTTTCAGGCGCCCCAGGTGCCGGTGCTATTCAATGTGAGTGCTGGTCTGGAATGGGATCCGGAACGGATTCGGGAGCTCATGGCCTATCAGGTAGCCTCCAAGGTGCGCTGGCTCGAGATTGTAGAAGCTATGCTGATCGATGGCGTAGAACTCTTTGTTGAACTTGGCCCTAAAAACGTACTCACCGGTATGATCAAGAAAATTCTGCCCAAAGATTCCCAGGCGCGCTGTCTGCAGGCAGACACGCCAGAGGCGCTGGATGCGGTGGTGGCCGCAATGACTGCTGACTGATCAAAGGGGGCTGCTGCAGTTCAGATTTTCTTGACGACAGCCCTTTTTTTCTTATCGTGCCTAGGAGCACTTTGTGCCCAGTGCGCTGGAAAGGATGAAAACATAGGCATCCTCTCGACTATGTCGAAATCGGCATGCTGGTGCAGCAGGAAGATGCGCCCGCATCACTTTTTGATACCATTGTCATCCACGTGCATATAAAATCGTACACTACGTTTTAAGATAAGCGTATAATATGCCGGAATCATTCGATAACTGACGACGGATATGCGTAGTTCCGGTGTGCCGAGAACTATCCCCAACAACGGGTACTTCCAAATTAAATTCTGTGAGGTAATGATGTATATGCAAACTTGGGTAAAACGATTGAGCCCCTTTTTCATGCTGTTGATTTTGTTTGCTGCGGTTGATTGGAGTATGCTGGCAAGCGATGCCGATGCCCGTTCGCGTTCCGGAGGCCGTTCTTTCCGTGCGCCAGCACAGAGGCAAGCTCCGCAGCAACAGACACCGAGCCAGATGCAACAGAACCGTGGCGCGCAACAGCAGCAAGGTTCGGGTTTTGGCCGTGGCCTGATGGGTGGTTTACTGGGTGGTGCCTTAGGTGCCATGCTCTTTGGCTCCATGTTTGGCATGGGCGGTAATGGCATGGGCCTGCTGCCGCTCTTGCTTCTGGGTGTGGCGGGATTTTTTTTCTACCGTCGTTTTATACGTAAACCAGCCGGCTCTTCGCCCACAGGTTACGGACCACCATCCAGTGCTGGGGGCGGCTTTGCTTCCTCCCAGGCAGAGGCGAATTCGTACGCGCCCATTCAAGATATCCCTGGACCGGATGGGGGACTGGCGGCAGTGCGTCGGACAGATCCGGGTTTTGACGAGGCACATTTTCTGGAAGTGGCTTCCGATGTTTTTTTCAAGGTGCAGGCCGGCTGGATGCGTCGTGATTTGAGCTCCTATGGACATTTGCTTGGTCAGCAACTGAGCAACGAGTATGCAAATCACTTTAAGGAGATGAAAGAAAAGGGCCAGCTCAGCAAGATGGAGAGCATTGCCATTCGCAAGGTTGAGATTGTGGATGCTGGCAGCGATGGTAAGGAAGACTATATCACCGTGCTTTTTACCGCCAATCTGCTTGACTATACGGTGGACGAACACAGTGGTGCCTTGATTGAGGGCAGCATGACCGAGCCGGTCAAGTTTGCCGAGGAATGGACCTGGGCTCGGCCGGTGGGTACTGATAACTGGCTGTTGGAGGGGATAGAGACGGTTGAAGGTTGATGGTTAGTTTGCTTGTATGGGCAAAGCCGGATTTTCCTGCAGGAAAATCCGGCTTTTTTCTTAACAGGCTGCTGAAGAAAGCAAAAAGCTGAGCTAAATTACAAACACTATTACAAATACTAATACATACGTACGGCAATCGTCTGCATGCGTGCTGATTTTATGCTGAACGGCCCCAGCCCTTAAACGCATTTTTGCGAACAAACAGGTGTGAAATTCCATTCGCCTGCAGGTTATGGCTGACAATTGATACCCTGCACATCACCTATTGTTTGCCTGTTATGCCCATGGGCCAGACTGAGCTAAGGCAAATGAATGACCCAGCTTTTTTGTTTTATCGATTTGATTTCACATAAAAAAATGATGGTGAGCATAAATTGTGTTGGATGGTGTTTTCTCTGTGGTGACTTTACGGTGCATCCCCTTGAGTCAACTAAGTGGTGATGAGGCCAGAAAAACACGCACGCTTTAGGATTGCATCTCAAGAGTATTTCGGTTAAGCTTTTTAGGTGAAAGTCATTTCTTCCTGTTTCTACAAGGGGATGGGTCGCTCAGCTGACTGGTCGCGCTTAAAAGGCGTCCGGCTGGTCTAAAACGGTTTCTTATGTTGTGCGATTTCACCTTGATTGTATTTTTTTGTTTCACGTCTGCCGCAGTCCGACTGCCGGTCAACCTAAAACAGCATTGAAGGAGATTGAGCTTATGTCTCGGAAAATGGTCACAATTGACGGAAACCAGGCGTGCACGCATGTCGCGTATGCCACTAGTGAAGTCATTACAATTTATCCCATCACGCCGTCTTCTCCGATGGCTGCCGAGGCAGATGCCAAGGCCAATGCAAAGCAGGAAAATATCTGGGGCAGCATCCCGGTTATTTCGCAGATGCAGTCCGAGGCAGGCGTAGCCGGCTCCATCCACGGTTCTCTGGGTGCTGGTGCACTGTGCACCACCTTTACCGCTTCCCAGGGTCTTTTGCTGATGATTCCCAACATGTACAAAATCGCCGGTGAGCTCACTCCCACGGTTTTTCATGTTACTGCCCGTGCCCTTGCCTGTCAGGGTCTTTCCATCTTCGGCGACCATGGTGATGTCATGGCGGCCCGCCAAACCGGCTGGGGCATGCTCTGCTCCCAGGACGTACAGGAAGCTCAGGACTTTGCCCTGATTGCCACCCAGGCCTCCCTTGCCTCCAGGATTCCCTTCATCCATTTCTTCGATGGCTTCCGCACCTCCCATGAGGTGATGAAAATTGAAGAGTTGACCATGGATGATATGCGGTCCATGATCGATGAAGACCTGGTGATCGCCCATCGTGAGCGCGCCCTTACCCCTGATCGCCCCTCCTTGGCTGGTACGGCGCAAAATCCGGATGTCAACTTTATTGGCCGTGAAACGGTCAACAAGTACTATGACGCGACCCCGGGTATTGTACAGGCGACCATGGACAAGTTCGCCGAATTGACCGGCCGGCAATATCATCTTTTTGATTATATCGGTGCACCCGATGCCACCGATGTGATCGTGATTATGGCCTCCGGCGCACTCACCGTAGCCTCCACCGTGGAGCATCTGATTGCCCAGGGTAAGAAAGTTGGCATGGTAGTTGTCCGTCTATACCGTCCCTTTGATGGCGTGGCCATGGTCAATGCACTGCCCCCCACGGTAGAGCGCATTACGGTCATGGACCGCACTAAGGAACCCGGCGCCATTGGCGATCCGCTGTATCTCGATGTTCGTGCAGCCGTAGCCGAAGCCGAAGAGGCCAACCCCACCATGATTGCCCCGGTCATGTTCAATGGCCGTTATGGGCTTGGCTCTGCAGAGTTCAACCCGGCCATGGTCAAGGCTATTTTCGATAACATGGCCTCCTTTGCACCTAAGAAAAAGTTCTGTGTCGGTCCCAATGACGATGTTACCTTCAGCAGCCTGAGCTACGACAAATCCTTCAACATTGAAGGTGATGACGTCTACCGCGCCATGTTTTACGGTCTTGGTTCCGACGGTACGGTTGGTGCCAACAAGAACACCATCAAGATCATCGGCGGTGAGACCGATAACTCCACCCAGGGATACTTTGTCTACGATTCAAAGAAATCCGGTTCCATGACCGTATCCCACCTGCGTTTTGGTAAGAATCAGATCGTTGCACCGTATCTGATCAACAAGGCCAACTTCATTGCCTGCCACAACTTCGCCTTCTTGGACAGCTATGACATGCTGGCCAACTTGGATACCGGTGGTACCTTCCTGCTCACCACCTCCTACAACAAGGATGAGATTTGGGATCACCTTCCAGCCCTGGTGCAGAAGCAGCTGATCGAGAAGAAGGCAAAGTTTTTCATCATTGATGCGGTCAAGTTGGGTATGGCCCTTGGGCTGGGCGCGCGCATCAATATGATCATGCAGACTGCTTTCTTCAAAATTTCCGGCATCCTTACCAAGGATGAAGCCATTACAGCCATCAAAGACGCCATCCAAGAGACCTATGGTCAAAAGGGCGACAAGATCGTGCAGATGAACTACAGTGCGGTCGATGGTGCGGTTGAAAACATCTATGAAGTTCAGGTGCCCAGCAAGGTAACCGGTCATCAGATGCCACCGATCGTGCCCGAGGAGGCGCCGGATTTCGTCAAGCAGGTGACTGCAAAGATGATGGAAGGCCGTGGCGAAGAGATCAAAGTTTCCGAAATGCCAGCAGATGGTCGTTGGCCGACCGCCACAACCCAATGGGAGAAACGCAACATCGCAGTGCAGGTTTCCCAGTGGCAGCCCGAGGCTTGCATCCAGTGTGGTCGCTGTTCACTGGTGTGCCCGCATGGCTGTATCCGTATGAAGGTGGCAACGCCTGAGGCCCTGAAAGAGGCTGGTGCGGATGCAACCTTTAAAACCGTAGATGCCATTGGTAAAGAGTTCAAGGATATGAAGTTCACTCTGCAGGTTTCAACCCCGGACTGCTGTGGTTGTACCCTGTGCGTGAGCGTCTGCCCGGGACGTAAGAAAGATGCCGATGGCAAGAGGACTGAAGAGCGTGCCTTGGCCATGGAGATGAATACCGAGGAACTGCGCGAACGCGAAGCTCCTCACTGGCAAACCTTCCTGGCCCTGCCCGAAGTGGATGAAAAACTCATCAACATTGGCACCATCAAGGGCAGCCAGTTCAAACGGCCGCTGTTCGAGTTCTCCGGAGCCTGCGCAGGTTGCGGCGAGACCCCGTACATCAAGCTGGTTACCCAGCTTTTTGGCGACCGCATGCTGACCTCCAACGCCACCGGTTGTTCCTCCATCTACTCTGGTAACTTGCCCACCACTCCGTATGCCAAGCGTGATGATGGTCGTGGTCCGGCCTGGTCCAACTCGCTGTTTGAAGACAACGCCGAGCATGGTCTTGGCATGCGTCAGGCAGTAGACAAGCTGGGCATGCAGGCTGTTGAGCTCTTGGAGAAGGCTGTTGACGAGAAGATCGTTGACAAGAGTCTGGCAGACTCTATCCTCGACGCCAAGCAGGATACCCAGGAAGAGATCGAGGCACAGCGTGGCCGGATTGACGAGCTGAAGGCTGTTCTGAACAAGAGCAAGAGTGCCCTTGCCAAGCGTCTTTACCATGTGGCCGACTATCTGGTGAAAAAATCTGTCTGGATCATCGGTGGTGACGGCTGGGGTTATGACATTGGTTATGGCGGTGTGGATCATGTTCTTGCTTCAGGTATGAATGTGAACATTCTGCTCTTGGATACCGAGGTGTACTCCAACACCGGTGGTCAGATGTCCAAATCCACCCCACGTGCAGCTGTGGCACAGTTTGCTGCTGGTGGTAAGCAGGCACCCAAGAAGAATATGGGTATGATTTTCTCCACCTTCGGTAATGTCTACGTGGCCCGCATCTCCATTGGTGCGAATCCGCAGCAGGCAATCCGTGCTATTCAGGAAGCCGAGGCATACGATGGACCTTCCTTGATCATTGCCTATGCACACTGCATCAACCACGGCATCAACATGGCCCTTGGTTTGGAGCAGCAGAAGAAGGCAGTGGAGTGCGGTCACTGGTCATTGTATCGCTACAACCCGGATCTGGAGAAGGAGGGCAAGAACCCGATGGTGATCGATTCCAAGGAACCGACCATCAGCTTTGCCGACTACGCCTTGAACGAAAACCGGTATCGCATGCTGAAGATGGCCAATCCTGAGCAGGCCGATGAATTGATGAGGCTGTCTCAGGAGGATGTGGACCGGAGTTGGAAGATGCTCAAGGCCTGGGCCAAGGCACTCGACGCCGAGTAACATCTGTTCATTTATAGTGCATAAAAAAAGCCCTGCCGGATTATTCCGGCGGGGCTTTTTTTATAATGGCTCTCAACCAAAGCCATTATAAAAATAAACAGTTCGAAGTCCCCAATAGCAAGCCAACTTTAGTTTATTAAAGGGGAAGGATTGAAATGCAAATCAATCTTAATCAGCTCAGGGCTTTTTATATGGCTGTTCACTACAAAAGTATTTCTACAGCTGCAGAACAGCTCTACGTGACACCGGCAGCCGTAAGTATGCAAATCAAGAAACTTGAGCAGTGGCTAGGAAAAAGACTTTTAGAGAGGAGCGGCAACACGTTCACTGTCACTGAAGAAGGCATGGCTCTTCAAGCGTACGCACAAAATATTTTTAATGAAGTTGAACGCTTGGAACATAATATCATGGTGAGACGTCGTGATCAGGCCGGAGAATTACGCATTGGTATGCATCATTTTCCTGCACAATATTTCATGCCTACCATTTTAATGGGGTTGAAAAAAAAAGGCTCTTCGTCGTTTCAAGTGGATTTGAGGAGCTGCTGGATAGGCGCAGCCAGCA
>JABMJC010000104.1 GCA_013201405.1 Desulfobulbaceae bacterium
CCCGATGCCGCCTTCTACGCTATTGCTGGGCTACAGGGCATAACGGGAATTGCTGACAATAATCAGAGATTACGAATTTACATTCCGTAGCTCTGTGGAACATTACTATCCTCAACATCCACTTCCTGGGCATGATACGTTGGAAGTCAATATTCTCAATTCATTCGGCAACCTCTGCCTGATAAGCCACAGCAAGAACTCCCGTTTGAGCAATTTCATGCCACAAGCAAAAAAGGAATACTACCAGAACAACGCTATCGACAGCATTAAGCAATACTTGATGATGCAAGAAGATTCTTGGGATGAGCAGGCTATCACCAAGCATGACCAAGCGATGCGAGATGTTTTTCGCAAGGATCTAGAAAGGAGCTAGTAGACATGCCTGAAAAGCCTCGCCCTGAGCGGCTGACGCAAAACCGCGTAGTCGCGCTTTTTACCGACACTTCCCGGCCAGACTGCCTTGGTTACCGCTATCTGGGAGATTGGAGTAAACGGGACAATAATCGGCCCATAGAAACAGAATACCTGAAGGCAAATCTCAAGAAGCGCGGCTATGCAGACGCCCATATTTCCGCCGCCCTGCACAAGCTGGAAACCGCTGCCGATACCACAGGCGTGACGCTGTATCAGGCTAATCTGCGCACCTATCAATTGCTGCGCTACCCGGTGAAGGTACAGCTCGGACCTGGGCAGCCGCACGAAGATGTGCATCTGATTGATTGGGAAAATCCGCAGGAAAATGATTTTGCTCTGGCCGAGGAAGTCACTCTCAAGGGCAACTATGAACGACGCCCTGATCTGGTTTTGTACATCAACGGCATTGCCACCTGCGTGATTGAACTCTAACGCAGTTCCGTAGAAGTGGCCGACGGCGTTCGCCAGATTATCACCAATCAGGAAGAAAAGTTTAATAAGGGCTTTTTCAGCACGGTGCAGCTGGTTTTTGCAGGCAGCGATTCTCAGGGGCTGCGTTACGGCACTACCGGCACCCCCGAGCAGTTCTTTGTCCAGTGGAAAGATGAGGAAAGCGGCAGTGCAATGGAGCCCGGCACTCTGCTCGACAAGCCCCTGGCCCAGATGTGCGGCAAAAAGCGGCTGCTGGACCTGATCCGCAACTTCATTATTTACGACGCAGGCCAAAAGAAAGTGCCCAGGCCGCACCAGTATTTTGGAGTAAAGGCCGCTCAGGAACGGATCCGGCAGCGCGAAGGGGGCGTCATCTGGCACACCCAGGGCAGCGGCAAGAGCATCCTCATGGTGCTGCTCGCCAAATGGCTGATGGAGCATGACCCGGACGCGCGCATTCTGGTCATTACTGACCGTGACGAGCTGGACAAGCAGATTGTGGGCGTAATGCAAAGCGCCGGAGTGATCGGCGAGGACGCGCCGTCGCCGCGCATTACCTCACGGGCGCAGTTTGTGGAGCAGCTCGGCGCGACAACTCCGCGTCTGCTCTGCGCGCTGATCCACAAGTTCGATCTGGACCTCAAGAGTGATCCGCCGCCTATTCATGGACGTTTTTACATCTTTGTGGATGAATGCCACCGGACCCAGGGTGGCGATATGCACAAACAGATGAAACGGTGGATGCAAGACGCCATCTTCATCGGTTTTACCGGCACTCCGCTGCTGCGCAAAGACAAAAAAACCACCCGGGAAGTGTTTGGTACCTACATCCACACCTACAAATTTCATCAGGGCGTAGCCGACAAGGTGGTGCTCGATCTGAAGTATGAAGCCCGCGATGTGCCGCAGCGCCTGACCTCACAAAAAGTCGTTGATGCCTGGTTTGATCAAAAAACCAGGAACCTGAATAATTTCCAGAAAGCGGTGCTGCGTAAGTGCTGGGCAACTCTGGAAAAGCTGATGAGTTCAGGTGAACGCAAGCAGCGCATCATTGCCAACATCATTGAAGATTTCAGCCTCAAACCACGCCTGAATAACGACCGGGGCACGGCCATTCTGGTGTCGGCTTCCATTTATGACGCTTGCCACTATTTCCGGCTGTTCCAGCAGACTTCTTTTGGCCAGTACTGCGGCATCATCACCTCGTATGAACCGAACCACAACGCGATTTCAAGAGAACCCGCTCACAGCGATGAGCGCTACAAGTTCGACACCTACACCCAGCATGTGCTGAAAAGCGGCCAGACAACCAAACAGTACGAAGATGAAACCAAGCGGCGTTTTATTGAAGAGCCTGCCAACTGCAAATTGCTGATCGTGGTCAGCAAGCTGCTGACCGGTTTTGACGCGCCCTCATGCTCGTATATTTATCTTGATAATGAACTGTATGACCACAATCTCTTTCAGGCCATTTGCCGCACCAACCGCCTTGATGGAGACGATAAGGATTATGGATATATCGTCGATTTTAAGGAGCTTTTTAAAAATGTGCAGCAGGCCATTGCGGTTTACAGCTCGGACGAGCTGGACATTGATGAAGGAAGCGGCGGGGATAACAATATCCAGCTCAAGGATTGGCTGAAAGAGGGAAAAGCCAGGCTCGACACTGCCCGCGAGGCCTTAAAATATCTCTGTGAGCCGGTTCCCGCGCCGCGTGAGGTAGAGCAATATCTGCATTATTTCTGCGGCCCCGCCAGCGACCCAAACGCACTGAACGACACTGAAGTCCTGCGTATTTCGTTCTATAAAGCGGTAGTCACATTTGTTCGGGCATACGCCGCCATTTCTCAGGATATTGACGAAGCAGGATACTCCACTGTCGAGATCACGGCGCTTGCTAACGAAGCTGAATTCTTCAGTGAGATTCGCGCTGCTATCAAGAAGCACTCTGGTGAGGAGCTCGGCATCAAACCTTATGAGGCGGACATGCGCCACCTCATCAATACCTATATTCAGGCCGACCCTGCCGATCCTTTAGGGGCGGTGGACGACTATTCGCTGGTTGAACTAATCATCGAAACCGGCATCCATGACGCCATCGCAAAGAAGCTCAACGAGAAAGGCAAGCTCTCAAAGAACGCTATTGCCGAGGGCATCATCAATAACGTCCGCAAGACGATTATTCGTGATCAGTTGACCGATCCCAGATTCTACAGCGAAATGTCGAAGCTGCTTGATGACCTCATCAGGCAAAAACGCGATGACACAAAGTCCTATGAAGAGTTTCTGCGTAAAGCCGAGGAACTGGTTCAACAGATGGCCAAAGGACAAACGGATGAGGGGATTCCCGCTGAACTGATGGGCAAACGTGAAGCGATGGTCATTTATAACAACCTGCCTTCAATTCTTGGCGGTGCGCCCGACACAAACCACGTGAAAGAGCCAGCGGCAGATTATGGAGATTCAATGCTTGCCCTGACCCTTAAAATTGACCGGGCCATGCGTGAAAAGGCGCCGGCCGGCTGGCGGGGCGACGACACCCGGGAGAAGCAGGTACTCAATGCGTTATTTCCCATTTTGGATAAAGACCGGGATGTCACAACGGCCATGTTTGAACTCATCAAGAACATGCCGGGGTACTGATGACCGAGTTTATTCAGATCGGTGATGTTTCAATCGCGGTGACGAGAAAGAACATCAAAAATGTTTACCTTTCCGTTCATCCGCCAGAAGGCCGGGTAACCTTATCGGCCCCTGCAGGAACGCGCCTTGATGTGGTTCGGGCCTACGCCATCACCAAGCTCGACTGGATACGCAAGCAGCAGCACAAGCTGCGCAATCAGGCGCGGGAAACACCACGAGAATTTATTGAGCGCGAAAGCCATTATCTCTGGGGCCGCAGGCATCTCTTGACCGTGATCGAACGAGACATCAAACCCTTTGTAACAGTCGACCATAAACGGATCATATTGAATGTACGGCCAGGCAGTGACTACGCTAAACGGGCCGCGGTTATCCATGAGTGGCATAAGTCCCTCTTGCATGAACTTATTCCTACCCTGATCAGCAAATGGGAACCGAAGCTTGGGGTGCGGGTAACGGCTTATTTTCTGCGGAAAATGAAAACCAAATGGGGAAGCTGTAACCCCAGGGCTGGGCGTATCCGATTAAACACCGAGTTGGTGAAGAAGCCCAAAGATCTGATTGAATACGTTGTTGTCCATGAGATGCTCCACCTCATAGAGCCAACGCACAACGACCGTTTTATTTCGTTACTTACGGATCATTTCCCAACATGGCGGGAAGCCAGGGCTGAACTTAACGATCTGCCTTTGGCCTCAGAAAAATGGAGAGGATAGCCATGACTTTTCGAGATGCGGCCATTCAGATTTTGCTGTCCGCTGGAAAGTCATTTCATGCCAAAGAGATCATTAAAAGGATCATCGATGGCGGTCTTTGGAAACCCGCAGGCAAGACGCCAGCGGCCACCGTCAGTGCCCAGTTCTACTCCGACATCAAAAACAATGGAGATAAGATGTAGTATTCAGATTATCGCTTCGCCCATCACCTTCTAAAACAGAATCAGGCTACCATAACTTTTCAAACCGGGCCGGATTGGTTGCCGTATACAGTACGGTATGCTGGATATTTCGGTGTCCCAGATAGTCTTGGATCAGCCTGGTATCGGCTCCCTGATCTGCCAAAGCAAAACCGCAGGCATGGCGCAGCATGTGTGGGTGTACATCCACTCCAAACCCCGCCAACTTTCCATAAAAACGTACCAGTGACCAAACTGTTCGACGGTTAAGTGGTTGGCGGCGTTCGCTCAAAAACAAGGCATTGCTATCAGCTACCATTGCTTCACGACGCTTCAGCCAGGATCTTATGGCACGCAATTCCTCCGACCGGAGGGGATGAGTAGTTGAGAGCCCGTTCTTTAATCTGCCCACATGCAGAATGCGGTTTTCCAGATTTACGTGGCTTAAAGTCATACCGCAGGCCTCGGAGACCCGCAGGCCGTGCCGGAACATGAGCAAGAGCAGGCAGCGGTCACGGGCTTCGTTGCGGCTGCCTTTTACCGCAGCAATCAATCTTCCTACTTCAGAAGCGGTCAGGTGTTTCTGTCCATTCATCTTTTTGTCCAATGTTCAAACTAATTGGAAAGGCTAACTCGCTGATTTTCCATGTCGGAAGTTTTAGCAGAACACCAACATTAGACAGAATGGTATATTTTGTCCAATGTCTGGTGAGGGTTAGCGTTTCTGCTCAATATATACTGCATAATCGCTTTGGTGTGTGCAAGCACACCTGGCCATTGTCCCCCCATAGCGTCAATGAATACCTAATTTAGCTATTCATTTCCTTCACCTGCTTTACCATTTTTTTCAGGTTAAATATTGTCATCTTGACATTTCGCTTAATGTACTATTACATTTAACGAAACTTGAGAATGTAAGGTGACAAAATGCACGACCCAGACGATTTGACACCGCGCCAGCAGGAGTTCCTGAACTATCTCCACAACCGGGTGCAGCAAGGCAAGGACATGCCAAGCCTGCGTGAGGCTGGCAAGGAACAGGGCATAAGCCATACCGCCGTTGCCAGCCTGTTCCGGGCCCTGGAGGACAAAGGCGTTCTCCGACGAGAAGGTCGCTACAGCCGTAGCATCGTGCTCCGCAATAAAAACAGTGCAGAGCCTTTTTTACCGAGCCGCGAGGTGCCAATCATTGGTCGGGTCGCTGCAGGCCTGCCGCTCTATGCCCAACAGGAATGGGCAGGGACTGTGCTCGTTGATGGTGCGATCTTTCGTGGCGCACAACTTTTTGCCCTGCGGGTACAAGGCGACTCCATGAAGAAGGTCGGCATCCTCGACGGTGATCTGGCCATCTGCGAGGCCCGTCAGTTTGCCACAGACGGCGAAATAGTGGTTGCTCTGATCAATAACGAAGAGGCAACCGTCAAACGCTTCTTTTACCGGGGTGATCATATCGAACTCAAACCCGAGAACCAGGACTATACGGCTATACGCTATGGTTTGGACGAGGTTTTGATCCAGGGCAAGGTCGTCGGCATTCAACGCGGCCCGGACCAGATGGCCTCCCTGTGAGCGCATTGCCATGGCTGCGAACGCACCTGTCTTTACCGGCACCAGCGGCTTCTCCTATCCCGAATGGATTGAGGCTGGCATCTATCCGCCAGGCACAAAATCTGCCCAAATGCTAGGTCTGTACTGCCACCTCTTCCCGGTAGTGGAACTCAACTACACCTGGTACCAGATGGTGCGGCAAGAGAGTGTGGCACGGATGCTCGCTGCAAGCGGCCAACTGCTCTACTGCGCCAAACTCACCCGCAGCATGACCCATGAGATCGATGAAGATTGGCAGGCGCAGACCGCGCTCTACTGCCAGGGCATTCAGCCCTTGCTGCAAAGCGGCCGCCTCCTGAGCGTGCTGGTGCAGTTTCCTCCATCCTTTCACCGTACCAGGGAAAACCGTCTCTACCTGGCCCGCCTCTTCGATGCGCTCAAGGCCTTGCCCCTGTCCGTGGAGTTCCGGCACAGATCCTGGGCCCAGGACTCTGTGTTCAAGGGGCTGGAAGAGCGCCAGATCACCCTGGTGAGTGTTGATGCGCCCCCGTTGTCGGATCTGTTTCCGCCGCTTGCGGTAATCACCAACCCCGACCTCTTCTACTTGCGTCTGCACGGCCGCAATGCACAGGGTTGGGGTTCGGGCTCCAAGCAGCAACAGTTCAATTACAACTATTCAAAGGAAGAACTGCAGCAGTGGAGCCGGGAGCGTATCCCGCAGATGCGTTCTGCCTGCAAGGCTGGAGTCATTCTTTTCAATAACCATGTGGCTGGTCAGGCTGTGCGAAACGCCCAGGCCATGGCCAAGCTGATTCCCTGACAGCCTGTTGTGGCCGCTCATGGAACGTCGGATTATCCACCTCAACATTGCCGACTTCAGTGTGGCGGTGGAGCGCCTCCTCGATACCAGCCTCAAAGGCAAGGCCCTGATCATTGCCCATCCCTCGCCCCGGGCTGTGGTTGCAGACATGAGCGACGAGGCCTATGCCGAGGGTGTTCATAAAGGCATGCTTCTCAGCACAGCCCGGCTCCGCTGTCGGAAGGCCCTAGTGCTGCCGCCCCGCCCCGAGCAGTACCACAAGGCCCTGCAACGCTGCCTGGAACATGCCGCCCATTATACCCCGCTTGTGGAACGTTCGAGCGGCTCGGGCCATCTCTATCTCGATGTCACCGGCACGCACCGTCTGTTTGGACCAGCCCCGGACATTGGCTGGCGGCTGCGCAACACTCTGCGTCAAGACCTGGGGCTCGATCCCATCTGGTCAGTAGGCTCGAATAAACTGATAGCCAAGGTTGCCAGCCGCCTGGTTAAACCAAGGGGCGAGTATATCGTTGGCGGCGGTGAAGAGATCCCTTTCCTTGCCCCCTTACCTCTCAAACTGCTGCCCGGCATCTTTCCCCACGATTTGCTTCGGCTCCGGCATGTCAACATCGAGCGGGTACATCAACTGGCTGCACTGTCTGTGCAGGAGTTGGCCATACTCTGCGACCACCGCGCCCAGCATCTGTACCAGACTGCACGCGGGATCGATACCAGCCCTGTCCGGCCCTCTGGCCGGGCTGAGGCAAAATACACACACTTGCACATCTTCACTCCAGATACCAACGAGGAAGCTATGGTGCGGGCTGCTGTTGCCACCCTGGTGCAACAGCTTGGCTATGGGTTACGACAGGAACGGCTGGCCTGCCGTCGTATCACCATCAGCCTGCACTACTCCGATGGCGTCATGGTGAACCGCCAGGCAACGAGCAAGATACCCCTGGATGATGAAACCGCGCTCACCCATCTTGCCAATACCGCACTGTACTTGGCCTGGCGTCGGCGCATTCGGCTGCGGCAAATCAGCCTTGCCTGCTCCATGCTCCAGTATCCGGTCCAGCAACTTTCCCTTCTGGCTGCAGCCGATCCAAGACAGCAGAAAAACAGACGGCTCAGCGAGGCTCTGGATACCATCCGCAGCCGCTGCGGCGCGAGTAAGGTTGTACGGGGCTCCCAACACCTGGCCCATGCCGGGAGCGCTGCCCTGTGATTGCCTTGGGGCTCCATTCCCATTTTTCGCTCATGCAGGCCAGTAATGTCCGGTTAAGAAATTGCATGGAGACAATGGATAAAAAAGTATCGTAA
>JABMJC010000105.1 GCA_013201405.1 Desulfobulbaceae bacterium
TCGGCCGCAAACGAATCCGCCGCCTGATGCGTCTGATGAACCTGACAGCCATCTATCCGAAAGCTAATACCTCAAGGCCGCATCCGCGTGAGCTGGTCGGTTTTTGTGAGACAGCCTGAGTGGTACAATAAGCAAAGTTTTTCAACGGGCTGATATACGGTTGGCTGCAGACCAATGGCGAGAGAGGTACTTTTTTGAGCGTTTCGCTTACCAGTATGTTGCGCAGGTTTTTGCAGCCAGACCAGGACCACCAACATGGCCACAAACTGATTCCAGCAACTGGATAAACAAATGGGATTGTTGTTCCTAAAGGTGGTGGCGTTTGACTCGGACAGCAAACGCGTGCTTATAGATACGTGCAAGCAATTGGTTGAAAATGGTGCTATGCTGAGCTGTAGTTTGGATGTTCCTGGTGCGTATGGTTTTTCCTAAAATACCGTACTGTCAGCATGCTTTCCAAGCCGCTTTCTCTACCATTTTCATGGGATAGTACTGATGGGCAACTCAGCAGCTTGAGGCACGCGGTATGGGCAAGAGCAACCTTGTGAGCAAAGATTCAGTGCCGCTGGAGCGACCCAAGGCGGCTCTATTCCCGGCTCTATCCCGAGCAGTGGCAATGTTTCTGGCGTTGGGGTTATGGCTAACCGTGCCTGTATCCCTGGCCGGTATACTGGACACCTCGGATGACTATTGGGCCCTGCTGGTGGGCTATGGTCAGAGTTTTCCCGGCTGGGGCCTGACCGAGGAACGGGTGCACAGCTTAGATCTGGTGCCGCGTTACAGCCATCGCACTTTTGCAGACATCGGCTCGGGATGGTACGCTGGTCAGCACGATACCTTTGTGGAGTTGCCCCTGCACTTCGTAACCGGGCCAGACACTTCTGCCATGGTTGGGATCAATTTGCTTGCTGCCTACACCTTCACCGCCCACCCAATCTGGCAACCCTATGTCTTTGCTGGCGGAGGCATCCTCTACAGTTTTGCCGATATCCCCGGTATGGGGGCTGACTGGAACGGCAATTATCAGTTTGCAGGCGGCCTGCGCCGGGTGCTCGACGACCCCATGCACGCCTTCATCTTTGAAGTGCGCTACCACCACATTTCCAATGCAGGCACAAAAAATCCCAACGAGCCGCTTAACTCCATTAAACTGCTAATTGGTTATACTTTTTAAAGGTAGTCAGCACAGGCACAGCATTCAGTTTTGATTGCCACAGTTTCTCCAGCAGGTGGGATCGCTGGCCAGATAATCGCCGGTGAGTTGGAAGGCCGCTCCTCGGCAGCCGTAGCATTCCGCAGCTTTTTCGCAGCTCTTGCAGGGGCCCTTAATGGTTTCGCGGTAATTTTTCAAATCGTTCAACACGCTGGAATGGCGCAAAATATCTGCCAAAGCTTGCTTGCGGATATTGCCGATGGCCAAGGTCACCCCCACACAGGGCATGACCTCACCCCTGGCCGTCACCAGACAGGAAACCTGATGGCGCATACAGCGGTTACCCACCAAGGGCGGCTGCGGTTCCCAGAGTCGGTCAAATTCCTTCCGGTCAATGGCGGCAAGCTCAGTAAACAGTGCTTTCAGTTCAGGGCCGGTCACGTTGAGCCAGTTGTTTGCCAAGGCATTGGCCTGGGGTGTGATCACCTCAAAGTAAGGCTCGATATCTTCCCGACGCAGCCAGCGCCATAGATCCGGCAGCTCGTCGATATTGAGGCGGCAGATCACTGTGGACAGGGCAAGAAAGAGTCCGTTTTTAGAATAGCCCGCGCTGCGCAGGTTGGCCAGAGCCCGGGCGATGATGGCATGCGCGCCCTTTTTCCCGGCCAGTTTGTCTTGCAGTTCAGCATCGCGCGAGTTGAGCTTGAGGACCACCCGCGCCCTTTTTTGGGCCAGTAGCTCGGCCAGCTCTGCCGTCACACCGCTGCCATTGGTGAAGATCTCGATGGCCAGCCCATTATCGGCCAGAAATTGGAGCATTTCGGGTAGGTGCGGATAGATACTTGGCTCGCCACCGAGAATGATAATTTTCTGTGCACCCAGTTCCTTGGCCTGCAGAAGGACCGAACGGATTTCCTCCCTGCTCAGTTCATCCGGGTGGCTAGCCCGATCCTCCACGTAGCAGTAGCTGCAGCGGAAGTTGCACAAACGGCTGAACTCAATCTCCATGGAAAGCAACCTGCCTGCGGCCACAGCCTCCCGTACCTCTTGCTCGCTGAATTCCAGATTGTAGACCTGCATGTTCAGTATCTTTCCAGATCAGGAAAGTGATTCATGGCCCGCCAATGGGCCTCGGCCTCCTGATAGAGCCCCTGCCAGCCCTGTTCCTTAAGCTTACGTTCATAGCTGCGTTTGAGCACCGGTTTGACCACAAAGCGCCAGAGCGAGGTCCAGAATCGGCCCTCCTGGCGCAGCAGTTGCGGCGGCCGCCACCAGCCCAGTACCTGTTCCCGCTGGAACCAGAACTCAAACTGCAGCTCCTCCATGTTCAGATGCCGGGTGCGCACATTGGCCCAAAGGCCGTTGTAGCGTTTATAATCAAAGAGATTGATCACCATGCCAGCCTCGATCAGTTGCTGACGCATGCCGGTTTTCGGATAGGGGGTGAGCACCTGGCAGTAGGGTACGTCTGCGCCGATTTCCTGGAAGAACTCGTAGTTTTCCCGGATGGCCGTAGCGTCGTCGTCCGGAAAACCGAAAATCAGACCCGCCAGCACCATGATGCCGTGTTTGTGGCAGTTGGCGATGGCCTGTTTGCTGGCGGCCACAATGTCGCCTTTGCCGGCTTGGCTCAGGTTTTTTTTGGAGCCGTTTTCTATGCCCAAAAAAATGATGCGAAAACCCGCCTCGGCCATCTTGGCCACCATCTCCTCGTTGGCGGCAATGGTCAGGCAGTCGGCCTGCACGGTCAGCATCAGATTTTTGTAGTTACGGGCAATAATGCCGTCGCAGAGCTGCATCACCCGCTGGACATTCAAAACAATGTTGTCGTCCGCAAGAAAGACCCAGCGGGTTTTGCGCTCGTAATAGATGTTGTCCAGGTCGGCCAGCACCCGTTCAATGGGAAAGGTGCGGAAGCTGCGGCCATACATGTGGCGCATGCAGCAGAAGTTGCAAGAGCGGGTGCAGCCGCGCGAGGTCTCCAGTACCTCGACCTTTTTGGTGACGATATGGTAGCCCCAGGTGAGCCGGCGTTTGTCGCGAATCGGTGGTTTGAGGTCGGCAAGATCGAGATTTTCGCCCCTGGCATTGTGGTGAAAAATACCGGCGAGCTTGTAGGATAGACCAGGGATACGCTCCACAGCATCCTGCCCTTCCAGGGCCCGCACCAGCCGCTGCATGATGATTTCACCCTCGCCGCGCACCATGTAGTCAAACCAGCGGGCATCGGGGCTGGTGGCCACTTCTTCAAACATCAAGGTGGCGTGGTAGCCGCCCAAAACCAGCTTGGCCTTGGGCCGCAGGGTCTTGAGTAGGTGGGCTATTTTAACGCAGGTGTCGAACTGCCAGGTCATGGAGGAGAGGCCGATGAGATCCGGCTTGAAGTCCGCCACCAGCCGCACAAGATATTTTTTTAAGGAGCGGCGCTTGCGCACCAGATCCACCAGGCGGATTTCATGGCCAGGGTCCAGGTTGGCGGCAATACTGGCAATGCCCAGGTTGGGCATGTGCACCGCTGATTCATGGATGACCACCGGGGTGATATCCGGCATGGACAGAAGGAGGATGTTCATGAATGTGCCTGTAGCGCTATGAAGCGGGCTGAGTTGGTTGCTAGGTCTGGTTAGGAGTGACGTTTTCTTGCTGCACACGAGCTGCGCCTGCCAGCAGGGCACGCAGATGCAAGGCCAGTTGATCCAGAGGGCCACGGTAGAGATCGTCTTCCGGCTGAACACGAGCAACCAGAGTGATGCGGATGGTATTTTTCTGACTGGCTTTGAAGAGGAAACGGCCAGGCGGAAAAAGGACCTGGGTGTTGTCGATGCGAAAGATCTCCAGCGGGGCTTTAGTGAGCCGCGCTAGTTTGAGGGCTTTGTGCTGCAGAGGGCCTGGACGGCCGTCTCGGCTGCGGGTTCCCTCCGGAAAGATGAAAAGATTGCCGCCTGCCGCAAGGTAGTTTTGCAAACCCTCCATTTGTCTGAGCATCAGACGGGTAAAACGGCCTTCGCTGCTGGAGGGCAGATAGCCTGCACTTTGCAGCACAAAGCCAAAGATGGGGATAAGAAAAAAACGTGCCTTTACCACCGTGGTGCAGGCAGGCATGGCCGCCATGAGCAGCAGCGGATCCAGATAAGAAAGATGGTTGCACAGAATAACCGCACCTTTCCTGCTGGCCAGGCGCGCATCGATCTGCCAGCGCTGGTCGGGGGCAATCAGTCTGATGAGGGCAAAAAGGCCGCGGCAGTAGAGATGGTTTAAGTATTGGACGGCCAGGCGGCGGCGTGGGCACAAAAAAGCAGCAGCGTAGAAGGGCGCAAAGAAAAGGAGAAAAGCGAAAATATAATAAGCCCAGGCAGCCAGGGTGACTGGCAAATCAATGAATAGACGCGCAAATAAGGTGGAACGCGTTTCAGCCTGCATCAGTCCCTTTCCGGATCAGCAAACAGGTGTTGACCCCGCCAAAGGCGAAATTCTGGATGGCAGCGATGCGTGTATCTGCATCCATACACGCGGGCGTATGCTGGATCATGGCGCAGCGGGGGTCCACCTCTTCAAGGTTGAGGGTGGGGGCCAAAAAACCTGTCTGCATCATATAGAGGGTACAGATTAACTCAATGGCGCCGCAGGCACCCATGGTGTGGCCGGTATAGCCCTTGAGCCCACTCACATACGGTGATCTGTTGCCATACACCTGGGCAATGGCCTGGGCCTCGATGCTGTCGCCCATCTTGGTGGCTGTGGCGTGCGCACTGATAAAGTCCACTTTTTCCGGGACAAGCTGCGCTTCCTGCAGGGCCAGTTGCAGGGTGGCGGTGATACCCTCCAGATTGGGCAGGATCATGTCCCCACCGTTATTGGTGCAGGCAAAACCAAGCACCTCAGCCAGAATCGGCGCACCACGCCGCTTGGCAGATGCATAGTCTTCTAAAAGCACTGCACCCGCGCCTTCACCCACCACCAGGCCGTCGCGTTTTTTGTCAAAGGGCCGAGGAGTCTGTTCCGGATGCTCGTTAAAGGCCACCGAGCAGGCGAGCAGGTTGTCGAAGACCGCCACAGTGGTGGTGTCGTATTCGTCGGCTGCGCCGCAAATCATGGCGTCCTGCAGGCCGAACTTGATGGCCTCGTAACCAAAGCCAATGGCCTGGCTGCCCGTGGTGCAGGCCGTGGCCGTGGCGATCACCCGGCCTGTGATGTGAAACATACGGGTAATGTTGACCGCTGTGGTGTGCACCATGGAGCGCAGGTAGTCCACCGCACCAATGGAGGAGAAACCACTGTCCAGCTGCTGAAAAAAGGTGCGGTAGATATCGCGCTGCACCGTCGGGCTGCCGTGGGTGGAGCCAAAGGCCACGCCCAGCCTGCCTGAGCTGATGAACTCTTGATCAAGCCCAGAGGCGGCCAGTACATCGCCGGCAACCTGGCAGGCGTAGTTGGCCACCGGCCCCATGGTTTTGCGGAACCGGCGGGCAAAATCAAAGGGAATGGGATAATCTACTGTGCCGAAAACCTTGGAATGGATACGGCTGGCAAGCAGGCCATCGTCCCGGAGGGGTTTGACGCCGGAAACACCCTGTTGCAAGCTCTCGACAATATCCCTTTGGCCATATCCAATCGGCGTGATTGCGGAGGCCGCAGTGATCACGACCCGGCGGCTCATGGTTTAGCCAGATTCCGTTTCTGTTGCATGGCTTCGATATAGTCCAGAATATCGTTTATGGTGCGGATAACCATAGCCTGTTCCTTTTCTTCCCGGGTAAGGGTAAAGCCAAGCAGTTTTTCGATTTTGGCGAGCAGCTCAATGGCGTCGATACTGTCAAAACCGTGCACATCACGCAGGTGGTCGTCTGGGGCCGGATCCTTGAATTCAAAATCCTGCACGAGAATGGCAGTGATCGCTTGTTGCAGTTCCTCACGGGTCATAACTTGTCCTACAAAATAGATAAAGAAAAGACAGAATACTACCTGCTTTGCCGTAAAAAGAAAAGTGTCTGGCAAGCTCAGGCACCTTGATCAGTTTGCTGGCAGCAGTAAGGGCCTGTTTTCGACTGTTTTGCCTGTCTAAGCAGCTGGGGTATTTGGTACGTCATGGACAAAACGGCGGAAATGGAACCAGGCAAAGGGATGGGCGCGCAGGGCCTGTTCCAGCAGCCCGGCATAGTGCTGGGCTGCCTGCTGGAGCACCTGTTCACGTTCTTTGCGGTGGATGTTGCGGGTTTGCTTGTGCAACAGCAGGGGCGGTGACAGAGTGAAATGGTAGTGACCAGGACCGGTGCGGAAGGCAAAAAAGACAAAGAGCGGCGCCTGGGCCAGCAGGGCCATAACAAAGGGCGCTGCTGGCACTTCGGCCACCCCGCCTAAGAAGGATACCTGCAGCCGTCTCTGATCCGGCCGGTGGAGGATATCGCCTGGCATGGAAACCACACCCCCCTCCTGCAAAAAACGGATGCCTTCCACCGCAAGCAGCGGATTTTCTTCCTGCTCCTCCATGGCAATGATGCGCACGCCATCGTTGCGCAGTGCCTCCTTTTGCGCGGCCTCCACCCCTTCCTTTTGTTTTGCACCCATAAAGAGCAAAAGCCGCAACTCACTAAATTGACGGCTCAGCAGGCTGGCCGCTATCTCCCAGTTGCCCAGGTGCGACATGAGCAAGAGTGCACCCCCTTTACCCAGGCAAGGGGCGAGTTGCTCCAGCCCCTCGGAGCTAAAATTGACGCTGCGACCTTGGCGGGCAAGAAAACGGTCGCTGTGGATGGTGGTAAACTGTTGGTATTGCCGGCAGGCGCAGTACCAGTGGTGCAGAGCAGACTGTTTGGGATAAAGCAGACGGTAGAAGCGGATGCTTTCACGGCGTAGTGGTGAAAAAAGGAAATAGCCTAGAGCAATGATGCGGGCACTCAAGGGGAAGAGCCAAGCACCGAAGAAAATAGCGCTTTTCTCCAGAAATCTATACCAGAAGGCGCTCATACTCACTGGTTGCGGCCAAGAAAACGCCGGAAAAACAGGCGAGAAAAGGTGGCGCTGTTGCGGAGAAAGTCGCGGCCCGGCCGAAAGTGGCTAATGCGCTCTCCTTTGGGCTGGTACACTACCTGTACCGGCGCTTCCAGAACCTGCAGACCCTGCGTTTGTGCCAAAACCAGCACCTCTACCTCGTACTGGTAACGCTTGGCCTGTACGCCGAGATCCAGGGTCTCGGGCAAGGGATAGAGGCGAAAGCCGGACTGGGAATCTGCAAGTCTTGGTCCGCCGCAGGCCCAGACCCAGAAGTTAGAAAAACCGCGGCCAGCCCTGCTGCTCCAGGGTACATGGGTGCCTTCCATACCGTTGCGCACTCCCACAACCAGTGGCCGGCCTCCGGCGGCGCGTGCACGGGCCAACAGGTGTGCGGCATCTTCGGGCAAGTGCTGGCCATCGGCATCCATGCTCAGCGCCCAGTCGTATCCCTGCTCAGTTGCCAAGGTAAAGGCGCTGTGCAGGGCTGCGCCTTTACCCTGATTGCTGCGGTGGCGCACAAGATGGATGTGGGCGTTCTCCGGCAGGGTGGCCAGATCAGCCAGAATGGTTTGGGTGTCATCGGTGGAGCCGTCATCTACCACCATGATAGGCAGACCGAGTTTTTTGGCATCACCTAGCACGGCCTGAAGACGCAAGCCATGGTTGTAGCTGGGAATAACAAGCACAATTCGCATGGTTATGTCTCCATTTTTTCCATTGTCTCTATGCCTGTGGGCTGCGGGCCGGCTTCCAG
>JABMJC010000106.1 GCA_013201405.1 Desulfobulbaceae bacterium
GGGTAAAAGATTGTGTCTGCATCAACCGGCAAGAGCTTGTTTCGACCACCATGGGTGCGGTGCAGGGCCACCAGTTTCACATGATACTCCTCCCTGATGTGCACCTGTGCCACGGCTTTGCCAACCAGTGGCGACCGGGCTGGCACCCGCAGCAGATGCCAGCGCTGAGCAATCCCGTAAAACTGCATCAAATCAGTGATGGAACGTTCTGTTTGCCGTTTGGCCGCACTTTTCTTGCGGGTGAGCATATCCTGTCCTACAAAGGCCATGAACAGGGTGGCAGCGCCGAGCACCATCAAACCGTAGGGCGTATAGCTAAAAAAGGAGAGCGGTTCCAGATTATTGCTCCGCAACAGATTGTTGATAACAATGTTGGGAGTGGTAGCAACCAGGGTCATCATACCGCTGACAAGCGAGGACACTGCCAAGGGCATGAGTAGCCGCCGGTGATTGAGTTCGGCCTTGGCTGCCATGGCCATGGTAATGGGAATGAAAATGGCCACAGTGGCGGATGAACTCATGAAAGAGCCAAGCAGGCCAGAGGCAACCATGAGTAGAACCACCAGCCGTTTCTCACTGGAGCCACTTTTTTGGGTAATAAAGTCACCAATACGCTGGCCAATGCCAGTATGAACAATAGCCTCGCTTACCAGAAACATGGCGGCAATGATTAGAACTGCCTGGTTGGAAAAACCGGAAAGCGCCTCCTCCAGGGTCAATACACCGGTGAGTTGAAGTGTCAGGATAACCAACATACCCACCACATCGCCACGTACCAGGTTGGTGATCAACAACAGGGCAGCCACACCCAGGGTGCACAGGGTGATGAGTATGTCGGCAGTCATGAAAAAACCTATAAAAGTCGTCTTTGCACGTTGAAACAGGGAGCCATCCAAACTAAACAGAACAATATATTATGAGCACTCTGCTACCGTATGGCAAGCCTGGACAAACAGGAAACACCACGAGTGGCTGAATCCATACCCACTCACCTTGAAAACAACTACCATGCCTATGCCCTGCCCTATTCTCTGGTCTGGCCAGAGTCAATGCTATGATGCCAAAGGTCAAAGTGTCCCCTGCCAAGGAAGTGGACAGGATGCAGAGTTTCGCCCCGGCCTTCCTTGGCCCAGACCCCGTTTCACCCTTGTGGACGAGCACCTGGTTGCAGATCGGCTGACCGGGCTCATCTGGCTACGCAATGCCAATTATTTTGATTTTCCGGTAAGTTGGCACGAAGGTCAAAAACTGCTGGTCCAGCTTCGCAGCAAAGAACTTTATGGCCGGAATGATTGGCGCATACCAAGACGACACGAGCTGCGCAGCCTGGTGGATCACGGCACCAGTAGACCGGCATTGCCGGCGGATAATCCGTTTCGCAATCTTTTTCTGGGATGGTATTGGTCCAGTACCGAGGCAGCGATCGCATCAAGCTATGTCTGGCGTCTACAACCAGAAGGCGGTCGTCTTTTTTATGGCAACAAGAAGGAGGAAAGCTTTCTTTGGCCAGTTGCTGCCAGCAGCCCGCTTTGGCGCACACCATCCTCGGCAAGCCAACAGTCCCGCTTTTATCCAGCCCCAGACGGCCCAGGAGTGGCTGATCGCTATACCGGGCTTATCTGGTACCCGCAGGCAGATTACAGCACCTCGCCAGTTGATTGGCCCAACGCCCTGCACAAACTCGATACACTGCGCAACACCAGTGGCTTGGCCTGGCGCTTGCCCGCAATTAACGAGTTGGAAAGCCTGGTGGATGTACGCTCCCACAGTCCGGCTCTAACCCAAGGCCATCCATTCACCCTGGTGCGTGATGGCTATTGGTCCTCCACCACCAGCTCATATGACCCTGCCTGGTCGTATGTGCTGTACCTGCACAGGGGTGCGGTTGGAGTTGGTTTTAAGCCAAACCGAGATTTTTATATTTGGCCTGTACGCGGCCTTTGCCAAGATTGAGTGCTTTCTACTCAATGTCGATAACCGTATAACCGGCCTCGGTCACTGCCTTGCGCAAAGCCTCGTCATACACCGTGCCGTCCACCTGCACTGTGGCATCTTTAGCCGCCAGATCCACAACAACCTCCTGCACACCCGGTACGGCGCGCAAGGCCTTTTCCACAGAGGCGCTGCAATGGCCACAGGTCATACCTTCAATACGTATCTGCTTTTTCATAACCAAACTCCTCGTGTGTTCTGATGCTGGTGTATGAGAAACAAGACTGCCGTCTGCCCGGGTAGGTGTATCCAAACCATCCTCTTCTGGTTCAGAAAATCGTTTGGATGTATGCAGACGCAACCTGAGTGCATTGGCTACCACACTTACCGAACTCAAACTCATGGCTGCTGCCGCAATCATGGGGCTCAAGGTGAGATGCCAGACACCATAAAACACCCCAGCTGCCACCGGAATACCCACACTGTTGTAAAAAAAGGCCCAGAACAAATTTTGGCGGATGGTGCGGATCACCGCCTGGCTGAGCTGGATGGCATTGCCTGCATCCAAAAGATCGCTTTTCATGAGCACAATATCCGCAGAATCAATAGCCACATCCGTGCCCGCACCAATGGCAATGCCCACGTCTGCCCGCGCTAGGGCCGGAGCATCGTTGATGCCGTCACCCACCATGGCCACCCTTTTGCCCTGCTCTTGCAGAGCACGGATTTCACTCTCCTTGTCCTGTGGGAGCACCTCGGCGCGCACCTGAGCAATGCCTGTCTGCCGCTGTACTGCAGCGGCGGTCACCGCATTGTCACCAGTGAGCATGATCACCTCCAGCCCCATGGCCTCCAGTTCGGCCACAGCCTGGCGGCTGGTGCTCTTAATGACATCAGCCACGGCCATCAGGCCCAACAGTTCTTTTTCGCGTATAAAGTAGAGCACAGTCTTGCCATCTGCAGCAAGATGTTCCGCCTGGCTGCGCAAGGCCTCATCCAAAACAAGACCCTGTGCAGTCAATACGCGCTGATTACCGGCAAAGACGCGCTGTCCATCAATCAAACCGCTGATTCCCTGACCCGCTGTCTGCACAAATTCGCTCACCTGATGCAAAACAACCTCCTGCTCCTCAGCTGCCTGTACAATGGCTTGACCCAGGGGATGTTCAGAAAGCTTTTCCAGTGAGGCGGCCACGGTCAAAAGCTCCTGCTCTGAAACGGCTGTTGCAGGAACGAGATCAATGAGTTGCGGTTTGCCCTCGGTGATGGTGCCGGTTTTATCTAAAACCACCGTGTCCACAGCTTGGGCAGTCTCAATGGCCTCTGCTGATTTAAAAAGAATACCATTGGCCGCCCCCCGGCCTGTACCAACCATGATGGCCGTGGGTGTGGCCAGTCCCAGGGCGCAGGGGCAGGAAATAACCAAAACAGCAATACCAATAGACAAGGCAAACTCTATCCCGTACCCGAGGGAAAGCCAGACAGCTGTAGCAAACAGGGCAATAATGATAACCACAGGCACGAAAATGCCGCTGATCTTGTCGGCCAGGCGACCAATGGGTGCCTTGGAGGCAGTGGCCTCGTCCACCAACTTGACGATTTGGGCAAGGGTGGTGTCATCCCCCACTCGGGTGGCGCGCATGTGCAGATGGCCCGCAGTATTGATGGTGGCACCAGTCACCCGCTCACCCACCTGTTTTTCCACAGGAATACTCTCGCCGGTAATGGCAGACTGATCCACAAAGGCGCTGCCCAGTGTAATCTCACCATCCACGGGAATACGCTCTCCTGCCTTAACAATAAGCGTATCTCCCACCTGCACTTCTGCAAGTGCAACCACCTCCTCTACTCCGTCCCGGCTGACTGTGGCGGTTTCCGGGGCCAAATCCATCAAACGGGCAATGGCTTCAGAGGTCTTTCCCTTGGCCTTGGCCTCGAAAAATTTACCCAAGGTGATCAAGGTCAAAATCATGGCTGCCGAGTCGAAATACAGATTCATGGCAAAGTGCTCGGCAGTCTCGCCGTCACCTTGTCCTAAGGCTGCACCGATTTTATAGATGGCGTAGATGCCAAACACCGCAGCTGCCCCCGAACCAATGGCAATGAGTGAATCCATATTCGGTGCGCGGGCAAAAAGGGCCTTGAAGCCTATACGATAGTACTTGAAATTGACAAACAGAACAGGAATGGTCAGCAAAAACTGGGTGAAGGCAAAGGCAAGCGTGTTTTCCGGCCCTTGAAAGATACTGGGTAAAGGCAGGCCAACCATGGGCCCCATGGCCAGGTAAAAAAGTGGCAGGGTAAAGAAGATGGAAACCGTAAGACGCGTTTGCATCTCTGCAATCTCCAGAGTTGCAGGATCCACTCCCTGGTGTTTCTGGCTGCTGGCCTGTGTCCTTTCCGACTTGCTTTGACGTAGAGAGGCACCGTAGCCTGCCTTGTCCACCGCATCCAGAATATCTTCCACCGCAAGCAGATTTTCGTCAAAGGACACGCTCATACTGTTTTTCAGCAAATTGACGCTACTTTCGGTAACGCCATGCAGCCCAGACACGGTCTTTTCTACTCGGGCAGAGCATGCCGAACAGGTCATGCCGCTTATGTCAAAAATTTCCTTGCGCATCATCGCCTCCTGCTTATCAAGCTTCGCCTATCAACAGGAAAAAAAGGTGCTAATCTGCTCCAGTTGACTGAAAAGATAGGAATGGATGTGCTTCTGGCAAGCAGGACTATGTTTTGGGAGCAAATCGACGGGCTGGGCATACGCACCGAATTCGCCGCTGCATACTGATCTTGTCCATTATGAGTTGTATGAATTGTTAAAAAAACAAATTTACTGTGCTGAAAACCTGGGAAATCGTAACCAGAGGCAAAGGGTGAGCAGCAAGCTAATTATTGAAACAATAATACCCAGCAACAAATAAGGCGGTCGATAATACAATACGATTTCTTGGTTGAGAGAAGGAGCAAGTTCCACTCCAGAAAAACCAAAGTTGAGACGAAGCAAATTTTTGGGCATGTCATTCACACGAACACGCCACCCAGAGTCAAAAGGTATAGGGAAAAAAAGTATTCCAGCTTGCCTAGTTGATATATGACCGACAAACTTCTCTTGATCCCAATACGTGAGAGTGAAGACTTCTTCCTGGTTACCCTCCACCGGTAAATCAGTACTATGTCCAGCGAATTTCTGGATTGCAGTCATCTCAATAGGGGATACAACTACGTGCGGAACAAGCGCTCTCTTTTCTGGAAGGGAAAGTTTTTGGAAGGTATTTTCATCCATATGCATGGAAAAAAATTTACCGAATGAATCCACATGTTCATTTTTATAAATACGCATACCTTGAATGTCTGCAATGTGCTGAAAACCATCAAGATGTGAACATTGTTCGTCGTTTGTGCAAAGAAAATATTTTATGTTCAATAAATTTTGCAGGTTCCCCTGCTTCCCTAATCCATGTCTGTATGAGTTTGTTGTGATATTTTTACTTGAGAGTTGATATGCAGAATAAAAATAACTCATTTCTTTGTTGATAAGACCAAGGTACGACTGAGTACCGAAATAATTTTGAATTATCGCATCATTTAGCCTTGCCTCTTCATATTTTTTTTCTATTCTATAAAAATTATTGTCTGTACTGTGTATGTATTTAATTGCTGCATTGACATTTTTATTGAAATAATCCTCTTTACGTTGTTCAAAAAAAGGTGAATATTCTCCAGCATTACTATTTAATGTATGATGAGCAAAAAATGTTGTTTCAAAAATTATTAAACAAAAAAATGCGAACTTAAAGAATGAAAAGAATTGTTCTCTAGCAAAAAAAATAAGAAAAAAATATACTGTAATAAAAAACAATGATAATTGAAAAATTTTTTCGTGTACATGAAAATAGTTTAATAAATATACATTTTTAATAAACAAAATTGCTGATAAAAATATTAGGTAAATAATTAAATAAACCAATTTATTTTCAAATAAAATTATTCGTTTTTCATTTTTACAGAAAAGTAAATTTAACAACAAAATCGATTGAAACAGAATAAAAAATCCACAATAAAAAGATAGATATTTAAAGGTTTCGCTTACACATGCGTTGAGCAGGAAACGGAAACATGGAAATATCACGAGAAATAAAACAACAGCTGGAAATATCCACAACCATTTCGTTTTTTTTCTTACAAGCAAAAAAGAGAAGAAAAAAAGCGTGAAGGAAACAATTCCTATGTATAAAGTGGAATCTTCGAAAAAATTTCTATACCCTTTGTAGAAAACCCATGGATAAAGTAAATCTGATGCAAGGAAACGAGAAAAAATAACCAATAATTCTTCAGCTTTAACAACAGCAAAAAAATTTTTTATAAAAAAATATATATTAAATATAGAATGATCAGACAATGATAATGCACTCTGCACTCTCGCAGATGATATATATTTATACGTATCAGGAAAATAATAATAAGCGCCTAGAAAAACACCTAAAATGAAAATTGAGGCCAGACGAAAATAAACACCAACTATGCGAAATGACCAACCTATTGTATTAATACATCTGTACAAAACATAAAAAGAGCCAAAAAAACATATTTGTAAAAGCTGCAGGTCGTTTTTTAACCAAACAAGCCCAATCAATACAACAAGATAAATCCATTTTGAATCTTGGAACCACAACTCAAAAAAGTAGAGAAACATTGCAGCAAACACAGCGTAGTTCGGATAATGATACCAATGGCTGTTCAGTATCATATATCCACTAAACGAGTACATGACTGCACCCAGAAAAGATACAGATTTTGAAACTTTTATTTTCTGAAGAAAAGCGTAGAAAAATATTGCTGCTGATAAAAATTTAAGAAAAAGGACAAGAGGAATTGCTTCGACAAAATGATCTGCCCCGAAAAGCAAATAGAGCAGATCAAAAGGATTAAAATTTGCCATCATAGGATAGATATTAGTCCCCAGATCAAACTGGAATGACCAAAATGGCAATCGAAAAGATGAAAGATGGCTAACCCTAAAAAACTCTATAGGGTAAAATTGAGATATTGTATCAACAGCATATCCTTCAAAAAGAAAAAGATTTTTAAACAAGAAATATTTTTTGTATACAATGGCCCATATAGCAAAAATAGTGAAAGACAAAAAATAATAATCAAACGAATGAAACAGAAAGGTAGTTTTTTTAATGGTTATCGCTACAATTCGTTGCATCAATGTATATAACCAATCTGTTTTTTTATTTATACTATTCATGATACACAAAAATCATCATGTTCTAATAGTCTAATAGATAGCCATGTCAGATAAACAACCTATAATGAGTCAATGTTGTCTCATAAATGATCAATCGAATGAGTAATCTTGCCCGCTCTGAGTGGATACCTAGTTAAGCATGTTGAAGCGCCTCAAACACCATGGGGCTGGTATAGCCAGTGGCACTATGTCGGCGATTACTATTGCAGTCAACTTCAACATATTCGAACACGGCCTAGTGCATCTTTTCACGAGAGGCAAAACTCTTACCGCGGATGGCTCCACCTCCAAGCTGTGGAAAAAGCTTTCAACGCAGGCATTATCGTAGCAGTTGCCCTTGCCGCTCATGCTGCAGATAGGCTGGTGTTTTGCCATAAGACTTTGATAGGCGCTCGAACAGTATTGGCTGCCGCGATCTGAATGCAAACTGACTCCCGTAGGCATGTTGCGCCGCCAAAACGCTACCTGCAAGACCTCACACACAGATTGATCTTGCCCGTTCTGAGTGGACACGGAGTTAAGCATGTTGTAGTGCCTCAAACGCCATGGGGCTGGTATAGCCAATGGCA
>JABMJC010000107.1 GCA_013201405.1 Desulfobulbaceae bacterium
AGGCATCGTCATCGAGCCCTTCTGTCAGGCGTGCATACTCTTCCTCACTGTACAGGGACTGCAGTTTGGCTTTGGCCTGTTGCAGCTCGTTGGCCTTGGCCAAGTCCTCCAACTGTTCGCCCAGCTTTTTCGCAGCATAACCCAAGTGGCACTCCAGTACCTGGCCCACGTTCATCCGGGAAGGTACGCCCAGGGGATTGAGCACCAGATCAACGGTGGTGCCATTGGCAAAAAAAGGCATGTCTTCCTCGGGCAGGAGCCTGGATACTACACCCTTGTTACCGTGGCGTCCGGCCATCTTGTCACCAACGGCTAGTTTGCGCTTGGTGGCCACATAAATCTTGACCATCTTGACCACACCGGGCGGCAGATCGTCTCCCTTTTCCATGCGCTCGGCAATACCCTGGTAGCGGTTGCGCACCAAGTTGGCCTGATTGGCGTGGCGGGTGAAAATCGCACTGATCTCATCCTCGTATTTCGCCTTTTCGGCAAAATCCAGGGCATGTAGTTCGGCAAAGGGCACCTGGTTGATCACCTTGGTGCTGAGCTGTTTGCCCAACTTCAAAATGACTTTCCCCTTGGCGTCCTTGACATCACTTTTAGCGGTACGCCCCTCCAACAGTGCAGCCAAGGCCTTGCGCACACCCTTTTTCAAGCTGTCGAGCTCAGCCTCCATATCCCTGTTGATGCGCTCGATCTCCATCTCCTCGATCATCAGCGCCCGCTCATCCTTGTCCACACCCCTACGGGAAAAAACCTTAGCGTCAATCACCACGCCTTCTATTCCGGGCGGTACCCGCAGGGAAGAGTCCTTAACATCGCCTGCCTTTTCACCAAAGATGGCACGCAAAAGCTTTTCTTCGGGGGAAAGCATGGTCTCGCCCTTGGGGGTGACCTTACCCACCAGCATGTCGCCAGACCTGACCTCCGCACCAATACGGATAATGCCCGAGTCATCGAGGTTACGCAGTCCTTCCTCACCAATGTTGGGAATATCGCGGGTGATCTCCTCCTTGCCCAACTTGGTATCGCGGGCCATGGTTTCAAAGATCTCAATGTGTACCGAGGTAAAGGTGTCTTCCTTAAGCAAGCGCTCGTTAACCAGGATGGAGTCCTCGAAGTTGTAGCCCCTCCACGGCATAAAGGCGATGGTGACATTTTTGCCCAGGGCCAGTTCGCCTCCCTCGGTGGATGGCCCATCAGCTAGCACCTGCCCCTTCACCACCCGTTCGCCGGGGAAAACCACAGCCTTCTGGTTGAAGCAGGTATTCTGGTTGGACTTCTTGTACTTAAGCAGTCGGTACACGCCGATGCCAGTTTCAAAACCGTCTGTACCGGGCTGGTCATACCGAATGACCACCCGGTTGGCATCAGCCTCCTCGACCACCCCATTACCTGCTGCAAGCAAACAGGCCCCTGAGTCGCGGGCCACATATTTTTCTATGCCAGTGCCCACCAGCGGCGCACTGCTTTGCAAGAGGGGCACCGCCTGGCGCTGCATGTTGGAACCCATCAGGGCCCGGTTGGCGTCATCGTTTTCCAGAAAGGGAATAAGTGAAGCAGCAATGGACACCATCTGGTTGGGTGCCACATCCATCATGGTCACATCTTCGGAGGCAACCCGGGTCACCTCGCTCTCATGGCGGACAATGAGGTAATCATCGGCCAGGCGGTTCTCCTCAAGACGAACGTTGGCCGGGGCAATAACCTGATTCTCCTCCTGCAGGGCAGAAAGGTACTTATACTCCCCGGCGACCTGTCGCTCCTGGACAAAACGGTACGGTGTTTCGATAAAGCCATACGGGTTGACCGTGGCATAGGTGGCCAGCGAGACAATCAAACCAATGTTCGGCCCTTCCGGAGTTTCCACCGGACAGATACGGCCATAGTGGGTGGGGTGTACATCCCGCACCTCAAAACCCGCCCGTTCGCGCGACAACCCCCCCGGCCCCAGGGCAGAGAGGCGGCGTTTGTGGGTAACCTCTGAAAGTGGATTGGTTTGATCCATAAACTGCGACAGCTGGCTCGTCCCAAAAAACTCCTTGATGGCCGAAGTCACCGGTTTGGGGTTGACCAGGTCGTGCGGCATCAGGGTTTCCAGCTCCTGCATGGCCATGCGCTCCTTGATGGCCCGTTCCATGCGCACCAGACCAATACGGTACTGATTTTCGCACAACTCGCCGACGGTCCGTACCCGACGATTACCCAGGTGGTCAATGTCATCTCCGTCCTTCAGGCCATCCTTGATACGTACCAGGTGCTTCACGCTCTCCAGGAGATCCTCCTTGGTGAGGGTACGCACCTCAATGGGCGTTTTCAGGCCCAACTTGGCGTTAATCTTGTAGCGGCCCACCTCGGAAAGATCATAGGTAGAATCCGAGAAAAAAAGGTTATCGAAAAAAGACTTGGCCACTTCAGGCGTGGGCGGGCTGGACGGACGCAAACGACGGTAGATCTCAATAAGGGCCTCATCCGTATCCTTTACCTTGTCCACTTGCAAGGTACTACGGAATGATTCACTGTAATTCACCCCATCAATATAGAATAGCTGGAAGTCCTTTATCTGAACATCTGCCGCGGCTTGCAGAAATTCCGGAGTCACTTCGGCATTGCAAGCGGCAAGCACTTCACCTGTTTGGGGATTGACAACATCATGGGCAAAGTACCTGCCGACCAGATTCTCTTCCGATACAGGGAGCGCCGTAATCTGGGATTCTTCAATCTTCTTGGCCAGTGCCCTGTTGATCTTTTTGCCACGTTTGGCCACAATCTCGCCATTGGCTGGATCTATAATATCCTGCGACAAGCGCTGACCTATAAAGGCATTGGCGTCAAAGGCTATGGAGTAAGCGCCTTCTTCATCCACATGGATGGTATCAACCCGGTAGAATTCGTTGAGCAGCTCTTCCTCATTATACCCCAAGGCCTTGAGCAAAACCGTTACCGGCAGCTTTCTACGCCGATCGATACGCACATACAACACATCCTTGATGTCAAACTCAAAATCAAGCCACGAGCCCCGCACCGGGATGATCCGCGCCGAATAGAGGCGCTTACCAGAAGCATGGGAACGACCATTGTCGTGGGTATAAAAAAGACCCGGCGAGCGCTGCAATTGGTGCACAATCACCCGCTCTGTCCCATTGATGACAAACACCCCATCTTGGGTCATCAGAGGCAAGGCACCAAGAAAAACTTCCTGCTCCTTGATATCACGCACAGACTGTGCCTTGGTCTCCTCATCCACATCAAAGGTGATGAGACGCACAGTAATCTTGAGCGGCACCTCGTAGGTCATACCCCGTTCAAGACATTCTGGGACCGTATATTTGGGTTCACCAAAATCGTACTGGACAAACTCCAAAGAACACAGACCGTTAAAGTCTGAAATAGGGAAAATACTTTGAAAGATAGCCTGGAGTCCCTGGCTTTTTCTGTCCCTTGGCGCAGACTCCTTTTGCAGAAAATGCTCGTAAGATTCCCGCTGCATGGCGATAAGATGCGGCGGTTCCATAATCTGGCCGGTTTTGGCAAAACTCTTACGTATTCTCTCCATACTCCCCTCAACGCGATTCCCCTGCCCTGGGGCAGGAAGGAAATAAACTTGAAAAAACAAAAGGATACTGTTGGAACAGGTCCATTGGTAACAGAAAAAAGGCGCAAACACAGGAACGCTATAGGGCTGAAAAGCCCGATAGCGTTACCCAATGTGCTCGAGTTCGCCGGGAAGAAGATACCGGCGAGAGACAAAACTACTTGATTTCGACAGAACCGCCAGCTTCTTCGATCTGTTTTTTGATGGCCTCGGCTTCGTCCTTGCTGACACCCTCTTTCACAGGCGCCGGCGCGCCCTCGACCAGATCCTTGGCTTCTTTCAGACCAAGCGACGTCACAGCCCGAACTTCCTTGATGACCTTGATTTTCTGGTCGCCGGCACTGGTCAGGATAACATCAAACTCAGTCTTCTCTTCTTCTGCTGCTGCGGCGCCTTCAGCAGGGCCTGCTGCTACAGCCATAGCCACCGGAGCGGCGGCAGATACGCCAAATTTTTCCTCGAGCTCCTTGATCATTTCGGAAAGCTCAAGAACGCTCATGTTGGCGATAAACTCAATGACCTCTTCCTTCGTTACTGCCATTGTCTCTCCTCCTGGAAAAAACGGTTACGAAACGGCCACATGCAATAGGCGCATTTCACTGGTTTTCTTTCTGCTCTTTGATCGCTGTCAAGGCATACATAAACTTCTGCGGCACAGCGTTGAGTACCCTGACGAAACTGGTCGGAACTGCCGTCATAGCGCCAAGCAACTTGCCGAGCAACTCTTCACGCCCTGGCAGCTTGGACAGTGCAAGTAAATCTTCTGCACTGATACGACTTCCTTCCAACCCAGCACCGCGGATGGTAAACGATGCACCGTATTCCTTGGCAAAGGCCGTTAAGACCTTGGCTGGCCCAACCGGCTCCGTAAAGCCAACAGCCACTGCCGTGCTACCGGAAAAGGTGTCACTCAGATTGTCATACGGCGTATCTTTAACCGCGATACGGAGTAGAGTGTTTTTCGCCACCCGAATCTGTGCGTCCTGTTCACGCAAACTTCTGCGCAACTTTTCCAGCTCGGAAACCTTCAGGCCGCGATATTCGGCCACCACGGCAATCTTTGCCCTGGCAAACGAGTCGCTTAACGCGTCCACTACTTCATTTTTTTTGTCACGATCCAACGTGGGCCTCCTGTTTGAACCGGGAGCCGTCAAAAAGAGCAGATAGGAGTGCAGACAATACCGGCACAATGTCGCGCCGGTGCGGTCTCGGCAGGAGGCACGGCTGCTGCCGGCCATTAAACTTGAGTACCTGCTGTCTTTGACCTTCCCAATACACGAAAACTACTTCCTGAAAAACATTTTGTACGATACTTCTTGCAAACTTCCCGCTGAACGGGAAAATCAGAGGATTTAAAATTTGTTTAGGCGGCCTTGATCTGTCCCCGCACCTGCAGGGGATCGACCTTCACCCCTGGTCCCATGGTGCTCGACACTGATATAGCGCGTAGATACACACCTTTACTGGTGGATGGCTTCAATTGAATAAGCCGATCAATAAAGGCAAGCACATTCTCCTCTAACTTCTCCAGACCAAAAGACACCTTGCCCACAACCGCGTGCACGACACCAGCCTTATCCACCCGAAAATCCACTTTCCCTTTTTTAATTTCGCCTACAACCCGGGCGATATCAAAGGTCACCGTTCCCAACTTGGCATTAGGCATCAGGTTACGTGGACCAAGAATACGGCCAATCTTACCAACTTCGCCCATCATGTCGGGGGTGGCAATGGTCTTGTCAAACTCAAGCCAACCTTCCTTGATTTTATCGATCAGCTCATTGGAACCTGCGTAGTCTGCCCCAGCCTCAAGGGCCTCCTTTTCTTTCTCGCCCTTGGCAAAAACAAGCACCTTGGCGGTCTTACCCGTTCCATTGGGCAGAATAACACTAGAGCGAACCATCTGGTCGGCATGGCGCGGATCAACCCCGAGACGCACCGCTATATCGACCGACTCATCAAAGCGCGCATACTTTGCCTGCAGCACCAAGGCAATCGCCTCGTTCAGATCATACACACGGCTACGCTCAATGGCTGCCGCTGCATTTTTGTACAGTTTTCCACGTTTAGGCATAATAATTTCTCCTTATTCTCCCTAGCACATATGGCCATCCAGGCCTGTGCAGGTACAGTCGAATAGCGCGAAGCGTTACTTAACGATGGTGATACCGCAACTCCTTGCTGTACCCTCCACAATGCGCATGGCATGCTCCACATCATAGGCATTGAGATCCGGCATTTTTATTTCAGCTATTTCCCTCACCTTGTCGCGACTCAACTCGGCAACGCGCTCTTTTTTCGGATTGCCTGAACCTTTGCCCAGACCTGCTGCCTTGAGCAAGAGCACGGATGCAGGCGGCGACTTGGTAATAAAGGTATAGGAACGGTCAGAATAGACCGTGATAATCACCGGCACGATGGTATCGCCCATGGATTGCGTTTGCGCATTGAACGCTTTACAAAAATCCATGATGTTCAGACCATGTTGCCCTAGGGCTGGACCAACCGGAGGTGATGGGTTTGCCTTACCGGCAGGTATCTGCAACTTGATATATGCTTGAATTTTCTTTGCCATAACTCTCTCCTTAAGATGCCTGCCAAATCCTAATTTTTACTCACCTGAATGTATTCAAGCTCAACCGGCGTGGAACGGCCGAAGATTGACACCATAACCCGCACACGACCTTTGTCTGGAAAAACCTCTTCAATAACACCCTGAAAATTGGCAAAAGGCCCGTCTGTCACTCGCACCTGGTCACCTTCGCTGAAGACCACCTTGGGCTTAGGCTTGCTGGCTCCCTCTTCAATACGACCGATGATTTTTTCGGCCTCTTGGTCGGTGAGCGATGGGATCTTGTTGTATATATCACTGTCACCGCCGGCTCTGCTCATATTAATGCCAACAAAACCGGTCACCCGCGGCGTTTCCTGCACAGTGTGCCAGGTATGTTGGTTCATCTCCATATGCACCAGGATATAGCCAGGGAAAAACTTGCGCTCCGAGGTCTTGCGCTCTCCCTTGACCATCTCCACCACTTTTTCGCTGGGAATCAGGATATCGCCAAAAAACTTCTCCTGCTGCATCATCCTGATCCGTTCCTCCAAGGCAACCTTGACCTTGCCTTCAAAGCCGGTGTGCGTATGGACGATATACCATTTTTTTGCCATGCAACTTCCTGTAAACACCCTCAATACAAAATAAAAGCAACCAGTCTACCAAGGAGCAGGTCCACAGACCCCAGATACAGGGCCATAATCAGGACAAGCACCAAAACAAAGCCGGTCAAACCTGCAGTAACCTTTTTTGCCGGCCAGACTATCTTCTTAAATTCCGCCAAAACCTCCCGTGAAAACCGGCGTATACTGGAGGGGCTAAAGGACACGCCATCCCCTTGCGCGTCGCTACTCTTGCCAGGACTCGACCCGGCACCTTTACCTTTACTCAGTTTCTTGTTCGCCATGGAATATTGAGGTACTCTTAGATAGCCTTACACGCATGCTGTCGACGTATGGCAGGCCAGGAGGGATTCGAACCCCCATCCCCCGGATTTGGAGTCCGGTGCTCTACCGTTAGAGCTACTGGCCTGCGTATCGGTTTTGCTACTTGGTTTCCTTATGGGCCGTATGGCTCTTACAAAAAGGGCAATATTTTTTTAATTCAAGCTTGTGGGGCACGGTTTTTTTATTCTTGGAAGTCGTATAGTTACGCTGCTTGCATGCCTGACAAGCGAGAATAATCGTATCTCTCATCTTTAAACCCGCCAGAGTGACAGCAGCCGGGACAAGCCCGGCTGCATGTTTAAAAAACCGCCCTTGTCCCGCAAGGAGGTTGCGCTATTACTCAACAATTTCACTAACGACGCCTGCACCCACGGTGCGGCCGCCTTCGCGAAT
>JABMJC010000108.1 GCA_013201405.1 Desulfobulbaceae bacterium
GGTTTTGGCCGGGCAGGGGTGGTGATCAACCCGGTGAGCCCTGCAGATGATGTGCTCTACGATGTGGCGGTAAACCCAAGGGGTGTTGTAGCCAGCGGTTTTACCACCGAAGCTGGCCAGCGCCGTTTTCTGTTGGCCTCCTATGCACCGGTCAATGGCAGCCTTGATGCTGTGGGTATGCGTTTGCCGGTGGTGCAGCTGGTGGAGGGCAAAAAATATCCGGTGCTCTCCAGCGAGGTGAAGCGCCGTCCAAAAATGCGGCAAGCACAGCAGGTACGGCCGCAGAGAACCGATGCGCTTGTTATGCCCTTGTCTGGGCTTCTGCCCCAGTCTAGTCGGGGAAGGAATGTAGATGCTGCGGCAGGCGGCTTTTTATTCGACAATCGCATTGATTCCAGTTCCGCTTACAGGCATGGTAAAGGACAAAGCCGCAGCCAGAACAACCCGATCCACCCTTGGCAGCGTTTTAGGCAAACGCTGGTGAATTTTTTTTTCCCAGCGGCAATGGCTGCCGAACGTATACTATCTCCAGACAACAGTGCAGCAGCATTGCCTGAGGAGGCCGCCAAGGTCAGGGTGTTCAGCTTTGGCCAAGGTGAGGGTGTCAGTTATGCTGCCACCATGGATGGGGCAGGCAATGTGCTGGTGGTGGGCACTGTGGCGCGCGGTCAGGGCAGTTCCATGGCTGTGGCACGTTTTGACGCGGCCAGCCTCTACACCACCGATGCCTTTGTCAACCAGCTTGGTTTCAGCACTGCGGCCATCCGCACAGGCCTTCCCAGTGCTATAACCCGCAGTACGGCCACCTGCGGTGGTGAGATTTTGCCTGTCTTGGGCGCTCCGGTTCGGCAACGGGGTCTGGTTTTCAGCACTCAAGCCAACCCGGTACTGCCGTGGCGCAGTCCTCCGGAAGAGGAGGGCGAGGACGGTTTTTTTATGGCTGCCGGGCGTTTTGCTCCCCATTCTGCTGATCTGATGCAGCGTGTGACAGATGAGCCTGCACGGTCCGGGCACGGCAAGCTGTCATCCTTGAGCCTTGGTGATGCCGGCAGCGGTTTAGTCGGCAATCGTGCAGTGGCCAATGCCACCGGCATGTTTGGAGCAGAGATGCCGGCAGCAGATCGAAACCCTGTCCTGCGGGGAGCAACGGCAAATGGTGCCGGCCACGGCTCCTTTAGTACCACCCTCAATGCCTTGCGGCCAGGCACCGTATACTATGTCAGGGCCTATGCCATCACCCAAGGTGGCCAGGTCTTTTATGGAACGCAACACGCGTTTACCACAGCAGAGGCCTGCTTCATTGCCACCGCCGCCTTTGGTTCACCCACCCACCCGGCGGTTGCCATTCTGCGACAATTCAGGGATAGCATGTTGAGCACCAATACGTTGGGACAAAGTTTTATTGATACCTACTACCGTTTTTCTCCGCCCTTGGCCCAGGTTATTGCCGGACATGCGCCACTGCGCTGGGTGGTACACTTGGCCTTGTTGCCACTGGTCGCCTTTTCTTGGTTGGCCCTGCACTGTGGCCTGCTGTTCGCCTTTGCCCTTGCCCTGTCTATGCCTGTGATAGTGCGTTTGACATGTTTTAGGCGCTGCAGGCCGCGGGCCCTGTTGGGGTCGCCGTCCCTGCAGTGGCAGTCCTTGCGTAGATTGCGCAGGCAACAGGGTTTTACCCTGATCGAGTTGATGGTGGTCATGGTTATCCTCGGTATCCTTGCCGCCCTGGTGGTACCCCGTATTATGGACCGGCCTGAGGAGGCGCGTCGCACCAAGGCAGGGGTGCAAATCCGTGCCATGGAACAGGCCTTGCAACTCTACCGGTTGGACAATGGTCAGTATCCCACCACAGAGCAGGGCCTACAGGCCCTGGTGGCCCCACCCACGCTTGGCCCGCCCGCCCGCAAGTGGCGGCAGGGCGGTTATTTGGAACGGGGCAGGGTTCCCAACGATCCCTGGGATGGCAACTATGTCTACCTGTGCCCAGGCTTGCATGGCGATTTTGACCTCATGTCCTATGGGGCCGATAACCAGGCCGGCGGAGAAGGCAGGGATGCTGATGTCAACAATTGGGAACTGGAATAGGGTGGAAGGCTGCTCCCGGCATGGCCGGGCAGTGGCAGCAGCGGGCTTTACCCTGCTGGAGTTGTTGGTGGTCATGGTGCTCCTGGCGCTTCTTGGATCCATGGCCGCGCCCAGACTGCAAGCCTTTATCCAGGGGGATGTCCTGCGTGGCGTGGCACGGCAATCCATCGCTCTGGTGCAGCAGGCGGGGCAACTGGCCAGGCAGCAGCAGCGTCCCTATCTGCTCGGCTACGAGAAGGGAAGGCATGCGCTGGTCCTTAAACCGGCAGACACAGCAGTCATTGGCGGTGCAGCCAGGCAGGACAACAGCCATGATGTTGGCCCCGGTCGCAGCCACAGCCTGCGCTTGCCTGCTGCGGTACAGCTTACCGCCATTTCTGTGCAGCACAGCGGGCAAAGCAGCACAACAGCCAGCCTTTACCTGAGTAGCCAAGGCTATGTGGCGCCGACACTCATTATCCTTGAGGCAGAGGATAGACGCCGGCTTTCCCTGGTGGTCTCGCCCTTTCTGGGAAAAATCAAGGTGGTGGAGGGCTATGTGGATCCAACCACAACAGCACTTTTTCGCTAGGCACAGGGCTCTGCCGGTATGCGCGGACAATGCGGGTTTTTCCCTGTTTGAGCTGCTGGTGGCAATCACCTTGATTGCCCTTACCTTCCTCACCCTGTTCGGCATACAGGCAGACAATGTCGGCAGGGCCGAAGAGGCACGTTTTCAGGCGCTGGCCTCCCGCTTGGCGCAGCAGAAACTGGTGGAATACAATCTGCAAGACTTCACCAGTCTGGCAGATGAAAGTGGTAACTTCGGGCCTGAGTATCCAGGCTTACACTGGCAAAGCCGCGTGCATGCGCCCAGTGATGAAGCAATTGGCCTTGCCGGCGGCTCCAGCTGGCTTAAGCAGGTAGAGCTCAGCATACAGAGTACTGATGCAGGTCGATACGAATATACGGTGCGCAGCTTGCTGGTGCGGAACATGGAGGCTGCCCGGTGACGTTGCACAACAAAGGCTTTACCCTGGTGGAACTGCTGCTGGCCACGGCCCTTTTGGCCCTGGTGATGAGCATGCTCGCCACGGCATTGGGCGCGTCGCGCAGGGTGGTAGACAGCCTCAGGGAGCAGGACGGGGTGGAGCAGCAGGCACAAACCGCCCTACACCGTCTGCACGAAGACTTGGCCGCTGCCTTTGCAGAGCCGACCTTGCCCTTCAGCGCCACCCAAGGTAAGGCGCAGCGTGGACTTCACTTGGAAGAGGGCCAGGCCGACAACCTGATTTTTGCCTCCATGGGACATTTGGTTTTTATGCCACAGGAGCAATACCAGGGGCCGGCTCTGATCGCGTATCGGGTCGAAGCAGAGGCAGACGACCCCAGGCGTTTGAAGCTTTTGCGCAGCGATGTGCCGCTTTTGCTGGCCCAGGCCAGTGATGCGGATTTTGTGGAAAAAAGTTTTCTGCTTTTGGCCGATGGCCTGCGTGCAGTACAGTTTAAAGCTGTGGATGAACGGGGCGAAACCTGGCGCTACTGGGCAGTGAGCAGTGCAAACGGCATGGTGGAGGTTGCCCTGCCTGCGGCGCTGCAGATTCGTTTGGATTTTTGGTTGGATGTGGACAGCGGACGCAGCCAGGTGTATGAAACAGCGGTGCTTATGCCCGCCGGGTTGATCCGCACCTGGCCACAGCGGATGGCCGCTGGGGCGGCTGGCAACTGATGGCCGGGCCGGGCCGGCAGCAGGCAGGGCTGCCAAGCTATCCATGGCGCAACCGGGACATTTGTTTTGGAAAGCAGGGCATGGCCCTGGTGCTGACTCTGGCCTGCATCAGCTTCCTTATTGCCCTTACCCTGCAGCTGATGGCAACTGTGGACAGACACAGGAACACTGCCCTGGCGCAACAGGAGCGGGTGCGGCTCGATGCCCTGGTACTGGGTGGTCTGCATTTTGCCAGGGCTGCGCTTTTGCTGGATCAGCAGGCCAACACCTATGATTCACTTTTTGATAGCTGGAACACCTTTGAGCCAAGCAAGTTGCAGGCCCTGCTTGCAGAAGAGGGAGAAAGGATACAGGTGCAGCTGGTGGTGGCGGATATGGGCGGCCGTTTGCAGGTGAATGCCCTGGGCCAGGATGCATTTGGTCCTGGCCTTATGTTAGGAGCGGAAGATGCGGGCAGGCGAGCAGCTGCAGCCCAGGAGCGCTATCGGAGACTGTGGCGCCGCTTTCTTGCCTCTGGCCGCTTTGCCATTGGTCAGGAAGAAATCGAACCCCTGCTCGATGCCCTGGCCGACTGGGTAGATAAAGACCAGCAGGCGCGGCCCTTGGGTGCAGAACAGGGCTACTACCAGCTGCAGGAGCCACCCTGCAATCCCCGCAATGCGCCTATCCGCTTTGTCGAAGAACTGCTGCTGGTGCGGGGTATGAGTAAAGAGCTGCTCTATGGCGATGCAGAGCATGAGGGTCTTTTGCCCTATATCACGGTTGCCGGCAATGATGCTGCGGTCAATATCAATACCGCGCCGCTGCCGGTGTTACTGGCCCTGTTGCCGGGTATGAGCGAAGAAAACGGCAGGGATATCTTGGCCTTCCGCTCTGCGCGGGACAACAGGGAAGCCCTGGCCACGCCTGCCTGGTTTCACCAGGTGCGAGGCTTACCCGCAGACCTGGGTGCTGACCTGCCCCTGCTGACGGTGCAAAGCCGCTATTTCGCCATCCAGGTGCGGGCTGAGCGCGACCAGTACCAGCGCCTGGGCACAGGGCTATTGGAGCGCAGGGACAATGGTGGCCAGAATTTGCTTTTATGGGAAATTCAGTGATTCAAAATGGTTATCAATGGTTATCTCTGGGCTGCGCATGACGTTGAGCTCGCATGAAGATGAATCTTAAACATTCACCTGCTAGATGGATGCCAGGCAATATGTAGGCATAGCCCTGGGTGATACAGAGCTGAGTGCAGTGCTCCTGCGCACCTCTGGCCACAGGCTTGAGGTGGCGGGCAGCGCCAGCCAGCCCCTGGCACCCCAGGGCGTACAGGAACCTGGGGTATCACAGGCAACCTTGGCCGACATGCTGGCCAGGCTCTGCAGGGAGCTGCCCTGGCAGGGGCGCGGCCCCTGTGTGCTGGGCCTGCCTTTGACGCTCTTGAGTGTTCGTAACCTGCGCCTGCCCTTCCGGGAGGCCAGGCAGCAGGCCCAGGCCTTTCCCTTTGAGATGGAAGAGGAGCTGCTTGTGCCTGCCGAACAGGTGAAAAGTGTGTTCCACCCCACTGGTACAGATGCCGCAGGTGCAGATCTGCTTGCCTTTGCGGTTGAGCGCCAACTTTTGACTGAACTGCTGGCCGGGCAAGGAGAGGATGCGTGCGAACCTGACATCATCTGCCCAGCAGTGCATGCCCTGGCCCTGCAGGCTATCACCAGTGGCCTGGATAATTTGGGTAAATTGGGCAACCTGGAAGAGAAAGCTTTTTTGTTGCTCTATGCCGACTTGTCTTCGGTCAGTGTTTCCCTGGTGCAGGCTGGCACTCCTGTTATGCACCGCTGTCTGCCGTGGCCAATGGCACTGGAGGCACTGGACAACAGGGAGGCGATGGGCAGGGGCAAGGAAGTACCGAAGCAAACTGTCTGGCAAGAGGCAGGAGAAGGACTGGCTCGTGCCATTCGACAGACCCTGGTCCTGTTCCAGCAAAGAAGCAGGGCAAGTGCTGTTCGTTTGATGGCTCCTGAAGCAGTGCTTTTGTGCGGGCCCTTGGCCCACTCTGAAGCACTGGACACCAGCCTGGCCCAGTGCCTCCATCTGCCAGTGCAGCGACTGCGGCTTGCGCCGGATGTGCCACATGCACACAGTCTCTCCCCAGCCTTTGATGCTGCCCTGGCCTGCGCCCTGCACGCTGTGCCGCACAGGAAAGGCGGCGCCCACCGGGCTGGCCTCAATTTTCGCAGTGGTACCTTTGCCAGAGACAGGGGGCCGCTGTGGCAGCGTAAGGAGGCCATGTGGGCGGCAGCCGTGGTTTTGCTGCTGTGTTTTGGAGGGCTTGCCTTTTTGGGTAAAGAGGTACGCAGCCTCAAGCTGCGTAGTGCCCAGCTGCGCCAGGAGATGAGCCTCATCTATCGTGGTGCCTTTCCCCAGGTGCAGGTGGTGCATGATCCCTACCTGGAGATGCAGGCAGCCCTGCGGGGCGGGGCCGGCCAAGGGGTACCACTTTTGTTTGCGCCTACAAGGGAAAGTGTGCTGAGCCTGCTGGCCGACATTTCTACCCGCATACCGGCGCAGATGGATATGCAGCTCAACCGGTTGAGCTTGGATGAAAATACGTTGTTCTTGCGGGGTAAGACCGGCACCTTCAAGGATGTGGATCGTATCAGGGCCTTGCTGGCCGCCTCACCCCTGTTTAGCGAGGTAAATATTTTTTCTTCCACGGCGGAACAAAACGGTGCGAAAACCTTTGTCCGCTTTGAATTGCGCCTGCAGCGCACCGAGACCTGGAGCAACCCATGACCAGCAGGGAAAAGAAAGCAGTGGGCCTGGCCGTTGTCGCTGTGTTGCTGTTTGTCTTTATTCAGTTTTTGCTCTTGCCGCTCATGACAGATGCTGGTCGCCTGCGCAAAAGCATTGCCATCCAGGAAAGGCAGCTTGCCGAGATGCAACTCTGGCAGGACGAACAGCACGGACAGCACAGGGGCGCGCCGGACGGGCAAGGTAGCTTGCTGGCACGCGTGGAGCAGCGGCCCAGGGATTTTTCTTTGTTTAGCTACCTTGAACAGAGTGCAGCCACAAGCCAGGTGAAGGACCATGTGGAGACCATGCAGCCGGTGCGTTTGGAGCAGGAAGAGGGCACTTCCCTGCGCAGCAGTGCAGTGGAGCTGCGCCTGCACAGCCTGGGCTTGAGCCAGCTGGCGCATTTTCTTCACCAGGTGGAATCTCCTGAAAACTTGGTGGCAGTGGCCAGGCTCAGCATCCAGGGTGGTGAGCAGGCCGGGGGCCTGCTGGCAGTCAGCCTGCGGGTGCAGACCGTGGAGGAAGCCAGTCGTGCAGGGCAGTAGGATCAGGTGGTGCAGGCAATGGTTGCTCTGCGCTCCAAGATTCTGTGTTTTAGTCCATGCACAGCAGCGTTACGCTGCCCTGCCGCAAAGAGGAGAAGCTCCATGAAAACCGGAACAAGGCTGTTGCGTGCCCTGCTCTTCGGGCTGGGGGCTTGTTTTGCGCTGATAGCGCTATTTTTGTTTTTTGCCTGGTTGCTTTTTCCACGCGAGCTTGTCCGGCAACTGCCGGAAAAGGTGCTCAACACGGCTCTGCCCGGGTGGCAGTGGCAGGTTGGTGGGGTTTTTTATGAGCCTCCCTTAGCCTTTCGTCTGGAG
>JABMJC010000109.1 GCA_013201405.1 Desulfobulbaceae bacterium
GTGTGTAAAACGATATAGGTGATAAACGTGGAAGAACTTTTTAGTTTTTTTGCCAAACCGAGAGACCCGGTTAGTTTTAATAAGGTCAAGATATCCCTTGCCTCTCCGGAGAAGATTTTGGAGTGGTCGCATGGCGAGGTGAAAAAACCCGAAACCATCAACTACCGCACCTTCAAGCCGGAACGCGATGGCTTGTTCTGTGCCAAGATTTTTGGCCCAGTCAAGGATTACGAGTGCAACTGCGGCAAGTACAAGCGCATGAAGCATCGGGGCGTGGTGTGCGAGAAGTGCGGGGTCGAGGTTATCCAGTCCAAGGTTCGACGCGAGCGCCTGGGACATATTGCCCTGGCCGCGCCAGTGGCCCATATCTGGTTTTTGAAGAGCCTGCCTTCCAAGATCGGATCGATTCTCGATCTTACTTTGAAGGAGCTGGAACGTATTCTCTATTTCGAATCGTATGCAGTGGTGGCCTCCAACGAGGAGCAACTCCCTGTTGGCACCATTCTCACCGAAGAGCAGTATCGCCAGGCCCTGGAGGATTTTCCTGATAAGTTTGAGGTGGGGATTGGCGCAGAAGCCATCCGGGAGATGCTGGCTTCGCTCGATTTACAGTCTCTTTCCGAGACGCTTCGACAGGAAATGCGGGAGACCGGCTCTGCCACTAAGCGCACCAAGCTGGGCAAGCGGCTTAACGTGGTCGAGGCCTTTCGCGATTCCGGCAACCGACCGGAGTGGATGGTCCTTGAGGTGATTCCGGTGCTGCCCCCTGATTTGCGGCCCTTGGTTCCGCTGGAGGGCGGGCGTTTCGCCACTTCGGATCTCAATGATCTCTACCGTCGGGTCATTAATCGCAACAATCGTTTGAAACGGCTCCTTGAGCTGGATGCGCCTGACATCATTGTTCGCAACGAGAAGCGGATGCTGCAGGAAGCTGTGGACGTGCTTTTCGACAACGGCCGCAGGGGACGGACAATCACCGGGCCAAACAAGCGCCCGCTCAAGTCGCTCTCAGACATGCTCAAGGGGAAACAGGGCCGTTTCCGGCAGAACCTTTTGGGTAAGCGGGTGGATTATTCCGGCCGTTCAGTGATCGTGGTGGGCCCGCATCTGCGCCTGCACCAATGCGGTTTGCCCAAGAAGATGGCGCTTGAGCTGTTCAAGCCCTTTATCTACAGCCGCCTGGAACAGAAGGGTCATGTGAGCACCATCAAAAGTGCTCGCAAGATGGTAGAAAAAGGAGCCAAGGAGGTGTGGGATGCCCTGGACGATATTGTGCAGGAATACCCGGTTATCCTCAACCGCGCTCCAACCCTGCACCGGTTAGGCATGCAGGCCTTTGAGGTGCTGTTGATCGAAGGCAAGGCGGTACAGCTGCATCCACTGGTCTGCGCTGCTTTTAACGCCGACTTTGATGGGGACCAGATGGCGGTGCATGTACCTCTGTCGGTGGAGTCACAGGTGGAGGCCAGGGTTTTGATGATGTCCACCAACAACATCCTCTCCCCGGCTAATGGCGGACCTATCATCATCCCCAGCCAGGATATCGTACTTGGCCTTTACTACATGACCCGTGGGCGCCTAGGCGTTGCCGGCGAAGGGATGGTTTTCGCCTCTCCAGCCCATGCCCGCATCGCTTACGATCAGGGACTGGTGCACATGCAGGCTCGCGTACAGGTACGCATAAAGGGTCTTATGGTGGATACCACTATCGGTCGCCTACTGGTGGGTGAGCTGCTTCCGGACTCTGTGCCCTATGAGTTGGTGAACAAGGAGCTTTCCAAAAAGGAGTTGGCCTTGCTCATCGACCACACCTATCGGCATGCAGGCACCAAGGAGACGGTGATTTTGGCAGACCGCCTTAAGGACTTGGGCTATGAGCAGGCTACCCGTGCCGGTATTTCCATTGCCATTCACGACATGAAAATTCCGGTGGAAAAGGAAGATTTTGTCGAGGCTTCAGAGCGGGAAGCAACCGAGGTAGAACAGCAATACGCCGGTGGTCAGATCACCAGTGGAGAAAAGTACAACAAGATCATCGACATCTGGTCCAAGGCCACAGACAAGATCACCAAGGAGATGATGGACGAGATTGCGGTGGATTTTTTCACCGATTCCGGCGGTAAGTTGCAGGAAATCAAGAGTTTCAACTCTGTGTACATCATGGCTGACTCCGGCGCGCGTGGTTCCAAGGATCAGATCCGGCAGCTGGCGGGCATGCGCGGACTGATGGCCAAACCCAGCGGGGAAATTATCGAGACACCGATCAAGGCGAATTTTCGCGAAGGTCTCAGTGTCCTTGAGTATTTTATCTCCACCCACGGTGCCCGCAAGGGGTTGGCGGATACGGCTCTGAAAACGGCCAACTCGGGTTACCTGACCCGACGCCTGGTGGATGTGGCCCAGGATTCAACCATTGTCATGAAGGACTGCGGCACCATGCAGGGCACCATGGCAGAGCCTTTGATGGAAGGTGGTGAGATCATTTCCCGCATTGGGGAGCGTATTCTTGGTCGTGTGGCCCTTGAGGATGTCATTGACCCGCATACAAGTGAAGTGTTGGTGGCCGCAGATGAGGAGATCACCGAAGAAAAGGTGGAGGCCATCGAGTCTGCGGGTATCGACCGAGTGATGATCCGTTCGGTTTTGACCTGTGAGGCCAAACGCGGCGTCTGCGCCATGTGTTACGGCCGCGACCTCGGCCGCGGCCACATGGTCAACATCGGCGAGGCGGTGGGCATCATCGCGGCCCAGTCCATCGGTGAACCAGGCACTCAGCTGACCATGCGTACCTTCCATATCGGGGGTGCGGCGCGCGGTTCCGTTGAGCAGGCGGAGATACGCACCCAACGTGGCGGCGAAGTGTGCTACAAAAACCTGCATGCTGTGCAAAATATTCAAGGCCACGACATAGTCATGAGCCGTAACGGCGAGATTTTTATTCGTGACAGTCAAGGAGCGGACAGGGAACGCTTTCCCGTACCCTACGGTGCCACCATTGTGGAAACGCAGGGCAAGGCGGTGGAGCCTGGCACTATCATTGCCCATTGGGACCCCTTTTCCTCGCCGATTGTGGCAGAGGTGGCAGGTACCATCAAGTATGGTGATGTGGTTGAGGGCGAAACCCTGTCTGAAGAGATAGACCCGATCACTGGCAAGGTCAGCAAAAAGATCACGGCAATGGGCTCTTCCGCCAAGCAGGTCAATCCCCGTATCAGTATCAAGGACAAGCGAGGTAAAACCTTGAACTTGCCCGATGGCCAGCTGGTTGCTCGCTATCCCTTGCCCGTGGGTTCCTTCATCACCGTGGAGGAGGGAGAAGAGGTCGGGGCTGGTCATGTTATTGCCAGGATTCCCCGTGAAACCACCAAGACCAAGGATATCACCGGTGGTCTGCCCCGGGTGGCGGAACTCTTTGAGGTGCGCAAGCCCAAGGAGCAGGCCATTATTAGCGAGATCAACGGTCGGGTTACCTTTGGCAAGGATCTCAAAGGCAAGCGCCGGGTTATTGTAGTGCCGGAGGTGGGTGAGCCCAAGGAGTACCTCATCCCCAAAGCCAAGCACATCACTGTGCATGAAAATGACCACGTGGAGGCTGGTGATCCACTCATGGAGGGCGTGCGTCTGCCCAACGACATCCTGCGGGTCAAGGGCAGGGAGGAACTGGCCCGTTTTCTCGTCAACGAGATTCAGGAAGTCTACCGGCTACAAGGTGTCAAGATCAATGACAAGCACATTGAGACCATTGTCCGACAGATGCTCAAACGGGTACGTATCACCAGGGTGGGTGATTCCCAGTTTATGCTGGATCAGCATGTGGAGCAATGGAAGTTCAGGGAGGAAAACAACCGCCTGTTGCAGGAAGGTCTGCAGCCCGCAGCAGCCGAACCGCTGCTCCTGGGGGTTACCAAGGCATCGTTGTCCACGGATTCTTTCATTGCCGCAGCTTCCTTCCAGGAAACCACCAAGGTGCTGACCAATGCTGCCATGGCTGGCCGGATAGATGACCTGTCGGGTCTCAAGGAAAATGTCATTATGGGGCGGCTCATTTCGGCGGGAACTGGTTTGAGCCAGTATCGCTTAAGGAAAGGGGACTAGAAAAACACTTGCTTTGTTCAGGATTTTTGTTTATAAGTTAACGCTTACGCTTTTGCCATCGTGCTATGTGTTTGAAGAGCGGGTATGGCTCTTTATTTATGAAGGAGTTGTTGCATGCCAACGATTAATCAGCTTGTCCGGAATCGGAGAAAGAAAATAAGCAAACGCTCGGCCACGCCAGCTTTGCAAAATTGTCCGCAGAAGCGGGGGGTCTGTGTGCGTGTCTATACCACCACGCCTAAAAAACCCAACTCTGCTCTGCGCAAGGTCGCGCGTGTCCGTTTGACCAACGGTATAGAGGTGACCTCGTATATTCCCGGTATCGGCCACAACCTGCAAGAGCACTCTGTGGTGCTGATTCGCGGCGGTCGTGTCAAGGACTTGCCTGGTGTGCGTTATCACATTGTCCGTGGCACCCTGGATACTTTGGGCGTTAACAACCGTCAGCAGGGTCGCTCCAAGTATGGGGCGAAGAGGCCGAAATAGTTCTTTTGCGTTGGGGATGGGATAATGCCAAGGAAAAAGATATTGGATAGACGGTCGGTTGCGCCGGATCCTCGCTTCAATTCCGTGTTGGTGGCCAAGTTCACGAATGGGTTGATGTGTGAGGGCAAAAAAACCGTTGCTCGCCGCCTTTTTTATGAGGCCATGGATATTATTCAGGACAAGGTGAGTGATCAGGATCCGCTGGCCGTTTTTGAAGAGGCCATGGAAAATGTGCGGCCCAGGGTCGAAGTGAAGAGTCGTCGGGTGGGTGGTGCCACTTATCAGGTGCCAGTTGAGGTGCGTCCGGAGAGGCGCAATGCTTTGGCGATTCGCTGGATCATCAACTATTCCAAGGGTCGTTCAGGCCGGGCCATGTCGGACAAGTTGGCGGCAGAACTGTTGGATGCCTACAACAACCGCGGTGCAGCGGTCAAGAAGAAGGACGATACCCATAAGATGGCCGAGGCTAATAAGGCCTTTGCCCACTATCGCTGGTAAATATTCCTGGAGTTGACGTATCTGCTGTTGACAGTTGTTCGCAGCTTGTGTATAGAGAGCGTCATTTTTTCAGAGTAGACCGGGCGACATGAACAGGAACGCAGGCAAACAACGTGGCATCGATGGAACCGCTAGCGAAAATTCGCAATATCGGCATAATGGCGCATATCGATGCGGGCAAAACTACCACGACTGAGCGTATCCTCTATTATACCGGCCGTTCGCATAAGTTGGGAGAGGTTCATGATGGCACCGCAATCATGGACTGGATGGAGCAAGAGCAGGAGCGGGGCATAACGATAAGTTCGGCTGCGACAACGTGTTCTTGGGCGGATCATCAGATTAACATAATTGACACGCCCGGCCATGTTGACTTCACCGTTGAGGTGGAGCGGAGTCTGCGGGTGCTTGATGGGGTTGTCGCTGTCTTCTGTGCAGTTGGTGGAGTCGAGCCGCAGTCAGAGGCGGTGTGGCGCCAGGCAGACCGATACGGGATCCCCCGCATAGCTTTTGTCAACAAGATGGATCGGGTTGGGGCATCTTTTGCAAGGTGTCTTGCCGAGATGGAGAACCGGTTGGGGGCGTCGCCGGTTGCCCTGACACTCCCGGCAGGGAGTGAAGACGCCTTTGTTGGAGTCATAGACCTTGTCGGGCAGCGTTTGCTGCGCTTTAAGGAAGACTCCTTGGGGCAGGAGATGTTGGAAGAACCTGTACCCGCTGCCTTCATGGAAGAATCATCGGCCGCCAGAATGTTGCTTCTCGAGAAGTTGGCCGACTTCGATGAGAAGCTCATGGAAAAGTATCTCAATGATCAGGAAATTGCTCCTGACGAGATCCACACCGCCTTGCGAAAGGCGACCTTGGCTTTACAAGTTGTGCCGGTGTTGTGTGGTTCGGCCTTTAGAAATAAGGGTATACAACCACTTTTGGACGCTATTGTCCGTTTTCTTCCTTCGCCGCTGGATATACCGCCGGTTGAGGGTGAGGATAAAAGTGGGCAATTGCTCCGTCGCCGTGCAGACAACAAAGAGCAGCTTGCTGCCTTGGTGTTCAAGTTGCAAAGCGACGCGTATGTGGGCAGTTTAGCCTTTGTCCGAGTGTATTCTGGAGTACTTGCCCTGGGGCAGAAGCTGTACAATCCGCGCCAGAAAAAGACGGAAAAGCTGGCCAAGCTGTTGAAGCTGCATGCCAATAAGCGCGAAGAGGTGCACCAGATTGGCGCAGGTGATATCGGTGCCTTGGTTGGACTAAAGTTTACCCAGACCGGGGATACCCTTTGTGCCAGTGGCGACAGTATTGTCTTGGAAAATATCAGCTTTCCGGAACCGGTAATTGGCATTGCCATAGAGCCGAAAACCAAGGCAGACGAAGGCCGTTTGCGGGAAAGTCTGGAAAGAGTTGTCAAGGAAGACCCCAGCTTCCGGGTGTCGGTGAATGAAGATACTGGCCAGACCATTATTTCCGGAATGGGCGAGCTGCACCTTGAAGTAATTGTCGACCGGCTGATTCGAGAGTTCAAGGTGGCAGCCAATGTTGGCACGCCGCAGGTTTCTTATCGGGAAGCGATCAAAACCGTGGCCAGGGCCGAGGCCCGTTTTGAAACGCCAGGGACCGGTAAAGAGCAGTATGGCCATGTGGAGCTCGAGCTTGCACCTGGTGAGGTCGGTAAGGGCAACAGTTTTGAGAGTCAGGTGCGCGATGATGAGGTTCCGCCGGAGTTTATCGAGGCCATCAAGAAGGGTGTGCTGGGCAGCTTAGACTCTGGGCCGCTGGTGGGCTATCCTCTGCTCAATGTGCGGGTCCACTTGGTCGGTGGCTCATACGATGAGGAAAAATCGACGGAAATGGCCTTTGGCGTGGCTGCGACCATGGCCTGCAGAAAGGCCGCGGCAGAGGCCGATCCAGTCTTGCTGGAACCGTTGATGGATTTGGAGATCATCACCCCAGACGAATATTTGGGTGATGTGCTCAACGATCTGAACAAGAAAGGCGCCCAGGTTAACAAGGTTGAGGCGGAAAAAGGGGTGCAGGTTGTAAGTGCCAAGGCGCCACTTGCAGAAATGTTTGGCTATTCCACGGACTTGCGTTCCAGTACCCAGGGAAGGGCGACCTTTACCATGCAGTTCAGCGAATTTGCCGAAGTCCCCGCACGGCGCGCTGAGGCGATCATTCAGAAGATTCGGGGTTTTTAACGAACAGCAGTACAATCGGATTTATCGGATAGAGGTATAACGATGGCGAAGGAGAAATTTGAGCGGAAGAAGCCGCATGTCAATGTGGGGACGATCG
>JABMJC010000110.1 GCA_013201405.1 Desulfobulbaceae bacterium
GCGAGGAGAGCAGTGGGCTTGATTTCGTGCCCTTCCGCCAGACCATCAATACCAGCTACAGCGACGGCGCGACCGAGGCCATCACCCTGCACGACGAATCGGTGATCTATCTGCACAAACCTAAGGCCGGCCCCAGCATCACAGACCGACGCATGGCCATTGATGCCCTGGAAGACCACAAAGCCAAAGGCCGCCTGCTCACCGGCGCGCTCTATATCAACCCGGAGAGCCAGGACACCCACGACCTGCTCAACACCTGCAGAGAACCCCTGAACAGCCTGGGCAAGGATGAACTCTGCCCAGGTGCGACCGTGCTGGCGCAAATCAACGAGGCCTATAGATAACAAAGTACAACAGGGTCCACCCTCCTGGGTTCAGGACAGGTGCCCTTGCTTTTTCCTGTACAGGCAAGGTCTGCTCAAAGAGATTTCTTGTATAATTCTTGTATACGTAAGAGGTAACCCATGCGTGTTGTTTCAACACATTGTCGCTCACAAAAGCATATTCCCAGCAGCCTGCACTGTGTACTTCTTTTCTGTCTAGTCATGCTCGTTGGTAATTGCGCCACTGGGCAGCAGATGACGCGCCATGCCACCGGCAACTGGGTCAGTAGTATGGAGGTGACCGAAGCCTTCGAGTCTGCGCAGGTCTTCCTGGATCATACGTACTACTATGTGGGCTCCATTGCCAAACCCGACGGGGTTATTGCCATAGATAATCGCTATAGGCTCAAGGACAACACGGTGTGGGCCAAAGTGGAGGTGAACGAGACCACCCTGAAAAACTGGCAGGGCTGGTGGCGGGCAGACACCTTCCATCATTGCCGCTACCTGGGTGGGTTTATCCTCACCCCTGATGGCCAACAGGCAGGCTATTGGTATTCTCCCTTCAGAGACAACCGGGTGGAGATGCCAGAACCGGATCTGCTGATCATTCATCGGCCACGCTCGATCACTGGGGCAAGTGACTGCGAAGATGGTGGCAGAGGCTTCAATTTTTTCTGGCTGGATTAGAAGTCCAAGCTTAACCGCCCAATTCCTTGAGCAGTTTGTCCAACTCTTCCTCCTTCATGCCAAAACTGTACTCTTCTGCTGGAAAGAGTCCCTGCTCCACTTCATTTTTATAGGCTGTCAGGGCTTCTAAGCTAATTTGACTGAGTTGGGCGTACTGTTTCACAAACTTGGGAATAAAGCGGTCGTACAAACCTAAAAGATCGTGCATGACCAGAACCTGGCCATCGCAGTGCGGACCTGCACCTATACCAATGGTGGGGATGGACAGGCGCTTGGTGATATGGGCAGCCAATGGGGCTGGAATGGCCTCCAACACCACAGAAAAACAACCGGCATCTTCCATGGCCAGGGCATCATCGTAGAGCTTCTTGGCAGCACGTGACTCCCGCCCCTGTACCCTGAAGCCGCCTAGGCTGCCGGCGGTTTGCGGAGTCAGGCCCACATGCCCCTGCACAGGGACTCCTGCGGCAACAATGGCTGCCGCCACCTTGGCCATCTCTGTGCCTCCCTCCAGTTTGACCGCATCCGCTCCCCCCTCTTTCAACAGGCGGTTAGCATTGGCAATGGCTTCAGCATGGGAGCAGTTGTAGGAACCAAAGGGCATATCCGTCACAATAAGGGCGCGCTCCACTCCACGCGCCACGGCCTTGCTGTGGTGCAGCATCTCATCCATGGTGACAGACACTGTACCACTGTAACCCAACACCACCATGCCCAGACTGTCGCCAACCAGGATGACATCAATGCCTGCCTGATCCATCAGACGCGCCCAGGGATAATCGTAGGCTGTGAGGGTGGATATGGGGGGGCCGTGCAATTTGCGTTGTGTAATGTCCGGGATGGTGAGTTTTTTTACCTGCATTGTCTCTCCTTGTACGAAAGAGTCAAGCCACCCGTTCACTGGCAGTGGCTTCCAGGGCCTTGATGAGCTGGGTGAGCGTGCTGTTTACCGGGGTAGGGATAGTATACTGTACCCCCAGTGCAGCAACCGCGCCATTGATCACCTCCACCTCGGTAGGGGCTTGGCGAAGAATATCCTGCAAGGTGGAGGCACGGTTGGCAGCGGTTTGTACACACAACTCCAACACATGCTCAAAGGGCTTTTCATAGGGCAGCTCAACACCCGAGGCCTGGGCCACCTGTACCGCTTCTTCCACGGCCTGGGCCATAATGGTGCGGCACACTGGCTCATTTGCCAACACACCGTTGGGTACGCGCAGCAAGGCTGCCAGAGCATTGATGCCCACATTGACCAGTAACTTCGACCAGATCAGGCCTTGGCTATCATCTGTTACCGTGGTACTGATGCCAGCAGAGTTGAACAGCGCCACCAGGGGAAGGGCCTGCCGCCATTGCTGGCCGCCATCTGGAGCGAGTACCGTGTCTCCAGCACCGGCATGGCGTACCTGTCCTGGTTCCAGCAGGGTGGCTGCCTGGCTGGTAATACCTACCAAACTACGCTCCAGGCCCAAGTGCTCTGCCAGACGCTCCCTGTTGCCCAAGCCGTTTTGCAGGGTAAGCGCCAGGCCATCCGGGCGAAGAAGTGCCTGGGCTATGGCTGCCGCTGCACTGCCTGCATGCGCTTTGGTACAGATGATGGCATAATCGAAATTTTCACCTTCAAGTACCTTGTCTGTACTGATGGCATGAACCGGCACCCGTTGTAAACCACCCTCCAAACCGTGTAAAAATATTCCCCTTGTACTCAAGGTATGTGCCAGTTGTTCGTGCCGGCAACAGAGCGTGATTTTGGCATGGGGGGCAAGCAGGGCGCCGAACAGGCAGCCCATGGCCCCTGCACCAATAACAACAACATCCATAACTTGTATCGTGTGTTTTGGTGAACAATTTACTGCCTGACGCACCACGTGCTACACGGTGTGGCAGGGCGCCTGAAACTCGACCCTTTTAAGATAAGCACACTCAAGTGGAGGGAAGCAATGCAAATCTACATCTGGCGGCACAGCAAATATTTTTCCAGCTGGTCTATGTTGGATGAGCCACATATCCATAAAAATGGCTATATGGAGGCCGAAGTGGTTGTACTGGCCGCAAACGTCGAGGAGGCTCTGGCCATATTGGAGCGGGATGGTGCCTGGCACGTCGACGAGTTACGACGCATCGATCCAGAGGTGGTGGAACTCGACAGTGCCCGGGTTGTACTTGCGCATGTACGCTGAATGCCAAAAGCGCGTGCAGGAAAAAAAGGGATCTACAAGGAGAAGTTTTCTTCTTTTAAATCCCTCTGGAACAGATCTGAAACCGCATCTTTGCACGGCTTGTTCTGGTAGAGCACTGCATGGGTCTGTTCGAGGATGGGCATTTCCACCCCGGTTGTTTGGGCAAGATGATAACAGGACAGGGTAGTTTTCACCCCTTCAGCCACCATGGTCATTTCCGCCAACGCCTGTTCAAGACTTTTGCCTGCACCCAACTTCAAGCCCACTGTACGATTGCGGCTTAAATTGCCGGTGCAGGTTAGCACCAGGTCGCCCAAGCCGGCCAGGCCGGCAAAGGTGCGGGGATCTGCACCCAGGGCCATACCCAGCCGGGTGATTTCGGCAAGCCCCCGGGTAATAAGGGCGGCCCTGGCATTGAGACCATAACCAAGGCCATCGCAGATGCCCGAGGCAATGGCAATGACATTTTTCATGGCTCCGCTTATTTCCAGGCCAATCACATCGCTTGACGAATACACCCGAAACAGACTGCTGGAAAAAAGTTGCTGCACAGCACCTGCCACTGCAATATCCGCACAGGCTACGGTAACAGCCGTGGGATAGCCCTGGGCCACCTCTTCGGCAAAACTGGGCCCGCTCAGTACGCAGAAAAAATGTTTTTTAGCTGTACTTTCCTCCTGCATAACCTGGGTCATGGTGCGGGTGCTGCTGTTCTCAATACCCTTGACTGCGGAAACCACAGGTATGTCTTCCATGAGGAGCGGAGCAAGCCGACGATACACCTGCCTGAAACCATGGGAAGGCACAACCATAAGCAGACAATCTGCACCTGCAAGCGCTGTGTTCAAATCAGCTGTGGCCAACAGATCTGGGGGAAAGCTGTGCCCAGGCAGGTATCGTACATTCTCCCGACTGTTGTTCATGCGCGCCATGAGGGCTGCATCCCGCCCCCACAGCACCACCTCCAGATTCTTACGGGCAAGTAAAAGGGCCAAGGATGTACCCCAGCTCCCTGCACCTATAACCGCAACTTTACGCATCATTATGCATCCGTATCTTCTGCGTCTTCCAGGTTGTTTTCGTCTTGTTCATCGTCGTCCATTTCATCTTCCCGTGCCAGCATGGACAAATCTGCCACCAGTTCATGCTCCTCCAGATCGATCAGGCGTACTCCCTGGGTGTTGCGGCCAATGACGCGCAAATTATCCATGGGCATGCGAATAATTTTGCCCGAATCAGCAATGAGCATGACCTGGTCTTCATCTTCCACAGTTAAAACACCTACGACGCTTCCGTTGCGCTCGCTGGTCCTGATGGCCAAAACACCCTTGCCACCTCGGTTTTGTACCGGATATTCCTCTACAGCTGTCCGCTTGCCATAACCGTTTTCTGTAACCGTGAGGATGGAGTCGTTATTGGTAATAACGGCTGCACCGACCACTTCATCGTCATCTGCCAGGTTGATGCCCTTGACCCCTGCAGCCAACCGTCCCATGGTGCGCACATCGCCCTCGTGGAAGCGAATGGACAACCCGTTTTTGGTAACCAGCAGAATATCGTCATCACCGGTGGTTATGGCTGCGGTGAGGATTTCATCCTCGTCGCGGATGGTCAGGGCAAGTTTGCCTCTGCGTATCGGCCTTTTGTATTCGGCCACCGTGGTTTTTTTCACCTGACCCTTCTTGGTGACCGTAAGAACCGTTAACGAGTCGTCCATATTAGCCAGATCTGAAACTGGCAAAATAGCCCGTACCTTTTCACCCTCGCCCAACTCCAACAAGTTAACAATGGCTCTACCCCGTGCCGTTCGACTGGCCAGTGGCAATTCATAAACCCTGCGCCAAAAAACCCTGCCAAGGTTGGTGAAAAAAAGGAAGGTATCAAGAGAAGAGGCAGTATACACACTGCTGACAAAGTCATCTTTCAAGGTGACCATACCCATAACCCCTTTGCCGCCGCGGCGCTGCGAACGGTACAAAGTTAAGGGATTACGCTTGATATAGCCGCCGTGTGAGACGGTTACCACCATTTCCTCGGGGTTGATCAGGTCTTCGGGCAGAATTTCATCGGGCTCATCAATGATTTCTGTGCGCCGCTCATCACCATAATCGTCACGAATCTGTACAAACTCCTCCCGTACAATTTGCAAGAGTAAGGCCTCATCTGCCAACACCTGTTTGTACCAGGTAATTTTGGCAAGAATTTCCTCGTAATCCTTAACGATCTTCTCCCGTTCAAGTCCGGTGAGGCGTTGCAGACGCATATCGAGAATGGTCTGCGCCTGGATTTCGCTTAAGGAAAAACGGGCGATCAGGCCATTTTTGGCCTCTTCCGGATTTGCAGAGGCGCGAATCAGGGCCACCACTTCATCCAAATTGTTGATGGCTATTCTCAAGCCTTCCAGTATATGGGCCCGTTCTTCGGCCTTGCGCAGTTCATAAACCGTGCGACGGTAGACCACGGTGCGGCGATGCACCAGGAAATACTGGAGCATCTGTTTAAGATTTAGTATCTCCGGCTTGTTGCTGACAATGCACAAAAGGATGATGCCAAAACTTCTCTGCAGAGGCGTCATCTTGTAGAGCTGGTTGATGACGATCTCGGGCAACTCGTCTTTTTTCAGATCCAGCACCACCCGCACTCCGTGCCGATCAGACTCGTCACGAATTTCAGCAATGGAATCAATGCGCTTATCCTTGATGAGTTGCGCTATCCTTTCAACCAGAACCGCCTTGTTCTGCTGGTAGGGTATCTCTGTAATGACTATGGACTCACCCTGATTGCCGCGCTGCTCCACATGGGTGCGGGAACGAATCACCACCACGCCGCGTCCGGTTTCATAGGCTTCGCGGATACCGGCCCGACCGCAAATAAACCCGCCAGTGGGGAAATCCGGCCCGGTGATGTGCTCCATGAGTTCATGCACGGTGATATCCGGATTGTCTGCCAAGGCTATCAACCCGTTTATCACCTCGGTGAGATTGTGGGGCGGTATTTTGGTGGCCATGCCCACAGCAATACCTTCTGAACCATTGACCAGAATATTGGGTACCCGGGAGGGCAGAACCGCGGGTTCTTGCAGAGAATTATCGTAGTTGGGAGTAAAGTCTACGGTTTCCTTGTCCAGGTCGCTCACCAGTTCCTGAACAAGCTTGGTCATGCGGGCTTCGGTATAGCGCATGGCTGCGGCAGAGTCACCGTCCATGGAACCAAAGTTGCCTTGGCCATCCACCAGGGGGTAGCGCATGGAAAAATCCTGGGCCATACGCACCAGGGTGTCGTAGGCTGCGGTATCGCCATGGGGATGGTATTTACCGATAACATCACCGACAATACGCGCTGATTTGATATAGGGCCGGTTATAAGTGTTGCCCAACTCGCGCATGGCAAACAAGGTGCGGCGATGCACTGGTTTGAGGCCGTCGCGCACGTCGGGCAGGGCCCGGCCGATGATCACCGACATGGCGTAGTCGAGGTAGGAACGTTGCAGTTCCTTATCAATGGCAATGCTTACATACTGCTCTGGTTGTGATATATCTTCACTCATAATGTTCTACTTTGAAAAAGACACTAAAAAGAACGTGTCTTGAGAGATGGCGGAACAGAGACGATTGGTTGATAACCGCGAAGAGTAAATAACCGCTATACGTCCAGATCAACCGCTTCCAGCGCATGGTTTTGAATAAACTCACGCCTGGGTTCCACCTTATCGCCCATGAGGGTGGTGAACATGTCGTCGCTCACGGCAAAATCATCAATGCGTACCTGGACTAGGGTCCTGTTGTCTGGATTCATGGTGGTTTCCCACAGCTGTTCCGGGTTCATTTCACCCAGGCCTTTGTAGCGTTGCAGATGGCTGCCTTTAAAGGTTTCATCCCGCACCAGGGTCAGCATGGCCCGCCAGTTTTCCGCATGTAAAACCGTCTCTTTCTCGCCAGTTCCTGGTTTGGTTACAGTAAAGGGCCCGTGCAGATATGGCTGGATATTTTTGTACAGACCAAGTGCCTGCCGGTATTCACTGATCAGGGGTATACTGGGCCCCAACACCGCGGCCAGGCGGGATTGACCAGGAAAAGTGACATCGCACTCAAAACAGAGACTGCGCCAGGTACAGGTGCGGATGGGACTT
>JABMJC010000111.1 GCA_013201405.1 Desulfobulbaceae bacterium
CGCCGCCGCACCCCGGCTATACCTGCAGGGATACCGTTCATCAGTACCGAGGAAACCAGTGGAGTCGAACCCTCCTGACCACCAGGCACGTAAAGGCCCGCCGCATCCACTGGCCGCACCAGTCGTCCGGTGATAATCCCCTCCTCCCGGGTGAGCATCCAGGAATCGGGTAGTTCCCGCTCGTGAAAGCTGCGGATACGCTCGGCAGCAAAGGTAATACTTGCCCGCAGACCGCTGTCGACCTGGCCTTCTGCCTCGGCAAATTCCGCCGTACTCACCTGTAAGTCTCCCAGCTCCATGCTGGGCGCGTCAAAACGGCGGCAGTAGTCCAACAGTGCCGCATCGCCCTCCTGGCGCACCTGCGCCAGGATATCACGCACCGTGCCCTGGCAGTCGGCTGCCTCGTCACTCAAGCGACTGCAGAGGCGCTGTGCCGCCGCGCCACCCTCGGCAGAGTCCAATCTATCTATCCGCACCATGCCATCCATAGCTCCGCCACCCTTCATGTCTCTTTCTACAGCTGACCGTATTTACGAACAAAAGACTCATCGCTCATGGTCAGATAGATGATGCCTTCGATAAATCCCAAAAGAGAGGGAATAAAGGTCCAGCACAGGCAGAGGTAAACCAAGCCCCAGCCGATACGACCCAGGTAGAACTTGTGGATACCAAAGCCGCCCAGGAAAATGGCAAAGAGCGCAGCTGCCAGCTTGTTCTTGCCATTGGGTGCTGTGCCGGAAAACATGCCGGGCAGTGGATGCTGCCGCACCCCGCACTTGGGACAAATCTCCGCCTTTGCCTTAATGAGCGTCCCACATTCCCGGCAGTATTTTTCGTCATCTCCCTTTGCCGCCACCATGTCTCCTCCCATACCTGTGTTCTCCCCTGTTTCGCATCATTGTCCTGCTTTCTGTGGAAGGGCCGGTCAGTGCACCTTCTCCTAACCGGCAAGGCCCTTTAGGGTGAGCAGCACACCGGCTGCCACTGCCGAGCCGATAACTCCGGAAACATTTGGGCCCATGGCATGCATGATCAGCATATTGGTGGGATCGGCCTCCATTCCCAGCTTGTGGCTGACCCGCGCGGCCATGGGCACTGCCGAAACCCCGGCCGAACCAATGAGCGGGTTGATCTTGGACCCGGGGAAGAGGTTCATCAACTTGGCCATGAGCACCCCAGAGGCAGTGCCGATACTAAAGGCAATAACCCCCAGAACAAGGATGCCAAGGGTCGAGGCAGATAAAAATTGGCTGGCTGACATCTGTGCCCCCACGCCAAGCCCGAGAAAAATAGTCACTGCGTTGAGCAGAGCATTCTGGGCAGTGTCGTTGAGACGGTTAACCACCCCACATTCACGCATGAGATTGCCAAACATGAAAAAACCGATCAATGGTGCTGCCGTAGGTATGAGCAGGGCACAGAGTCCCAGCACCACCAAGGGGAAAACAATCTTCTCCACCTTACCCACTGGCCGCATCTGTTCCATGCGGATGCGGCGTTCAGATTCGGTGGTCAGGGCGCGCATAATCGGCGGCTGAATGATGGGCACCAGCGCCATGTACGAATAGGCAGCCACGGCAATGGAGCCCAAAAGGTGCGGTGCGAGTTGGCTGGACAGAAAAATGGCGGTGGGCCCGTCTGCCCCGCCAATAATACCGATGGATGCGGCCTCCAGCAGATTAAAACTGATACCCGGGACGAAATCGGTGAGCAGCAGTGCACCAATCAGGGTGGAAAAGATACCAAACTGGGCCGCAGCCCCGAGAAAGGCGGTTTTGGGATTGGCCAACATGGGCCCGAAATCGGTCAATGCGCCAATGCCCATAAAAATGATCAGCGGAAAAGCACCAGATTGGATTCCCACTACGTAGATATGGTGCAGCATACCCCCGGGATCATTCATGCCGGCCATGGGAATGTTGGTTAATATGGTGCCAAAACCAATGGGTAAGAGCAAAAGGGGTTCAAACTCACGGGCAATGGCCAGATACAGCAACACAAGGCCAACCCCGATCATGAGTATACGGCCGATACCGTTTGCCCAGCCGCCGTCTGCAGGAAAAAGAAACCCCATCAATCCGGTCGAAGTAAAAAAACTGCGCAGCATATCCAGCATGGGCGGCATGGCAGCCTGCCCATCCGGAGAAACGGCGGCCATGGCCAAATCAGCGCACAGCAGGCTTGCCACCAGAAGCAAAACTGCCCGCATAGAAACAGCATATTTCATTGCGTCCCCCATGTCCCCGTTATACGTTAAAGTGCTCAGGCTAGGTAGACCAGCGCCTGTCCGGAACGGACAACATCTCCTGTTTTTATCTCCACCGCATCGACCACACCGTCGTCCGGTGCATACACCGGCGACTGCATTTTCATGGCCTCCAGCATCAACAGGGTGTCGCCCACCTTGACCTCATCCCCAACCTTGCAGAGCACATCACAGACATTGCCAGGAAGAAGAGAGGTTACAGCGATACGCTCACGCCCAGATACAGAAGCAGCAGGTGCAGACGCTTCGGCCTCCTGTAGTTCCTGTGCCTCTTCTACCTCCTGCGCCGAGACCTCCCTACTCACTTCGCTCACCTCACCGCTTTCATCCTCCACGCTCACTCGATAGGTAATCCCGTCCACCTGGATCTTGTATCGTGAAACCTTGCCCATAACGCCTCTCCTTTCTGAATGCACATCGGTTGCTCAAATGAAAGCAGGTATCCCAACCGACCAGTGTACCATCGTCTCATTGTTGTTTTGCCCGGTGCGTTGCCACGGCAGCGGCAATAACTGCCACCAGACGCCGCTTCTCTTCTGCCTGTCCCTCCTTCTCCTTGGACGGTGCCATCTGCTTCCTTTTTTCCGTACGTGGATTCGCACGTAAATTTAAAGGCTCCCCCATTTCCCGCGCGGTTACACCGCGGAGCAATCTGGCATTAATCTGTATAACTACGACCAAAAGGGTTAAAAAAACAAAAACAACCCCCATGCCAAGCACCATCAACTTCACTCCCTCGCCAAGCATTATCACCTACCTTGTTGTCTATTCAAAAAAATCTCTACACTAATGGACAATAAAAAAACAGACGCGCTCCCACAAGTAAAACCGGAAAAATGGTAAAAGAAAGACACCACAGCACGCTGCTCCGGCCCCCAAACTGTAGCCCCTACTCATCTCCCCGCCCTTCTTGTACTTCTCGTCGTAATTGCTTTTTCAGTCGCTGGCGCTGATAACTGCCCCTGCCTTTGAGGCCACGAAACACCTGACCCGGTTTCTGTGCCACTGGCACACGAATATGCACCGGCGATCTTCTTCTCTTCTGCATGCAACAACCTGGTTTAGGCATCGCAAATCAAACATTGCGTATTGTTTAGCTGCCATGACGATGGAACCATTTTTCCACCTCAGCAGCACTGAAAATCTTGAGTACCGGCCGACCATGTGGGCAACGGCTAAAGATATCACTTGCCTCCATCTGGGCCAAAAGATCAAGCATTTCCTGGGTTGCCAGTCGATTCCCCGCCTTGATGGCCGCCTTGCAGGCCAGGCTGGCAAACACCGCCTCCATGGCAGGCGACAGCCGACCATCCTGGGCGGCAAGTGGCGCAGAATCCAAGGTGGTCAACACCTCCTGCAACACAACCTCTGCAGCCAGCCCGCTGCTCAAGGCAGGTACCTGCTTGATGACCCAGGTATGATCACCAAAAAAGTTAAGGACAAAGCCCATGGTCGCCACTTCCTCTTGGCGGGCCTCCAAGGTCTCGTGCAAGGCTGGCTCTAGTTCGATGGTTACCGGGAAAAGCAGTCTTTGTCCGGGTGCCTGCCCAGACAGGTAGTGTTGCACCATGCGGCCATATAAAATACGCTCGTGGGCTGCGTGTTGATCAATAACCACCAGTTGTCCCTGCCGCTCGCAGAGCAGGTACAGGGAAAAAAGCTGGCCAATGGGCCTCAACCCGGAAAAACCCTGCTGCTCCAGATCAGCCCCTGCTGCCTGTTCGACAGACTGCCCAGTAACTGCATCATCCCAGGCAACAGCTTGAACTTGGCCCTGAACAGAACGACCAGTTCCCTGCTGGGCGAAATCCGTCATTCCGCCCAACCCACCCAGCGGCTGCGGCTCGGCGCTGGCAAGTGCGGAGCGTGTCGGCTGTTCCTGACTGGTATATGTTGTCCTGCCTATACTGTGCGGATATGCCTGTTTCGCTCCTGCGGATGCAGGGGCAAAGAGATTTTCACGCAGGCTCTGCTCCTGTCGCTCCAGGGCTGCAGTGACCGCAGCAGCCACCAGACGGCGCACGACCTCGGTACTTTTAAAACGGATCTCGCGCTTAGCCGGATGCACATTCACATCCACCTCTGCTGGCAGCACATGCACATGGAGCATACCTGCCGGCAAATATCCCCGCATGAGATGCCCCTGCAAGGCCTCCCGTACTGTATGGCGGAGCATGGCATCCTGCACTGCCCGCTGGTTGACGAAAAGGCGCAGCCTGGCTGTGCGTGCCGGGGCCTTTTCAGGCAAGAGCAAATAGCCCGTAATCCGGATGCCGCCATCCCTGCTAAACTCGCCTGGCCCGGCATCTTCATCCTGTGGGGCATGCAGGGGAATGAGCACATCCTGATAACGAAATATGCGGCGCATTCGGTCTGCCTGACTCTCCCCTGACGGACAAAGCAGAACGCTGCGGCCTTCCACATGAAGAGAAAAAGCGCAGTGCGGATGTACCAGCGCCAAATTCTTCACCGCCTCTTCCATGTGAAAGAGTTCGGTGCGTTGGGATTTTAGAAACTTTTTTCGAGCAGGCATGTTGGCAAACAGCTGTCGTACCTCCATCACCGTGCCCATGCTGCAACCCTGCTCACGCACACTGCTGAGCACACCATGGCGCACCTCGGCCCTGGTGCCCAGGGGCTGGCCCCGTTGCCGGGAAAGAATGGTCAACCAGGAAACCGAGGCAATGCTGGGCAGGGCTTCGCCGCGGAAGCCCAAACTACGGATATCCTGCAGTTCCACCGCTTCCCGCAGCTTGGAGGTGGCATGCCGCTCTAGACAGAGGAGTACATCGTCCTTGTCCATACCTTCGCCATCATCGCTCACCCGTACAAGACCCACGCCACCGCCTTCCACCTCGATATCCACCCGGGTCGCACCGGCGTCCAGGCTGTTTTCCACCAGTTCCTTGACCACCGCGGCTGGACGGTCCACCACTTCACCGGCAGCGATCTGGTTGGCAACCTGTTCTGAAAGTAAGCGTATGCGAGACACGCAACGACCTCGGCCTTCTCAGCCAGCACATTGATATTAAAGATGCCAAGAACTGCAAAGCATGCTACAAGAAATCTACGGTCCAAGCGCAATGGGCGCAGCGTTCAAATACCTGCAAACCATGCGCTCCAGGCGCACAAAAACAGAACAAGCCAGCATTGTATCTCGAAAATTAAAGCGTCCCGCTACTACACGGGACGGTACCTTACCGCTTCTTTTCGCTCTTGTCCACTGGTCCCTTTCCGCACAACACAGGCCAACCAGGCCATATCCCCCCGGGTTGCCGCCAAAGCCGCCTCCTCACGGAACAGCACCTGGCACGCCTGCTTTTGGCGACCAGCGCAGCCAGTCTTGTGCTCATCGGCTCGCTGCTGGCCTGGTTTCTCTCCTTGAATCTGCCGGTGATCAACTCCGTGGCCGACTATCAGCCAGCCAGGGCGACCCTGATCCTCGACCGCAACGGGGAACCGTTGGATGTGCTCGCCGCTGAATTCAGGCTGCTTTTGCCCTATCAGGAGATGCCGCCACTCTTACCCAAGGCCTTTGTCGCGGCGGAAGACGGCCGCTTCTGGGAACACGGCGGAGTGGACAGCTGGTCGATTGTACGGGCAGCCATCAACAACCTGCTCTCCAGAAGCCGCAGCCAGGGCGGTTCCACCATCAGTCAGCAGGTCACCAGGGCACTGCTTCTGGGCCGGGAAAAAACCTACAGCCGCAAGCTCACCGAGGCCTTTCTCTCCTACCGTCTGGAAAAGGCGCTGAACAAGGAAGATATCCTGTCCATCTACCTTAATGAAATTTATCTGGGGGAGGGCGCGTACGGGGTGGAGGCAGCAGCACTCACCTATTTTGGCAAGCATGCACGTGCCCTTGATCTGGCGGAAATCGCGCTACTGGCAGGTCTGCCCCAGTCGCCCAGCAACTATTCGCCGCTCAAAAATTTTCAGGCAGCCAAAAGTCGGCAGCGCTATGTGCTCAACCGTATGGCCGAAGATGGCATCATCACCGCCCAGGAGGCGCACCAAGCCTTTACCCGCGAGCTGACCCTGACCAACCGCTGGAAACGGTCCTTAAACGGCTTTTTTGCACTCTACATCCGTAGCCAACTGGAACAACGCTACAGTAGAGAAGAGATCCTCAAGGGAGGGCTGCAGGTGTCCACCTCGGTTGATGGCCACCTGCAAGAGGCAGCCATGCGCGCCCTGCTACAGGGGGTGGACAAGGTGGCCCAACGCCAGCCAAGCAGGATGGCACCCCAGGCCGCGCTGGTGGCCCTGGATACGGTCAGCGGCAGAATCGTGGCCATGATCGGCGGCACCGATTTCAACCGCAACCAGTTTAACCGCGCGGTACAGGCCCTGCGCCAACCAGGCTCGGCCTTCAAGCCCATCCTCTATGCCACGGCCCTGGAACAGGGCGTGGCTGCCAACAGTTCCGTTGCCGACCGGCCGCTCTCCCTGACTCTGGAAAACGGCACAGTGTGGAAGCCAAAAAACTTTGGCGACAACTACCGCGGCAGTATCAGCCTGCGTCAATCCCTGGTCATTTCCAGCAACGTGGCGGCTGTGCGCCTGCTCAGGATTACCGGTTTCCCGCCGCTCTTGGATCTTGCCCAGCGCCTGGGCATCCGCACCTCCCTGCAGACAGATTACAGCCTGGCCTTGGGTTCTTCACCCCTCTCACTTCTGGAACTGACCTGCGCCTACACCGCCTTTGCCAACGAAGGCCTCCTGCATGCGCCTGTGGCCATCACCAGCGTGCGCGAGGCCAGCGGCCGTGTCCGTCCCTGGCCACAAGCCCCTCTGGAACAGGCGCTTTCACCGGCAATCGCCCAGTGGCTGCATGAATCCCTTATCCAGGTGGTGCGACGGGGAACCGGCAGGCAGGCCGCCGGTATCAAAGGGGCAAGCGGCAAAACCGGTACCACCGACAACAATG
>JABMJC010000112.1 GCA_013201405.1 Desulfobulbaceae bacterium
CAACCGCCGCAAAAAAGCAGGGCTGATAACGGGCACTACACAGGGCAGCCCCGCCCACCAACAGCCAATTCCAATCTCGCCAAGGCCCAAATTCTCCTTTAAAAATCGACCAGAGCCATAAGGCACCACCGCCGACAAGAAGACGCATGGCGCCGATAACCTTGGGGTCATACCCTGCCGGTGCAAATGCCTGGGCTGTACCGGTCGTGCCCCAAAGCATCGCCGCAAGCACCACAAAAAAAACCCCTTTCTGGGTATCAGCGGCAGACATATGTCCTCCCTGGACAAGGACCAGCAGCACAAAACAGCAGCTGACATGCACCTTTTCTATTCAACCCTGCACCATTTCTTAACGGGAAGGGCTGTTGTCCTGCTCCGCATCTGTGCTGGCCGGCTGTTCTTGGTACTGCTCCTGGAGCAAATCCTGTCGCTCCTGTTTGACTGGTGCGGGCAAGGCACTTGCCGCCGTTGGAAAAACAATGCTTTGCGCCGCCCACATGCCCAATAGAAACATCCATATCTGCAGGATAAAAAAAATGAGCAACAAGCCAAAAAGTCCCTTCCAGCTCAGGGCAATGCAAAAGGCCTTCTGCTTCTGCTCAGGCTCTGGCACCGCAGCCACAGACAGTACCGGGTCCCTCTGCTCCTGTTCTTTTTTTCTGCGCAAAAGACCAAACATGGTGCACGCAACAAACGTTGCTACATTCTCTCCGGGGCCGACAAGCCAATCAGCATCAAGCCGTTGCGGAAAACCCGCCGCAGCGCCCCCACAAGGAGCAGGCGGGCCTGGCTTAACGCGGCATCGTCACCCAGTACCTTGCGCTTATTGTAATAACTGTGGAACTGACCAGCCAGTTCCATCAGGTAAAAAACAATACGGTGCGGTGCCAAATCCCGCGCAGCCCCTTCCACCAACTCAGGATAAGCGGCCATGCTTTTTAAAAGTGCCAGTTCCTCTGGTGCTGTCAACAGGGCCAGAACAGCGGCCTCATCCGGGCTACCGGGCTCCATCCCTAATTCTTGTGCCTGACGTTCGATACTACACAGACGGGCATGCGCATACTGCACGTAATACACCGGGTTTTCCTGGCTCTGTTTCTTGGCCAGATCCAAGTCAAACTCGATTTGGCTGTCTGCCTTGCGCATAAGAAAGAAAAAACGCATGGCATCTGCGCCAACCTCGTCCACCAATTCATCGACCGTGACAAAGGTGGCTTTACGGGTGGACATCTTCACCTGTTTGCCACCACGCAACAGGGTGACGAACTGGTACAGCACCACGGTGATACGCTCGGCATCCAGGCCAAGGGCGCTTACCCCGGCAAGCACATCCGGCACAGTGGCAATGTGGTCTGAGCCAAACACATTGACCATCCATTCAAAACCGCGGGCAAATTTTTCCCGGTGGTAGGCGATGTCCGGCAGGCGGTAGGTGGGCTCGCCGCTGCTCTTGATGATCACCCGATCCTGCTCCTGACCGAACTCGGTGCTCCTGAACCAGGTGGCACCATCCTGCTCGTACGCCAGATCCTTTGCCCGCAAGTCCTCCACCACCTTGGCAACCAAGCCGTTTTCATAAAGCGAGCGCTCATTGAAATAACTGTCGAATTGAATGCCAATGCGTGCAAGGGTCGCGGTAATACCAGCAAAAATCATCCCACGTGCATGCCCGATAAACAGATCTAGTGGCGCGTCCTGCAGATGCTCGCCCTGTTCCGCCACCAGGCTGCGGGCAATATCGTAGATATACTCGCCCTGGTAGCCATCCTCCGGAAATTCGGCGACCAGCCCAAGAAGTTCCAGGCAGCGCGCCTTGGTGGATTCACCCAAAACACGCATTTGCCGACCCGCATCGTTGAAATAGTATTCGCGCTGCACCGCATAACCCGTTGCACTCAGCACCCGGGCAATGGCATCGCCCAAAATCGCATTACGACCATGGCCGACACTGAGCGGCCCAGTAGGGTTGGCGCTGACAAACTCCACCAGTACCTTGCGATTGCCACCGATCGTGGAGAAACCAAAGGTGTTCTCCTGTTCGTACACAGGAGCCAGTACTGAGGCCCATACAGATGGCCGCACAAAGAGGTTGACAAAGCCCGGACCAGCGATTTCCACACGTTCAAACATGGGTTCATCGTTCAGCAAACCAGCCAGTTGTGCGGCAACATCCCGCGGCTTGGCCTTCATTTTGCCCGCGCTTATCAGGGCGAAGTTGGTGGAAAAATCGCCCTGCCCTTCTCGTTTGGGTACTTCTATGGCATAGGTGTCCTTGCCATCATCAGTCCAGTATCCCTGCCTGCAACCAGTGGCGACACAGCGTGCAACACATGCTCGAACTTGCGACTTGATCATAATTTTCTAAGAATGTACTCCATTGTCCCTCATGTCAAAACCACCCAGATCACCATACGACAAGCCGCAAGCAACAGGGTCGCATATCATCCCATTTCACTCGGTGTATTCGCGGTAATTGAGCCGACCGATCAGACAGAGCACCTCATAGTTAATAGTGCCCATCCAGGCGGCAAGCTCGTCTGCATCAATAGTATCCCCACCCTGCCGCCCCAGGAGCACCGCCTCGTCTCCGGCCTGTACTCCGGCAATATCGCTCACATCAACCACACTCAAATTCATGGAAATACGACCCAACACCTGGGCTCGTTGCCCGCTGACAAGCATCTGTGCCCGGTTGGACAGGCAGCGTAGATATCCATCGGCATAACCCACTGGCACCACCGCAATGGTGGTGGGTCTGGTGGTGGTATAGGTACAGTCATAGCCTAGGGTATGCCCAGATGGTAGTCGGCGCACCTGCAGGATAGTGGCACTATACTGCATGGCAGGTTGTAGCTGTGGTTCGGGCGCTGCCTGTCGGCCTGACCGCCCGTCGGGGTAATAACCGTAGAGGGCGATCCCGGGCCGGACCTGATCAAGACTTGCGCCGGCAACATAAAATAATCCACCACTGTTGGCAAGATGGAGCCCGCATGGATACGCAATGAGTTGACGGGCTGCAGCACACACTTCGTTGAATGCCTGCAAAACCTGACGAGAATGCGTACCGCTGCGCTCATCCCCCTTGGGCAAATGCGCCATCAGACCATCTATCCTAATTGTGGGCATGGCCAGCGCCTCCCGCACCAGATGCAGAAAATCCGCAGGCAGGGCACCTTGCCGACCCATGCCTACATCCACCTTCAGATGCACGGCCAGGGGTTGACCGCAACCTTCGGCCTCGCGAGCAAAGAGTGCCAAGGTGGACACATCGCTTACAATCGGAGTGAGGCGGTGGGCAACAATGGCTTTAACCGCCTGCGGCGCGACTCCGGCAAAAATATAGATTGGTAGATCAAGGCCGGCTGCGCGCAGCTCAATACCTTCCACAGCCTCGGCCACAGCCAGACCACAGGCGCCCAGCTTTGCAAAGAGACGCGCACACTCCAGCATACCATGCCCATAGGCATCTGCCTTGACCAGGGCAATAATACCTGCTCCACCTGCCTGACGGCGGCAGAGGCGGAAGTTATGCGCAAGCGCTGTACGGCTGATGAGCACGCGTTTTAATGGTTCCATTGTGCGATGTCTTCAATCTTCATGCAGGAAATAAAACCAGCCCAGTCGGCTGGAAAACAGCAGAGACCAGCCGATACCCATATAGAGGGTAGCCAAAACAACACCCGGAGTGCACCACTGGCGCATCAGTATGCCCAGTGTTACCATCCCCACCACCAACAACCAGCTCTTCCAGGAATACACCGCGCCCAAACAGGTGTTATCCCCAAAACGAAGAATACGGTTGAGGGAACGACGGGCAATGCGATCCAGCAGCAGCACAGATTTGAGAGTGCCCAGGAGCAGGGCAATCAATACAGGAAAGAGGGGAGAGGCTGTCCCCAGCCAGCGCCAGCCCTTGTAGATGAGTAGGCAAGCGACGAGAGTCCAGAAAGCAGGCGCGGCAAACAAATGCACCCGTCGTGAAACTCCCGGTTTGAAAAAGTGCATACGCAGACGAATGGCACGAGGATGGCAACCAGAACAGTTCAATGGCCAGAAAGACGATAAGCCCACCCCTGAAATGGAGGTGGGCTTACAGTTGTTCCGGAAAAACCGTCAATTACAGCTCAGTAACGGTAATAGCGCCTTCCGGACAGACCTCGACACAGGTCTCACAACCAAGACATTCATCGGCATGTACCGGCTCGGCCTTGCCATCCTGCATCTCGAATACCTGTGCTGGGCAAGCACCTACGCATTCCTCATCACCAGTACACTTGTCTTTATCAACAACGATTTCCCACATGACTCTTTCCTCCAGGGTATGAATAGTATAAACGGCACGTTGGCCGAAGCCACACTACAGAGGTGTGCTGCTGTTGCGCATTTCATGCGCACTTACTCCAAACAGCTTATTTATAGAGCAGGTTCAAGCTTTGTCAAGATAAAATATGGACTTGACTGGAAGGCCGCATCCCTCCTACCACCCAATTTCATTGACAAAGCAAACCTCAGGGGGTATGCAAGCTGGCATCCGTACCAAAAACAGTGGCATTAATGCCATGTGCATGCATCCTTGTCCTTATTCCAGCCTCTACCTTGAATGTAATGAACACTTCGTACCTCCTTGTACGCCGCTTCCTGTTCGTTTTACTCCTATTCACCGCCGGCTTGTGCCTCGCTCCGCTTGAGCCGCTTGCCGCAGAATCCTCACAAAAGGAAAAACCCATGAAAGATGGACTCTATGCTAAAATCAACACCAGCAAGGGCGATATCCTGTTGCAGTTGTTCTACGACAAAACTCCGCTCACTGTCATCAATTTCGCAGGCCTGGCTGAAGGCAAACTCGGCCCTAAGCAAGGTACGCCTTTTTATGACGGTCTCAGCTTCCACCGGGTGATTGCCAATTTCATGATCCAGGGCGGCTGCCCGCTTGGCACTGGCACTGGTGGACCGGGCTATACCTTTCCCGACGAGTTCGACTCGTCGCTGCGTCACAAGGGGCCAGGTGTGCTTTCCATGGCCAATGCCGGACCTGACACCAATGGCAGCCAGTTCTTTATCACCCATGTGGCTACCCCGCACCTGGATAGCAAACACACGGTTTTCGGCCAGGTAGTGGAAGGACAGAAGGTTGTGGATACCATCCGGCAGGGAGATAGTATCAAGCACATTGAGATCATCAGGGTGGGCAAGGCGGCAGAAGAGTTCAAAATCGATCAGCAGGCCTTTGATGACGCCGTTGTGGCGCAGAAGGCTGCACATGCCAAGGCGCAGAAGGATGAACAACAGCATACCGAAAAGCGCATCAAGGAGCGCTGGCCCAAGGCGCAGCGCAGCGCCTCGGGCCTCTACACCGTGTTGGTCAAGGAAGGTAGTGGCCCAGAGCCTACAAGCGGCACCAACATCAAGGTGCACTATACCGGCAGGTTGCTTGCCAACGATCAGGTCTTTGACAGTTCCCGCCAGCGTGGCGAGCCCATCGCCTTTCCAGTAGGAGCCGGCCGGGTCATCCAGGGTTGGGACGAGGCTTTGATCAAAATGAAAAAAGGTGAGGAGCGCATCCTCATCATTCCGCCGGAATTGGCCTATGGCTCACGTGGTGCAGGCGGGGTTATTCCACCTAACGCCTGGCTGGTCTTTGAAGTGGAACTGGTGGATTTCTGATTCCTGTACGGCATACAGTCAAACAGCTTCTTACCTTGCAAGCAGGTAAGAAGCTGTTTTTTTATGAAGTAAGCACAGGCACTGTAGCAAGCCAAATGATGCTATGACAACCGAAAAAAAGATACCATATCACTGCTGTCTCATAGGGTTTAAAACAGAGAAAGCTGTGTTATTTTATTCAAACATCTCAAATGGTTGAATGCTTTCCAGGGACGACTAAAAACGGTACGTCATCTTCAAACGGACTGTTCTACCGTCTTGCTCTGTTTGGAAGGGCAAGGAACTTGCCGGATCAAAATATTTTTCATCAAACACATTGTACACGCCAAAGGAAAGATCGAACTGGTCGTTGAGCGGCCGGGCAAACAGGTTGATATTACTTATCCAGTATGCATCCACCTGCTCGCCTACCATATCCAGGCGTGAACTGACATACTGCGCCTCCACAGCGACCGTATAGCGGTCAGAGCCAAGGGGTACAAGCACATTCGCCTTGATGAGGTGTCTGGGCGAATTGTCTGCAAAGCCAGCGTGCTGCACATTGACGTCTGCATAGGCATAGCTGAAACGCCCTCTGATGCCCTGCTCTTTGCCCACTGCAACGATTGCTTCTACGCCCTTGACGGTTGTTTCTCCCATATTGGTATAGATATAGGAGCCGACGGTATCGGCATACGGAGAAAATTCTATAATATCACTGATCTCATTACGATAGACAGAAACGGTTGTCTGGAGCCAAGGTGTGAGCCGCTGTTCCCAAATGCCTTCGTAGGCCGTGATCTTTTCCGGGTCCAAAAACGGATTAATATTCCGTGGATCGTCTGCACTCTGGTAAAACATTTCGCTTAAGACAGGTGCCCGGAAAGCTCGACCGTACAGGAACTTGAAGGTTGTTCTCTCCCAAGGCGAATAGATGACACCCAGACGTGGATTGATGGTTTCGCCAAAGCTGTCGTAGTCATCCAGCCGAATTCCCATGTTGATGAGGAGATTATCGCGCAGACGGAATTCATCCTGCAAAAAAAGGCCGAAACTGGCAAAGCGCACGTCTGTTTTATAGCGATCGTCCAGGTGATGGCCCTCTATTTCGTAGGATAAATGTGCATTCAGATCGTAGAGGGAGTGGTATTCTCCGCCTGCTGCAGCGGCTGGTGCGCGGCCCCAAGGTGCAGCGCGCCCTCAACTGGATCCGCCGCAAGCGGGGCAAGGAGCCGTTTGTTTTTTAGGTGTTGAGCTGTTTAGGTGTTGAGCTGTTGAGGGGTGCCGGGGGGCAGGGAGGTA
>JABMJC010000113.1 GCA_013201405.1 Desulfobulbaceae bacterium
GATCAGTCCGTCAGCCGCCCGTTTGGCAAAATTCACGGTAAAGTCTTCCAGGGGATTGCCGGAACTCTTTTCCCCGGTCTTTTTGGGCCGCTCGCCACCGGGAGCAGGCTGTTTATGCGGCGTGGTGCGCATGTGCTCGGGCAAACCGTGGGAGATGTATTCCACCACCTCCATGCGGCCCACGCCCTCGGTGCCCAAAAAATACACGGCATGGGAATCTTGTTCGTTGAAAATGGCCACCAGAACATCACCGGTATCCACCTGTTTTTTACCGCAGCTCTGCACGTGGCTCACGGCCCGCTGCAGCACCCGGTTAAAGGCTACGGTCTGGGCGGGTTCGTTCATACCCTCCTTCAGAATCGGCATACCACCGTTGAAGAAGCGCTCCAGCCGTTCTTTGAGGTTGTCATTGTTGCCACCACAGTTGGTAATGATGTGGCTGGCAAGATCATCGTGCAACAGACCGTAGAGCATGTGCTCAACGGTCACATATTCGTGTCGGTGGATTTTGGCTTCCTTGATCGCCTTAATCAGGGCGAGTTCTAAATCTCTACTTAACATGCGGGTGTCCTCAGCGGCGGCGCGGCGGTCGTTCTGCCTGTTCAGTGCCTGTACGCGCCAAAGGGGCAATCAGGTATCTCTCTCAAAAGAACACCGCAAGGGAAACTGGCTCTTTCTGGCCAGGCGGTGCACGACAGCGACCTTGGTCTCGGCAATTTCTCTGGTATACAGGCCGGCAAGGCCTACACCTTCGTAGTGTACGTTGAGCATGATACGGGTGGCTTCGTCGTTGTTTTTTTCAAAGACGCGCTCCAGAATCATGATAACGAACTCCATGGTGGTGTAGTCGTCGTTGTGCAGCAAAACCCGATACAAGGGTGGTTCCTGCACCTTTTCCTTGCTGATGGTTCCTGTTTCGCCCAAAGGGCTTGCGGCTTTTGCTGCCATTCTACTTTATTGTGCTCCAGTGCATGGCAAAAGATGGCCATGCTCCTTTCGTGTCGATGGTTCAAAGTGTTACAAAATTCTGCCGTGGCAGTGCCATGGCACGACCACTATGGAATTATAGTAATGCGGGCGGGAGATTTTGCAAGAGGAGGCAAAGGGATGACGGAGGTGCGGTGTGGGACAGGGTCGAACATGGAGCAGAGCAGCCGGTGCAGTACCAGCTCTGCATTTGCAGGTGAGCCCTTGAGGCGAAACTCCGCGGCCAGCAGTAGTTCCATCCAGGTGCTGTACTGCGCCAGGCTGCCCCGGGCTGCATCCTTGAACTGGTTGTAGAGGGCATAGGGATGGGCAGAGAATTCCTTTTTCCAGGTTTCTCCTGCCTGTAACTGGGGCAGGTACTGTTGCTGGAAGGAGTTGAAGGACATGGTTGGATGAAAGGGCGTGCTGCATCCGTCCATCAGGGCGCGAAACAGCAGGGCATTGCGCACAAAGTTGCGCAGGCTGGCCATGATGGCCAGAGGATGGATGCCGTTGTTCAAAAGCCTCTGCAACTGTACCAGAGCCTCGGCCAAATTTCCTTCGGCAATGCTGCCGTTGAGTTCGTAGAGGGCATCCTGACGGGTGCGGCCCAACAGTTCGTCCAAATCGTCCCGGCTGATGGCGGTGTTCTCGCCGGCAGCCAGCATGAGCTTGCGTAGCTCGTTCACCAGGGCGACAGGATGAAAACCGACTCGGTCAAGCAGGATGGGCATGAGCTCTGGCGCCAAGGTTTTACCCTGTTCTTTCAGGGTTGCAGCTGCAAGCGAGCGCAGCACCGCCTCCTGCTCGCCCCTGGCCTTGGCACCAGAGCCTGTGGCCACGCTGCAATCGATAATGATTTCGTGTTCTTTTAGATACTTGAAGAGCTTCTTGCGCTTGTCCACTTCGCTGGCCAAAAGGAGGAGCATGTTGGCTGGGGGCAGGCCTTTTTCCAGCAGTTCTATCAGAACATCGCCAGGATTTGCAGCGGTGGGCACAGCCCTCTTGCCCCTGTCGGTATCCCGCAGGTAGGTTGCAGTCCAGGCGAGTTCCTCATCGGGCAGGGCAAAGGCGAAACACTTTTTCCATTGGGCCGCAGACATGGATTTAAGCACATCTTTGTGTACAGACAGCCCGGCAGAGCGAACAAAGGCGGTGAGCGCCCGCCCGGTTTGCTCGTCCTGCCCGTTAATGCGCGCCTTTACCACTCGTTCCCACAGGGCTTTCCCCGTGTGCTTGGAGTAGAGGAGCCTGGTGTTGCTCACCCGATAGATCTGTCGGCCACCCAGCAGGCTGAAGCTGCTGATGCGGGCAAAGGTGTCGTGCACGTTTTCTTCATCCCCATCAATGGGGTGCACTATTCCACCGTCGGCCAGCAGGGCCTCTTCGATTTGGCCTGCGGCATTGCGGCACAGGTATGGCTCGCCAAAAAACAGCACTGCCCCGATTTGTGAGCGGGGCAGTGTTTCCAGCAGGGTAGGGAGCTGTTGCAGACTGAGCAGCGCCATGGCAGGTAGTTGCTCAGTTGCCGTAATACACCGGCTGAGAGTCTTGTTCTCTTCTGGTGTTTTCGACAGCTTCCTGGCGGGTTGCAGCCGTGCGGCTGGTAGCCTGCGGCTGGGATTCATCGAGAATTTTGTGGAGGATGGCGGTGAGCGAGCCTGGTTGGAGATAATCTTGTCCCTGTTCTCCTGAAAAGATGTAGGCGGTTTGCTGGGCAACCTGTTTCCAGGAGATGGAACTGGGATTTTTAGCAATGATTTCGCAGAAGCTCTTATTGTACGGGTCGTTGATCAGGGCAAGCCCGGTACCAATGGAGGCCAGTAAATCAACCGAGCCCTCAAAGAGCCTGGTGAGCGAAGAGTACACCTTAACCCCGCCGCAGGAGCCCAAGCTCAGGAAACGCTGCTTGTTGCGCAGGTCTGTCGCAGTGATTTTGCCTTCGTCGATCAGTTCGGTAAGGGGCTCGATGATCTGTTCCGAACGCCAGTAGCTGTGACCGCGCTGGGCCAGCATCTCGTCGCCGGAGAGAATGAAGCGTCGGAGCAGCTCCTTCTGATGCTCCTTGCCCGAGTACACGAATTGGGTGTTGACGATCTGGATGCCATTGACGGTTTTAACGAAACTCACCGCAAAATGACGGTTACGCATGGCCTGAAACAACTCCACCAGCGAGCCCCGTGCCCAAGAGCGGATGGACTGTTCTAGGGCCGGCGTCATTTGGCTGATGGTGTAGTATTTGGATGGCACCAGCTGGTAGCCGTTTTTTAGCAGGAGGTTGGCGTTGGACACAAAAGATTGCCGACCATCGTCATCGGGATGGTACATGGATAGCGAGGCCATCTTGCCGTCCTGCTTCCACTCCGCAAAAGGAGTGGCCTGGTAGCTGTTCAGGTTGACCGCACCCTGCTGCACCAAAAGGCGGCTGATGAGCAGGCGGTCGTTGCTTCCCAGCAGCTCAGGATAGGTTTGTACGTAATACTGGAGAATGACGCGTACCAGTTTGCCGGAAATCTGGTCGTTGTTTGCTGTCTGTCGTGCCATGAGCCCAATCAGGTGGCTGCGCGCCTCGGGTGTGAGCATCTTAAGCAGATGCGAAAAGGTGGCGGAGAAGAGCAGGACAGAATCTGTATCTTTGAAGGCGGAGTGACCCACCAGGTTGAGAATTTCCTTTTGTCGGGCAAAATCCTGCGGAAAAAAATCCGTGAGTTTGCCTTTTTGGGCGGTGCTGGAGATAAAATCGGAAACAAAACGGCTTTCCGGATCGATACCACGGAGAAAGTTCAAGAGATCGCCACCACTGCGCTTGGCGATCCGGTCTTTCATCACCGGCACAAGTATGTTGCGGAAGGAAGAGTCGTAGAGGTCAGCACCCTGGGCCATGACCACATACATGTTGGCAGTGGTCAAATCTTTGGCTGCCTGTACCCGGGCTGCTGAGGTGGCCCGGTTTAAAATACCCACGGCCTGGCCCTGGCCTGCAGCAGCAAACTCGTTGCCAAAGCGGGCACGGGTGGTGGGGTCGAGCCGGTTGAACAGACCTTGCAACTGTGCTTTGGGCATGCGGTTTAAAGCAGCAGCCGAATATTCGTAGCCGTTTTCATTGGTCACTGCATGCAGGTTGTTGATCTTCCAGAGGGCTTCCTCCCCGCCATCGTAAAGACCCTTGAGCAGGACCGACTTTTGCCGGTTGCCCAGCCGGTCGTAGATGGCCTCCTGCTGCGAAGTGGAGAGGGTAAAATAGTTTTTCAGCCAATACAGGGAATCTTGCCCGGAAATTTCCTTGTTCTTGAACAGGGAACGGGCATTCCAGACATTGACATCATCCATTTTTCGGATGATATCCATGCCCTGCACCAAGGTCTGCTGATCCATGCCAGGGGTTTCGGCATAGGCGATGAACGCTTTTGCCTGCTTGTTGCGCATCTGCGTAATGATGGGTAGTCCCTGCATGGCGGTGTCCACCCGCATGCCGTGAACGGCAAACAGGGCTCTGGCTGCCTGGTTGACCTGCGGTGAGGCCTCGTTCAGGCGCGGAATAATCTCCAGGGCCTGGTCAGCAGTGGCTCCATACAGGGTGGTAAAGTTACGGAAGGTGCGACCCGAGGCAAAGGTGAGATTGCCGATGGCATCCAGGCCTGGCAGAATGTAATGGGCATTGAAATTTTGCATAGAGCTCAGGGCTTCGTAGGAGCGCGCCTGTTCGAAGCTCAGGCGACTTTGCAGCAGCCGCTCCCCAGCCTGGCTGAGCACCGGATACGTGACGCCCGGGGTGGAGCACACCTTGCGAAAGATGCGCTGGGCGTTATAGTTCATCCGCTCGACCATGGCCTTGCCCGCTGCAATCTGGCTGGCGTCGAGGCCCGGGGTCTGTTCGCAGATGGCCATGGTCTGTCGGGCACTGACCATATCCGAACTGTTGTTCTCTGCTGCCCAAAGTGTCAGGGGCGTCAGGGAAAAGAGGAGACAGCCTACAGTGCACAGGCACGTGAGGCGCAGAAAAAAATGATACAGGCCGGCCTTGGGTCGGTTGTTGATCGTGCTCATGGAATTGTACATGTTGTGAAGGGTACGTGGAAAAATATTCTCCCGGTTATGGCCCTGCTTATAGCAATGGTGCTGTGGGGAAGTTCCTTTGTGGCTATGAAATACAGCTTTCGTGAGCTGCATCCCATCACCGTCCTCTTTGGCCGCATGGCAGCGGCCACGCTCTGTTTTCTTCCGTTTGCCGCTTCGTTTTGGCGCATGCCCATTACCAGGGCGCACATACCGTTTTTGGTGTTGATGTGCCTGTGCGAACCCTGTCTTTATTTTGTTTTTGAGGCGGCAGCCCTTTTGTACACCAGTGCATCCCAGGCTTCAATGATTTCCACTATGCTGCCCCTCTTGGTGGCGCTGGGCGCGGGCTTTTTCTTGCGGGAGCAGATCACACCCAAACTGCTTGTGGGTTTTGGCCTGGCTGCGCTTGGGGCCCTGTGGCTTGGTTGGGCCGCCAACAGTACAGAAGAGGCACCCAACCCGCTTTTAGGCAATTTTTTGGAATTCATAGCCATGGTCTGCGCGGCAGGATACACTATTTCCTTGAAATATTTAACCAGAGAACTGTCTTCTTTCCATCTGACCGGTTTGCAAGCCTTTGCCGGGCTCCTCTTTTTTGGTCCTATGTTAGCCCTGCCCCAGGTACGGCAGACGCCGCTCCCCAACCTGGAGGGGCTGCTGGTGATACTGTATTTGGGGATCGTGGTCAGTTTTGGTGCGTACGCACTCTACAATTACGGGGTCAGCCGCATTCCTGTCAGCCGTGCCTCGGCCTTTATCAACCTGATCCCGGTTTTTTCCATTCTGCTGGGTTTTATGTTCTTGGGCGAACGTCTGAATGCACAGCAAGCTGTGGCCTGTGCACTTGTTTTCGCCGGGGTGCTGCTCACCCAGAGCATACGGACAGGCACAACAAAGGAGGTGGCTGTATGAACCGTCTGCTTGTTGTAGCAGGAATTGTGCTGATCCTCGTCGGCTTGTTCTGGCCCTGGCTGCGACAGATTCCCTTGGGCCGTTTGCCGGGAGACATCCACATCAGCAGGGAGTCGTTTCAGTTTTACTTCCCACTGGGCACTTCGATTGTGATTAGTGTGCTGCTTTCCCTGCTCTTTTGGTTTTTTAAAAAATAAAAGAACGATCCCATCAGCCGGGGTGACAGCAAAATGGTAGAGTGCGTGCAGGCCAACAGACCCAATGGTGGTTTTTGTAGCCGTTGCCGGGTGTGGCATGTGCTGCCCTGGCAGGAAGCCTGGCAGGGCTGTTTGGAGTTGATGGAGGTGTTGCGCAGCTCAGCACGGTATGCTGGTATGTGCGTTGAAGGCGGCGGCAAAATGCTGGGGCTTGCGCTCTGCCGGGACGCCAGCGGTAGAGTGCAGCGCCTTTTGGCCTTTTCCGGTATGTATAATGGTCTTTGGCTGGTGGATGGCTGGGTTGGTCCGATTTTCGATTTACAGGCCTTTGCTGCCCTGCACGGACCGGTGGAAAGGGAAATCAAAGTTTTGGACCGCAAGCTGGCGCTTCTGCCGGTCTCCTCTCCGGAGCGACAGGAACTGCGTAGGCACAGGCGGGAGTTGTCCCGGCGGAATATGGCTGCAATCCACGATTTGTATCAACTCAAAAATTTTCGGGGTGAGCAGCGTCCTCTGCGGGAATTTTTTCTTTGTTCAGGGCCACCATCCGGTGCGGGCGATTGCTGCGCCCCCAAACTGTTGCACCATGCCCAGCGTCTGGGTCTGCGTCCATACAGCATGGCAGAATTTTTCTGGGGCGCTGGTAAGGTAGATGCGGCCAGAGCCGGCAGGAAACATGGCCACCGCTACCTGCCCTGTCACGCCAAGTGCCAGCCTATCCTTGGTTTTCAACTCTGTGGTTTGTGATGCGCTCTGTGCAGCAGCTACAAGGTACAGGTGGCAATGAGTTTTTGACCCTGCT
>JABMJC010000114.1 GCA_013201405.1 Desulfobulbaceae bacterium
CCTGTACAGAACATCTTACTGTGTTTCTGGTACACCTCTCCCTAACCTACCGTAAGCGCCAGTATCAGCTGGAACGCCTGTACCGGCTCATCCGCAAGGTGCAGCGGCCGGTTATTTTGGCCGGAGATTTCAACGTATTCTGGGGTAGCCGGGAGATGGAGCTTTTTTTGGCGGCAACAGGGTTGTGCAGCGTCAATCAGGAACGCATACCTTCGCATCCCAGCCATCAGCCCACCCGGGAGCTGGATTTTATCCTGCACAGCCCCGAGCTGCAACCAGTGCGTTTCTTTGCCCCGCAGGTGATCCTGTCGGATCATGCTCCCTTGGTCTGCGATTTCGAATTGCGCTAATTTCTGTTCATCCTTGTAGCGGCTGCAGCCAGGCCGATGAGCGAGCCATTGCGGCCGCAGAGTCCACCTGTTTCCTGTTTGGCCCGGCGAAAGGAAAAGTAGTCGCGGTTGCAGCGGGTGCAGATATCTGCGCTGTGGATTTGCTCTGATAAGACACCGGCCTCGCTCAACTGTCTGCGGCTGATGGCCCAGAAGTCGAAGTGGGCGGGTTTGTGCTGCAACTGGTAGACCTGCATCCAGGTGGGCAGTTCTTGCTGAAAATTGGTGAACTCCGCGCAGCAGGGGCCAAGGGAGGGGCTGATCAGGGCCTGGAGATGCACTGGATCCACGGCAAATGCCGTGCGCAACTGGGCAATGGTTTTGGCGATGATGTTTGTTGCACTGCCCCGCCAGCCGCAGTGGATGGCAGCCACCACTGAGCGTAGCGGATCAAAGAGGAGGATGGCCTGGCAATCTGCCTGCTGGATGAGCAGGGCAACGCCGGGCAGGTTAGAGATGATGGCATCATAACCCTGGGCTTCCTCTTCCAGTGGATTTTTGTCCAACACCAGCACCTGATCGCCATGCACCTGGCCAATGGAAACCAGATGACTGCAACCTAGGGCACGCACCACTCGCTGGCGGTTGCGGCGCACATTGTCCGGATCATCACCAACACCAAAGGAAAGATTGAGTGAGGCAAAGGGGCCAGTGCTGACGCCACCCAGGCAGCTGAACATGCCGTGCAGGGTCTGGATGCGGGGGTTTGTCAGACAGGGCGGAAAAGGGGCTGCAGTTTGTTGTGCGATGGAATCTTGCTGGTGCTGTGGGGGCATCTTTGCTTTGTACGGAAATGATGCGGATGTTCTGGTCGGGAAAAATTTCTGCCAGATCGGATCTGCTTCCGATCTGGCAGGATAGGTACCATAGCTGTGGCTGGAGAACAAGCCGGCCGTTTAAAAATGCATCCCAGTGTTTATAGGTTTTCTCGTTTGCTGTGCGGGCCATGTCATCTCTTTTCCATAGGGTGCTGTTTTGCGGCACACCTTGTTTTTATGAGCTCTCTGATTACTTTTTACCCGCCTTGAACATTTGGGCCGGGTAGATTCTTCCCAGTGTGCAGCAGCGCACAAAGGCGCCAGCTTGTAGCCCCGGCCATCCTTCCTTTTGTAGCTCTTTGTTATGTTGTATTTTTTTGTGCATACCTTCAAGCTGTGTTCTGGTGTGCGGCACCCTGGTATGTTTTTTGAAAAATAGAGTGATATAGGAAGTGCGTTTTGCTGGCGTACCTGTGTCCGCAAGAGCCCGGGAGCGCATCTTTGCCACCATGCTGTAGCCTGTTCTGATGCCGCTACCAGTATTTCACTGCAACCGGTCTTGCTTCCCAATTCGAGTACTACGTGGATTCTCATATGAAGAAAAAAATTCTTGTCTTGCTTGTGGTCATTCTGGCTGCTGGCGCGGCTTTCTGGTACTGGCGGCAGGCGAGCACCGCCGGCAAGGTGAGCTATCTGACCGAGCCCGTAGCCAAGGGAACCATAACCCGGCAGGTAGTGGCTACTGGCCAGATGGATGCGGTCGAACTGGTCAGTGTGGGGGCCCAGGTTTCCGGTCAGATCAAAAAACTGCATGTCGAGTTGGGGCAGCAGATCAAACGGGGGGATCTGGTTGCGGAAATAGACTCGGTCTCCCAGTTGAACCAGTACAATACCGACAAGGCGGCTCTGGCCAGCCATCAGGCGCAGCTGGTGGCCAAACAGGCAGCGCTTAACATTGCGCAAACCCGCTACAATCGGGAATCTGCCCTGCGCAAACGTGATGCCACTTCTAAGGAGGCTTACGAAGATGCAGTCAACGGTCTGGCCCTGGCCAAGGCCGAAGTTGCCCATGTGCAGTCGCAGATCAGGCAGACTGAGCTGGCTTTGGATACAGATGAACTGTACCTGGGCTATACGAGAATAACCGCTCCCCTGGACGGCACGGTGGTGGCCGTGGTGGTGGATGAGGGCCAGACCGTAAACGCGAACCAGACCACGCCCACCATCGTCCAGATTGCCGATTTGACCAAAATGGAAAACAACATCGAGATTTCCGAGGGCGATATCGGAGTCATCAAAACAGGTATGCCCCTGGAATTCACCGTGTTGTCCATGCCCGATACTGTATTCAAGAGCAGCATCAGTTCGCTTGATCCAGGCCTGACCACTCTTTCCGACGGCCAGTACGGCAGGAGTGGTTCTACTTCTTCCACTTCCTCTCCAGGTTCGGCTTCTTCTGACGCGGTGTACTTCTACGGCAAGGCCAGGGTGGACAACCCGGATGGCCTGCTCCGCATTGGCATGACCACGGAAAACATCATTACTGTGGCTTCGGCGCAGGACACCCTTTTGGTACCATTGGTGGCGGTGCAAAGCGGATCAGCTGGCAAGCGTTCTGTGCGGGTGCTGGGTGCTGCAGGAGAGCCAGAAGAGCGACAACTGAGCACAGGGCTGTCTGACGGTATTCATGTGCAGGTTGTCAGTGGCCTGGATGAAGGAGAGCAAGTGATCATGGGACAACTCACCCAGGCGGAGATCGCCAACCAGCGGAGTGCCGGTGGTGGTCCAAGGGGTATGAGGAGATGAGCTACATTATCGAGCTGGCAGGTATCAACAAGTTTTTCGGCCAGGGTGCTGGCCGGGTGCATGTTTTGAAAGATGTGTCTTTTTCCGTGGAGCATGGTGATTTTGTCGCTATCATTGGCCAATCGGGATCAGGCAAATCTACCCTGATGAATATTATTGGCTGTTTAGACACGCAGACCTCCGGCGTCTGCCGCATTGATGGCGACAACACTGCAGAGCTTGGCCCAGATCAACTCGCAGCCCTGCGCAGTCGTTCCATTGGCTTCATCTTTCAACGCTACAACCTGTTGCCCAGCCTGTCTGCCACGGAAAATACGGCACTTCCTGCCGTGTATGCTGGCCTGGCCGGCACACAGCGCAGCGCACGTGCCCAGCAGCTCCTGACAGATTTGGGGTTGGGGGATAAATTCGTCAATCTGCCCACCGAACTTTCCGGCGGTCAGCAACAGCGGGTGAGCATTGCCCGTGCCCTGATGAATGGCGGTCGGTTGATCCTTGCCGACGAACCAACCGGTGCACTGGATTCCAAAAGTGGCGAAAATGTCCTGCAGATTCTTAAGGAACTCAATCGCAGGGGACACACCATTATCATCGTCACCCACGATCACAATGTGGCCAGCCACGCAGGCCGCATCATTGAACTCCATGACGGCAAGGTGATTGCCGACCAGCGCACCGGCCCCCTGGCTCCTGCCAGAGAAATGGCTGCTGCGCCACAGCCCTCCCAGGCGCGGCACCACCGTTTTGTCGGACGTCTGGCCCAGTTTCGAGAGGCTTTCACCATGTCGGTGCAGGCTATGTTGGCCCATAAGCTGCGCTCCCTGCTCACCATGTTGGGCATTATCATCGGCATTGCCTCGGTGGTTTCCGTTGTGGCCCTGGGCACTGGCTCACAGCAACAAATCATTGCCGATATCAATGCCATGGGCACCAACACCATTGATATCATGCGTGGTTCTGGCTTTGGTGACCGCCGTGCCGGCCGCATCCGCACCCTGACTGTGGCAGACGCCAATATCCTGGGTAAACAGCCCTATATTGCCAATGTTACCCCCAACACATCCAACACCGGTGATTTGGTCTACCGCAACAACACGCTTTCTGCCATGCTCAACGGGGTTGGCGAACAGTACTTCGAGGTCAAGGCGTTGGCCATGGCCCAGGGCCGTTTTTTCGACCACAACGACGTGCGTGCCACCGCCTCCTATGCGGTCATTGACCATAACACCTATAGTCAGCTCTTTAGTCCGGGTGAAGACGCCCTGGGTAAAATTATCTTGTTCAGGCAGAAGCCGCTGCGGATTATTGGTGTACTCAAGGACCAGGAACGTACTTTTGGTCCGGGTTCCAGCAATCTCAACATCTATGCTCCGTACACCACGGTGATGCGTCGCATCACCGGCGCCAAATTTATCTCCTCCATCACGGTGAAGGTGAACGACCATGTCATGCCGCTGATGGCGGAAAAAAAGCTCACCGAACTGCTCACTGCCCGCCACAAGAAGCAAGATTTCTTCACCATCAACACCGACAGTATTCGCAAGACCGTGGAAAGCACCACCGGTACCCTCAAACTGCTTATTTCGGGCATTGCGCTCATTTCCCTGGTGGTAGGCGGCATAGGAGTGATGAACATCATGCTGGTTTCCGTGACCGAACGAACCCGGGAAATCGGGGTGCGCATGGCCGTGGGTGCCAAGCAGCGTAATATTATGGAACAGTTCCTTATCGAGGCAGTACTCATCTGTATGGTGGGCGGTCTTTTGGGCGTGGGCCTCTCCCGGCTGTTTGGGGTGGTGTTTGGCATGCTCGTCAGCAATTTTCCCATGGTCTATTCCACCTGGGCCATGGTGGTCGCCCTGGTGTGTTCCTCTGTGATTGGTATTATTTTTGGTTTTGTGCCGGCCCGTAACGCTGCCCGGCTTAACCCCATTGATGCTTTGGCCAGGGAGTAGACGCATGTGCAGGCAAAAACCACTGGATAAGCGTATGGGTACAGCCGTACTTATCGTCTTTGCGGCAATGCTTGGCTTGAGTGCCTGTGCTGCCCCACGCCCGGAGACAGGCCTGCGCCAAGGGCTTATCTCCGGGCAGGAAATGGAGCAACGCTTTGTGCGGGAAAAGAACTGGTGGCAGGGGTATGACGATGCCGCGCTCAACAAGGTGATTGCCCTTGCCCTGAGCCGCAATGTGGATTTGGCTCAAAGCGCGTTGCGCATCCACAGCGCCCTGGTACGGGCAGAACTGGCTGGTGCCGACCTTTTCCCCACCGCATCCGGTGACCTCACAGTTTCCGCGCGGCGCGATCTGGACGAAGGCGATACCAGGCGCAGCTACCAAACCCGTCTGGGGCTGCAGTATGAGCTGGATCTTTGGCAGCGCCTGCGCCTGGCGGCCAGTGCACAGGAATGGGAGCATCGCGCTACCATGGCAGACCGGGAGGCGCTGCGCCTGAGCCTGATTCATTCGGTGATCAACAGTTATTTTTCTCTGCGCTATCTCATGGAAGGGCAGCAGGTGCTGGATGAGAGCATTGTCCGCTACAATGATGTGCTAAACTTGGTGCGCACCAAAGTGGAGTTGGGCAAGGTGGCACCGGTGCAGATGCAGCAGGCGGAGCAGTCGCTGTTGTCGGCACAGAACCGGCTGAGTAACCTCGCTGCCGAAGAGGCGCTGGTGCGCCAAACCTTGTGTGATTTGTTGAACTATCGGCCAGGTGAGTTGCCGCCTGTTGCCGGCAGCTCTTTGCTTACCCAACAGACCTTGCCTGTGGATTTACAGGTGCCGGTGTCGGCCCTGGCCGTGCGTCCGGATTTGCAGGCTGCAGAGGCCCGTTTTGCCGGCGCGTTTAAGAATATGCAGGCCAGTTATAGATCCTGGTATCCGGCCCTGACCCTTGGTGCTGCCCTTGGCACGGAATCCAACCGCAGCAGTAATCTTGTTGAGTTCCCCTTTTTAAGTGGCACTGTTGGCCTGAACCTGCCCTTTCTCGACTGGCAGCGGGTACGGGCGAATGTCCGTCTGAGTGAAGATGATTATGAGCTTGCCCGGCTGGATTTTATTCGTGCCATTACCACTGCGCTCAACGAGGTGCGGGCCTCCTACGATGTGAGCAGCCAGAGCAGGCAGTCTCTAGGGCTTCTTCTTGAACGTCTCAAGCGCGAGCAAAGCATCACTGGCCATTATCAGGCCCGTTATGAGTTGGGTGCAGGCGAGTTGAAAGATTATCTGGAGGCGCTCAACAATGAAGACGACACCCGACTTAGTGCCCTGCAGGCCAAATACACCTTGTTGCGCGATGAAAGTACGGTGTACCGGGCTATGGGTGGCCGTTTTCTTGTCAAGCCGTAGAGTAGATAGTCGCCCTTGGAAAAGGCTTTTTTAGCTTGCTGCTTGGAGCCAAGCAAGGCGGTTGTAATTCTGCCGCAGCCGTACACCATGCTTCCCGGCAAACTGCACCAGCCGCTCACGACTGTGGTTGAACAGGCGCGCGTCTGTAGGGTAGGCAACTGCCTTCTCCTGCACCGTAGTGTCGATGCTCACCCGCTCAAGACTGTTTGCCTTGACCGCTCCGCTGATCAGACCGGCCTGCACTGTCACTTGCAAAATCAGTTCGCAACCTTTCTCACCGATGCGTTTGCGAAAGCGGCTCAGTGAGGATGGATCAATGGGCAGTGCATGGCAAAGGACAAAAAATATCTTCTCCGCAGAAATACTGATGATACGGATTTTCCAGCCAGCGTCGTACGGTTTCTTCAT
>JABMJC010000115.1 GCA_013201405.1 Desulfobulbaceae bacterium
AATACGGTGTGAACTGACGCTGCTCTTGCTGCAGCGGGCAGCAGACCCACGTCTGGCTGGAGCAGGTATTTCCCGGGTGGAAGTGAGCCCGGATCTCAAGGTGGCGAAAATTTATGTCATCGCTGCCAGTCAACAAGAGAGCAGGCGTACCATGGACGGGATGCACAGGGCCAAGGGGTTTTTCCGCAGTCATCTTGCCCGAGTGCTCAATTTGCGCTATACGCCTGAGCTCCTGTTGTATTATGATAATCTTGCCGAAGAGGCGCAGCGGGTGGAGCAGCTGTTGGATGAGTTGGAGCATGAGCGCCGCCGTGGCCCTGCCTGATGAAACCATGCTTGGCATTGTGCGGGAGAAGAGGCATTTTGCACTCTTCACCCACTACAATCCCGACGGTGACGCCTTGGGCTCCTTGCTCGGCCTGGCCGATATCCTTGAGCATGCCGGCAAGCAGGTCATCTGCTATCTGGAAGCACCGGTGCCGGCCATTTACCGTTTTTTGCCGGGTTCTGGACGCATACAGACCGATATGGAGCGAGTGCGGGATTTTCTCCGCAGCGCCGGTGAAGATGGTGCCTGTATCGCCCTTGACTGTGGTGATGAAAAACGCTTGGGACTGTACAGTGAAGAGGTGCTGAAGTATCCTTCTCTTTTAGTAATAGACCATCATCACGATAATCCTGGTTTTGGTGACTGCAACTGGATTTCTCCGGAGAGTTCCGCCACCGGTGAAATGGTGTTTGACTTGGCCCAGGCCTTGGGTTTTTTTTTGTCACCCCAGGCCGCGGAATGTCTGTACGCAGCCATTAGCACAGATACCGGCTCTTTCCACTACGCTGCCACCAGCAGTCATACCTTCACTGTTGCCGCGGAATTGGTACGCTGTGGTGCAAATCCGGCGATTTTGGCCAATAAACTCTACAACAACTACACTTTGGGGCGTCTGCGTTTGTTGCAGGATGTGTTGTCAACCCTGGAGATGTATGAGAAAGAACGCATCGCGGTCATTCGGGTGAGCCAGGCCATGCTCGAGCGCACCTTCACCACCATGGAAGACATTGAGCACTTCATCAATTTTCCCCGTGCCATTCATTCGGTGCGGGTGGCGGTCTTTTTGAAGGAAAGGGAGCCTGGGCATATCTCGGTGAGTTTGCGTGCCAAGGGCCGTTGTGATGTCTCGGCTATAGCTGTTCATTTTGGCGGCGGTGGTCACAAAAACGCCAGCGGCTGCACCATGCGCGCAGAGCACATGGACGAGGTTCGGGATGCCTTGTTGCCGCACCTTGTTGCCGGTATTCGCTCTCATAAGAAGAAGGTATGATGGTCCCGCAGGAACAAGCTGCCGGAGAAGTATTTCAAAGTGGAGTTTTTTTGTTGGACAAACCGGCAGGATGCAGTTCCTTTGCTGTTGTCCGCAGGGTACGGCGCCTGCTGGGTATAAAGAAAGTCGGGCATGCTGGCACGCTCGATCCCTTTGCCACCGGACTGTTGGTAGTGTGTGCAGGGAGAGAGGCCACCCGCAATGTCGATGCCTTCATGAAGGGCCGAAAACAGTATGCAGCCAGACTGCAACTTGGCGTGGAAACCAACACCCAGGATCCCGAAGGGTTGGTTACCAGAACACGTCCGGTGGAAGGGGTTGACGCCAGTGCCATTCGTACCTGCCTGGATCGGATGATTGGCGAGCACATGCAGGTGCCGCCGCCCTTTTCAGCCCTCAAACACAAGGGGAAGCCGCTGTATCACTACGCCCGCCAAGGCATCATTATTACCAAGCCGGCGCGGCCGGTGAGTATCTATGCCCTTGCGGCAGACAGTTATGTGGCGGCTACCTGTCAACTGGATATCACGGTTACCTGTAGTCACGGTACCTATATCCGGGTGCTGGCCGCAGATATTGGTGAGAGCTTGGGCTGCGGTGCGCATTTGGTAGGCTTGCGGCGCACTGCCAGTGGTCCTTTTCAGGTGGACGAGGCCCTGGATGGGCGGTTGCTTTTCGAGAAGGATAACGTACATGCTGCACGTGCCCTGTATTCTGTTCGATTGAACGTGGAAGATGCGCTCGCCCGCTTATCGCATGGACTGGTGAATTCACCTTGCCTGAACTCCGTCAAATGCGGTATACAGGCGCAAACGGCCTTACCGTCCCGGCCCTCTGAGACGGATGAGAACAGGCCATGTATCCAGACTCCAGAGAGGCTGAGGGAAACTGCTTCACTGGTAGCAGAAGGACAACAGGAGGTTCTGCATGGCGCAGACAACAGAGAAGAAAAAAGAAATTATTGAGCAGTTCAAAACTCACGACACCGATACCGGTTCCTGCGAGGTGCAGATTGCCCTTTTGACCGACCGGATCAAGTACTTGACCGAGCATTTCCAGACCCATACTAAAGATCACCATTCTCGCCGGGGTCTGTTAAAGCTGGTTGGTCAGCGTCGTAATCTACTTAAGTACCTGCAGAAAAAGGATATTGGCAAGTATCGTAGCCTGATACAGGAACTGGGCCTGCGTAAGTAGGTCTGTACAGGAAGGATGCGGGTGGAGTGGGACAAACAAACTCTGCCCGCTATCATGATGGGGCTGTGGCGCGGCCGGCACACCATTGCAAAGGCACGAAGGAAGGCGGAATAGACAATTGGTATATTCCGCCTTCCTTTGTGACTTTGTGACGGGGTGATCGCGCTCGGCTGCCATCGTCTTTTAATAGCCCGGATCTCCGGGTCAAGGAGCACATAGACGAATGAAACGAACAGTAGAAGCGCAAATCGGCGATCAGACCATCGCCTTTGAAACCGGTAAGATGGCCAGACAGGCCGACGGTTCGGTGGTGGTATCTTGTGGGGAAACCGTGGTACTGGTCACCGTGGTGGCGGAAAAGGAAGAAAAAAATCTTGGTTTCTTGCCGCTGACCATCGAGTATCAGGAAAAGATGTATGCAGCCGGCCGTATCCCTGGCAGTTATTTTCGCCGTGAAATTGGCCGCCCCAGTGAACGGGAAACCTTGATCTGCCGCTTGATTGACCGCCCCCTGCGTCCGCTTTTTCCTGACGGATATGCCTCGGAAACCCAGGTAATCGCCACGGTTTTTTCTGCTGATCCGCAGGTGGAGCCCGATGTGCTGGCCATGAACGGCGCTTCCATGGCGCTAAGCCTCTCGGATATACCCTTTGCCGGACCGATTGCTGCTGCCCGGGTGGGATACATCAATGGCAGCTACGTACTCAACCCCACCAAGGCGCTGCAGGAAAAGGCCACGATCAATCTGGTGGTGGCTGGTACGCGTAATGCCGTGGTCATGGTTGAGGGCAAGGCCCAGGAGGCGAGTGAAGATGAGGTGCTGCAAGCGATTTTTTTCGCCCATGCTGGTATGCAGCCCTTGATTGATATCCAGCTTCAGTGGCAGAAGGAGATCGGCAGGCCAAAGAGAGTGGTCACTGCACCGCAGGTCGACGTGCAACTCAAGCAGAGGGTGGAGCAGGCCGCAGCCACTGGCTTGGACGCGGTGCTGAACACCGCCGAAAAAACGGTGCGTTCCGAGCGCTACGCTGCCCTGCGCCAGGAGGTGCAGAACCTGCTTGCTGATGAGGCAGACGATGTAGCCCCGCAGGTCAACGAACTTTTGGACGATTACCGCAAAAAGCGGATGCGGGCACAGATTGTGGAGCAGGGACTTCGTTTGGATGGACGTTCTTTCACCGAGGTGCGTCCGATCAGCTGCGAGGTGGGTGTGTTGCCCCGGGCGCATGGTTCTGCCCTGTTTACCCGTGGGGAAACCCAGGCGCTGGTCGTCAGCACCTTGGGCAGCGAACGCGATGAGCAGCACGTGGAAGGTTTGGCAGGTGATGTGTTTCGCCGCTTCATGCTCCACTACAATTTTCCGCCTTTTTGTGTGGGCGAGGTAAGGCCGCTGCGTGGGCCGAGCCGCCGTGACATTGGTCACGGTACCCTGGCCCGGCGAGGCATAGAAGCGGTTTTGCCGGCAGGAGATAGTTTTCCCTATACCCTGCGGGTGGTGTCCGAGGTGCTGGAATCCAACGGCTCATCCTCCATGGCCACAGTGTGCGGCGCAAGTCTTGCTTTGATGGATGCAGGCGTGCCCATCAAGACACCGGTGTCGGGTGTGGCCATGGGGCTCATCAAAGAAGGGGAGACCGTGGTTGTCCTCACCGATATCATTGGCGATGAAGATCATCTGGGTGATATGGATTTCAAGGTGGTGGGCACCGGCAGTGGCATTACGGGCCTGCAGATGGATATCAAGATCGACGGAGTGGATCGTGATATCATGGGGCGTGCACTGGAGCAGGCCAGGGATGCCCGTCTCCATATTCTTGACAAGATGGAAGAGGCACTGGCTGCGCCGCGCGAGGCGGTTTCCCAGCATGCACCGCGCTTTATGACCCTGCGCATCAATCCCGACAAAATTCGTGACATCATTGGCCCGGGGGGCAAGGTAATCCGGGAGATGACCACGGAATACGACTCCAAGATCGATGTGGAGGATGACGGCACGGTCAAGATCTTCAGCAACAACACCGAGGCAGCCAATGCCCTGATGCGGCGCATCGAAGAGATGACCGCTGTACCCGAGGTGGGTCGCATTTACGAGGGTGAGGTCCGCACCATCAAGGACTTTGGCGCCTTTGTACAGATCATGCCGGGAACAGATGGTATGGTGCACATTTCGGAGTTGAAGAACGAGCGGGTCAAGAAGGTGACCGATGTGGTGCAGGAAGGTGATATCATCAAGGTGAAGGTCATTGATATTGACAGTCGTGGCCGCATTCGCTTAAGTCGCAAAGCTGCCCTGGCCGAGGGTGAAGAATAACACAATAGAACAACCTGACCCTGCTTTTGTAGCCGGTTGCCTGCCAGGGTGACCGGCTTTTTTGTGGTTTTTTGTACATAAGGACTGAGAGTATGCACGAAGTACAACTAGATTTTATGTGGCTTGATGCAGAGGCCTGCCATGATCTGTCGCTCCCCTGCTACACCAGCGCCGGGGCAGCAGGTATGGATGTGGCTGCTGCGCTCAACGAACCGCTGGTGTTGGCGCCTGGTGCCATTGCCTTGGTGCCCAGTGGTTTTGCCGTGGCCATCCCTTTGGGTTTTGAACTGCAGGTGCGGCCCCGTTCGGGCCTGGCTATCAAACATGGGATCACGGTGGTCAATGCGCCAGGTACAATCGATGCCGATTACCGCGGTGAAGTCAAGGTGGGTTTGATTAACCTGGGCACGACCGATTATCTGGTTCAGCGGGGCGACCGCATCGCCCAGTTGGTCCTGGCTCCAGTTGTGCGGGCGCAGTTCAAGGTGGTGGAGGCGTTGGATGAAACCGACCGTGGCACAGGCGGATTTGGCCACTCGGGTCGGTGAACAGCTCTGCTATGGTGTCAGTATCGTGGCATGCTCGCGGACGCACCCAAGGTCTGTCTGCGAGTATGCTCCTTGCCTTCTTGAGATCATTGTTGATCTGAAGTTGAATCAAGTGGAGTGAATTGTTTTGGTTCGCTACCGAACCACTTGACCTACAGTGCCCTGTAGCTGCGCGTTATCGCGCAGGGTTCGGAGTGCTGTGTTAACCTTGACCACCAGGGGGCTTGCAAGTTTTTTCCCCTCAGGATATGCATACAGCCTTGTCCCATGCAATACGCTTTGTCGGCTGCATCAGCCAATTGCAGGCTGTTTTGTCTGGGAAGCATTTGGATGTGCAGGTTTTTGTATGTTTTGTGCACTCTGTTTAAGGAGGTCTTTTGCGTTGTATTGTACTGGGTAGCGGGAGCAAGGGAAATGCCACCCTGGTGGAAACAGGGCAAACTCGTATTCTGATCGACAACGGTTTTTCGGGTAAGGAGCTGGTCAATCGTCTCCATCAGGCAGGGGTTGATCCAACAAGCCTGAATGCCCTGGTGCTCACCCATGAACACAATGACCATGTCGCAGGTGTGGGTGTGCTTGCCCGCCGTTTGCGCCTGCCGGTCTATGCCAATGTAGCCACCCACCGCGCTGTGGAAAAACGTGTGGGCAACATTCCAGCCCGTTTGGAGTTCAACACCGGCGAGGTCTTTTGCATCGGCGACATGGAGATCCATGCCTTTGCCATTAGTCACGATACCGTGGATCCTGTTGGCTTTACTGTGGGCAATGGCCAATTCGCCATTGGCTACTGCACCGATACCGGCACCATCACCCGGCTTGTCCGCCATCATCTCAGCCGCTGTCAAGCCCTGGTGCTGGAAGCCAACCATGATGTGCACATGCTGCGCACCGGGCCCTATCCCCTGGCTTTGCAGCAGCGGGTCGTTTCCAACCAAGGACACCTGACCAATACCGATGCCCTGAACCTTGCTGCAGAACTCGTGGCACAGGGCCAGCTGCAGCAACTGGTGCTGGCGCATCTAAGCGAAGTGAACAACCATCCACAACTGTTGAACCAGGAAATAAATCGCCGCGCCAAGGAATTGACCGGACTCAGGATTGCGCTTGCCAGCCAGGGCTGTATTGGTCCGACGCTTGACTTGACCAGGTCGTGATCTATTCAGCCACGGGGGTGGTATTTTTTGTGGGATGACTTGAGGCGGCTCTTGTCAAGGTGGGTATAGATCTGGGTGGTGGCGATGTCGCTGTGGCCCAGCATCATCTGCACCGAGCGCAAATCCGCGCCGCCGTTGAGGAGATGGGTGGCAAAGGAGTGGCGTAAGGTGTGGGGGCTCACCTGTTTG
>JABMJC010000116.1 GCA_013201405.1 Desulfobulbaceae bacterium
GCTGCGTGGAAGGTTTCAACAACAAGGCCAAGGTGGTCACCAAGCGATCCTATGGGTTTCGCACCTATGATGGGCTAAAAATAGCCTTGTATCATGCACTTGGTGACCTACCTACACCCAAGGTTACCCACAGATTCTGCTGAGGAACCCTTTATCCTTGGCCACAACCATGGTCGGAGTCACTGTGCTGTAACCCAGATCTGCGTATTGCGCCTGCCCGTTGGCATCAAGCACCTGGGTCATCTCTGCTAGCAATACCGGTTCTTTTTCAGGATTGGTGATATCCAAAATAAAATAGGCAGAGATGAACTGTCGGCCCGAGGTATCAGTCGCATTCAGTTCCTTGGCGCTTATCGGTGCACCACCAAGGCGCATACCGCCTACCAGGATGGTACCCCAACCATTGGGATGGTCGTCATCAGGGCTGAAAATCTGCGCGTCAAAGACCCGCGGCTTGAGATCAACATAGTACTTGTGCGAGTACAGAGGGCTGGTCAGGCACTTGAGGTGCGGTTGCAGATTGTAGGGCACATAGGCCCACAACTCAGCCCCGAGCCTGGGGACATCGCCTGCGGCATCGTCAGCAGGGCATGTACCACTGTCATCCAACTCCACCAGGCAGAACTTCTTTTCCACCTCACTATAGAAGCCACCATTGACTGCATGCAGCATACCGTCATTGGCGCCAAAATAAATCACCTGACGCCGCGCCTGGTACTTTGTCACAAATTCGGCATATGAAATATCGTTGTACAGCTGGTGGTAGCCCTCCATGGGCGCACCAACTGTTACCGGGGTGGAATGAATAATGTCGCCCAAGCGCCAGGTGGAGGCAAAGGAAGAATCGCCCGCGGTAAAGGTCGACTGCCGACTGCGCATGGGTTGCTGCAGAGGGGCGTTGCCTATACCGCCATTACCACTACTATTACCATTGCCATTGGCCCCTTCATCCCCTGGCCGGTCCTCGCCCCTCAACCAGTTGATGATGTTGACGACCTCGCTACCAGAGCTGGCGTTAAAATCGTGGCGCAGCCCATGCCAGGCGGCTTCCCCCACAGATTCATCCAGGGGTATCACTTCATGCTCATCCACCACCCCATCGTGGTTCTTGTCGCTCCAGGTGAAGATGTAGCGCTGGCGGGCATTGGAGATATACTTATCCCCGCTGCGATTGGTTCTGGTATCCAGGGGGTCCAGGGTACGCGCGCCAGCATCGTTGACAGGATAGTCGGAAAGCCAGTCACTGGCAGACCACAGAAAGCGGACATCCATTAGGGGTTTGGCATCCGTGCACTGCTCGCTGCCAACCTCGAGGATCGAGGTGGTGTAGCAGGCCATACTCTGCTGCTTCTCCTGGTCATAATAGATTACCACCCGGCGATCACCCTCTGCATCCGAACCACCGGCATCCTGGGCGCTTGCAGGATTCATGGTGCGATTGAAATCCGTATCTTCATACATGAAGCCATTGTCATCCAAAAACAGGCCATGCACATCACCGGCCCAGGCAACACTCCAATTCTTGCCGCTGGTATCCTGGCGAACCAGTTCTGGCCAGAAAACAGCCTGGTAGATTGCACCCTCTCCGCCGCGGGCCGAAGAAATGACCGACGCTGCCGAACCAGCAGAGGCCCGCTGCCGCAGTTCATTGAAAATAGCCAGCAGTTGCTCCTGCAACTGGGCCGGGCTCTCGCCCAGTACCGGCGTGCCTGTGCCGCCATTGAGCGCAGCCTGCTGCATCAATACCGCCGGGTTGCATTCATCAGCCTTGCCGGTGTCACGCAGGGAACCAGTTACCACCACATGGGTGGTCAGTTTGTTTTTAGGCTGCTCGTCAAAGGGCGCGTCCGATGCAGGTATGGTCGCATTGCCCTCAGGGTAGAGGGCATACTTGTTGTCTGGATCGTGGGCAAAATAGGTGAGGTTGTCGAAATAGGTGCTGCCGAAAAAACCACCTGCACACTGCTGGGGCTGGTTTGTATCCTTGTTGTCATCAATGGCCTGCTGATTGGTCAGGGCATTACCCTTATTGACAAAATCTGCCACCTGCTGGTTGATGTCTGCGGTGGAGGCACCTTCTGTCGAGATCAGGATATGATTTTCCTGGCAAGGGTAGACCACCGGATCCAGCAGGGGTTCCCAGACCACACCCTCGTCGTAATGTGGCCCAATCCGGTTGGCGGCCTGGGCATCTGCCTTGAGAAGGCTGGTACCGCCGCCCACGGTGAGGTAGTATGTATTGTCATACTGTACAATCGTCCTGGCCGGATAGGAGGCAGTATTACTCCATGTTCCCTCGTAACTCCCCACACGGCTCCAAACCAGGGCGCCATCCAGACTGATATTGCCAACATCACCTGATATGCCACCAATCTTGTTCTGCCACAGGTCTCTGCCCTGCAGCACGTAACTCCCTGCAGCATAGGGCGTATTTGGCTGCCAGGCGAGCACTTCGCTGTCTGTCTGGAAATCTCCCCTGTTCAACCGTAGATCCGTATTTTGCGTGTAATAGCCAATGGCATTGTACATGGCCTCGGCAAGTGGCGTCCAGGTGGTTGCCTGGGTTAGGTTAATGGCCTCGGCCACGGTATCGACATGTCGCCGCTCATCGGTCCTGTCTGCTGTACCGAGATCATCCAAAAGCAGGCCCGAACGGATGGGCGCTATCACCCGGGCTCCATCCTGGTTGCCAGCAGGACAGTACTGCTCGATCCTGTCACCCACTGTATCTTGGCATTCTGTGTGTGCTCCAACCGGGTTGAAGGCCATGGCACCGATGCGCAAGTTGTCTGCGTTTTGCTGCAATATCCCTTCAGGAGGCTCCACCTGTTTAACATAGCCCTTCATGATGTACATGGGCCGGTCAATGCCCAGCTGGTTCATCACGCCGCTGTCCACCAGTTGCGCAGGAATGTTGCCTATCGAACTGGAAGTCGACAGGGCCTGGTCTGAGGGGTCGATCACCTGGGGAGTGACCAGATCAGAACAGAATTCGTTCATGGCCTCCTTGACACAGGCAAAGGCAGGATCTGACATTTTATTCAATTCACTTTTGGGGGCAGAATCCGGAGAAGTAGTTGGATCACCGTCTATCTCGCCTGACCAGTTGTCACCTTCCTTGCCGGTGTCGTATTTTTTGTCCTTGGGGTCACACAGCAGACCACTTACCGAATCCACATAGTACTGCCTCCAGGCGTTGTTATTCTGGCACTGCTGTTCCTTGACTTTGGTGCAAATTTGCGTATAGGCAGCCGGGTTTGCATTGCGAAGCAGCTGGTCATTCTGCCAAAAATCGCAGGGGTGGGTTGTGCATGTTGTGGGGCTGGGAATTTTCGCTGGATCACAGCTTGCACCGGCAGCGCTCACCGGGCTCCAACACCTGCCCATATAGCCGGTCCGCTGCGTGTGCTCCAGATACGTATCATACACTCCGGAACAGTTGTAGGCCCGATGGAAGGTGGGAATACTGGCCGGTGGCAGATGCGCATACACATCTTCGCAGTCCTTGACAATGGTATTCATATTCCGGTTCATGTCCTGCCAGCAGTACTGCAGGGCATGGTTCAGGGCGCTACGTGCACCACTGGCCTCGTTTGCAGGACCAGCCAAACAGGCATCCACAAGATTCTGCGTGCCCTGTAGACCTTTTGCAACAATCTCATCCACTGCCTCTTGGCACGCCTCGGCATTGTATCCTGAGGCACTGACAGCCAGTACCTCGATACGGGTAGTATCATCCCGGCTGTCAATGCGGTCGATCAGCAGCGGGTGACCTTCGTGGCGCGAACCCCGCACTGCCAGGGTCAATTGAAAAGTTTGGCCAGCCTGCTGCACAGCCATCTGCTTGACAAACCTGGAGCCAGAACAACCCCGGCCCTCTGAAATCAGCCGCTGGGCCACTGGTTCGTACTTGCCACCGGTGAGAATGGTTTTTTGGATATCGAACTTGGAGGATATGAGCCAGTTGAGGGCATTGCCACTGGCGGCAAAGGCAAGCATGGTGCTGCTCTGCCATGGATCCAGGATATCCACCTCCTTGACTGCTATGCACAGATCCGCATTCGAGTACACCCCAGTGGCGCCAGGTGCACTGGAGCAGGCAGATTCGGCTGTGGCACGGGGCACCATTTCATAATAGCCCTCGTCCAGGCGTTGCCAGTTGGTGGCAATGTTGTCCTCGAAAATGCTTGCACCTGTGGCAGTATGGTTCTTTGCCGCGCGAAAAATCATGCCGCGGAAGGTGGCAATGTCTCCCTTTTCATACGTGCCCTTGGGGTGCCAGGCATAGGGATCCACCTCTTGCCAGCTGATATTCTGATCGTTCAGCGGTGATTCACCCTGGGGAATGCCGGCATTCTGGGCGCGGTAGATCCTGTTTTTCCACTGCACCAGGCTATCCTTGGCGTAGCTGGTTGCCCTGGTATAGGCCTTCACCCGCACCCAGACCACGGTGCCGTCTGTGCCCCCCTCTGCAGCCAGGGAGGCGGTCGAGGCTGCCGATGTGCCGCCTTGGGCAGAGAAGTAAACAAAACCGGTCAGTTCATCGAGCACCAAGGCATTGGCCGGATAGTGGGTGTTGGCGCGGCGGTAGGGTCGCAGCAGTAGTTCCCACTGCACAGCAGTGTCGGTTTCCAGATACTTGCTGTCGGAAGCAGTGCCAGAGACCTGTTGTGCCCGATAGATCGCACCATTGGCATACACCAAATCATCCTTACCATAGACCTTGTGCTGCCACTGCTCTATGCCCTCCACCCATTGGTACCAGGCAGTAGGGTCAAAGATACCGGCATAGCGTACTGGCCTATTGGCCAGGGGATCGTAATGATGAAAACTGTTGTCAAAGCATTGGCGTTCTGGCGAAGATTCCAGGTCGGCAGTAGGCAGGGCAATGTCCTGGACATAGGCCATATCCAGCATGCTGCCGGAATTATCCAACAACAAAAGCAGGTTGGATTCCACCCCATACGAAAGAAAGGGCGGCTCAGCCAGGCCGCGACCGCACACCCCGCTGCCTGCGGCATGAACGGCAGAAGCGGCAAAAACCACCAGGCTGCTGAGAAAAAGAACAGACAACACAAACAAACAGGCTGAACACAGTCTTGCTTGCCTCACCATTGTACCTCGATTTCGCTCCCACACGGTCTACACAACAGCACAAAACGTCACGCTGCCCAGAAGACGCCAGCCATCAGTAGAGGCAACTCCCCTCCATCCCCACCACGTGCCACCAGCCCTGCAACAGGATGACCTCGCTTTGGCCCGGCCCATTGTACTGGGAATACAGATCATAGATCCTGGCAACCCCGCCCTGGCTGTAGCTCTTGCCCCGGCCCTCATAACCCGCAGCCATTTCAAGGCCACCGCCAAACACGGGCTCACTTTGCCCGCCAATGTACAGATGGCCCACCCCTGCCTGCAAAACACTATTATCACTGTTGGTCTGCACCGGAAAGACCACGTCAGCATCAGCAGTTCGCCCGATAACCCGCTGGTCCTCACCCGCATCTGCGGGTTTCAGGTTTGGATCGAGCGGCCCATTGGCCCAAAAGGCCAACTGGTTCTTTTCTTGCTCCTGCACGCGAATCGTCCCTTCAATCAACACGCTGCCACTGCCCTGAAATCCTGTGGCACAGGCCAGATTTTGCTCCAGCAGCTCTGTACCCAGGGACAAACCAGCCTCGGCCCTGTAGAAGGTTTCTTTGTAGATCTTGTCATTGGCTGCTATCTGCAGTTCGGTGGAGGTATTGGTTGTGGCAATAATGCCTATAATGGTCAGCACCAGCATCGCCAGCAGGGCTGCCACCAGCACAAAGCCCTCGTTGCCTGGGGTGTTTTGTTGCATATGTTGCATACGCAGAGTCATGCCCTTTTTTTCTAGAAGTATTTCGCCTTGATATAGTCCATCACCACCCGCTTGTCCTGGCCACGCTCATTGCGGTGCACAATGATCCGTACTGTTTTCAGGTTGGGCATGGGGTTATCCTCTGCCACATTCCAGTAGATCGTATAGTAGCCGTCCGGCGAAATCTCTTGCCCATCGGCAGCCTCATCCATGGCATCAAGGCCCAGGGCACCAGAATTGTTTCTGTCTTGCAGTTCACGGTGGTCGTAGGCAAGGGTCATGATCCGCTCGATCCGGTTGGCAGCCCAGTTGGCAGAAACACTCACCTGGTTGGCTGTGACATTACCCTTGAGACTGGTTGCCTGCATGGTTGCCAGGGCCAGCAGACCAACACCCAAAATGATAATGGCAATGGTCACCTCGATCAGGGTGAAGCCTGCCTGTGCCTGCATCTGGCTTTTCATGACCGCTCCAGTCATAGCCCGGTTCTGCCGGCATTACGGCATTCAATCCACACCAGTTCATGGCGGCGACGGAAATGGTCATTTTGGGCCGCA